>CAKRDZ010000010.1 GCA_934316845.1 uncultured Eubacterium sp. | reverse complement strand
TCAGTCATCAGGACTCCCCCCACTTCGTGGGTCCCCCCTCATGACATATTCCCACTTCGTGGGTCCCCCCTCATGACATATTCCCGCTTCGCGGGCCCCTCCTCATGACTAATTCTAGTCAACCATTCTATAGGCCGTCATCAGGACTCCCCCCACAAACTAGTTCTAGTCAACTTTTCTACAATCAGTCATCAGGACTCCCCCCACTTCGTGGGTCCCCCCTCATGACATATTCCCACTTCGTGGGTCCCCCCTCATGACTAATTAAACCCAATTGCCATAAGTGTAAAGTTCTTTGCGGCACTTTCGTCTGCCATTTTTATTTCAATGGTATGCTCTGCCACTTCCTCATTTGTCATTGCTACAAATACTTTTCCGTTGTTCCAGCCGGAAGAATCGTAACCGTTCAAAGTTCCCTTTTTCTCGCCGTCGATGTACACCTCAGCAGGGCCAAATGAAGAGGAACTGCTAAGTTTGTAAACAAACATCAACGTCTTGCAATTCAGTTTAACGGTCAGCGCATCGTTGGCGGCATCTTTTGTATGCATCCAGTTATCTGCAAACCAGGAAGCGCTCTTTTGTCCCTTGTACTCATACTGGAAATTTCCGGTAGCGGAATCTTTGGCAGTAAAACTTCCGGCATCGATCGAGATCAACGCATCGTCATCTTCTGCCTTTGTATTGGCATCGATCATCTTCATTCCCTGATATGCTGCCGTTGTCTTTGGCGCCATCGCATCAATGTCGGTAATATTATCCGTATCTGCCTGCGCGTTGTCAACGGTATCCATCAGATTCATGATACAATCTGACATCAATTTGTATCCGCGGTTATTTGGATGAAGTTTATCTCCAAAATACCAGTCATAGAATCCATCTTCGTCGAAGTACTTTGTAATTCCGTCTCCCATACTGATCATTGGGATATTGTAATGCTCACCGTATGGACGATACTGGGATTCCATAACCGTTCCGCCGGCTCCCTTTTGGAACGTTGAAAAGATAAGTACCACTGCGGAACCGGATTTCAATGCCTGACGAATCAGACCTTCATAGGCTCCGCCTTTGGATGTCGTTCCAAAATCATTTACAGCAAATTCGATAAACAAAACGTCCGGATGATCGCTGCCTTCCGGAAGACGTTCAATCACGTCACGGTTGTAACGGACAATACCGATATCCGATGGCGTACCGCTCATTCCTGCATTGATAAAATGTACATTTGCACCGCCATCTTTTCCATATTTTTTCGCAAATGCTTTCGCAGAAACTTCAACATAGCAATTGGAGTTTGGAGAAGCAAGCGCTCCTTCCGTGATGGAACCACCGATATAAGCCAGTGTCACATCTTCACCATTTCTTGCTTTTGCGATCACATTTTTCAGGCGTGCATTATTTCCTGTGGAAAGAAGGCTGTCTGCTTTGATCGCACCACGAATCTCATCTGTCATCTTAAATTCTGTATTTTCAACTTCTTTTCCTTCGATGATCACATCATCAATGAGGAAATCTGCTGCCGGATCCGATGACATTTCATAATATAAGGTAACATCTCCGTCTGCCTCCGGAATCACGTAAGAGCCTTTGAGTTCAACCCATTTTCCGCTTTCACATACGACACCGTCGTCCACTCCGGCAACAACCGATTTGTACTGCTCATTTCCTTCTTTATCCTTATATTGGAGCTTCATAGCAACCTTCTGATCACTTCCGGTATTTTGTTTTACCCAGGTAGAGAAATCATATTTTCCGCCTGTCTGTGTCAGTTTGCTGATGTTAAGAGACGCTCCGTGCCAGTCTGCACTTCTGTCTTTACACAAAAGGCTGTTCATACCGCCATCCGTATGATTTTCGGACTGGGAGACTTCAATTTTTCCTCCACGGGCAGTAATGTCTTTACAATCACCATCTTCAAAATAATTATTATATACTACCGTCTTATCTTCATCCGGCTCTTCCGTCGGCGCTGCGGTTGGTTCTGCCGCCGGTGTTGTCACCGGGCTTGCTGTCGGTGCCTGACTTACGGTAGGAGCCTGGCTTGCCGTCGCCGGAGGTGTCTGTGTTGGCACAGCGCTCGGAACTGCTGTCGGTGTACTTACCACATCCGATGGAATCGGAACTTCCGTCGGCACGACTGCTTTCTTCGCCTTTACGTTAACCGTAACCACGCCGACTTTACGCGTCTTCTTTTTATACGTTTCCTTTACCGTTACTTTTGCTTTTCCCGCCTTAACCGCTGTGACTTTTCCGGTTTTTGTCACCTTTATCTTTGCGTTGGATGCTTTAAATTTGTATTTTGCTTTACTCTTTTTGTTTTTGATCACAATCCGCTTGGATTTTCCCTGCATGATTGTCAGCGTCTTTTTCGCTAATTTAGCTTTTTTCGCCGCAGATGCATTCGCCGGTGCCATAAGCGAAGTGAATGTCATCGCTGTCACGACCGCATAGCAAAGGGCTTTTGTACCTTTTTTGTTACCCATTATATCATTCTCCTTTTCATTATAAATATTTATTTATGTAAGAAAATTTTACCATGAGTTTTAGTCATTTGCAACAAGAAATATGCTTTCCCACAGGCTTTTTTTGTTCTTTTTGCCAATAATGTAACTATTGATGACCGGTGTCTGAAAATCAAGCAGCGCGACCTCCCGCAGTTTCTTTTCTTTTATATAAGAAGCCGCGGTATCTTTGGGGAGAAATGTATAGTTTTCCTGCCCGGTCAAAAAAGGAATGATCTTCGAACAGTCATCAATCTCCAGCGAAAACTGGTGATACCGTGGAAACAGATTCCGGATAAACTGACCGACATCCTGCAGGGCAAAATTGCACATCAGATAATTTTCCTGCAAAAGTTCTTTCTGCCGGATTCCCTTTTGATACCTGCGGTTGTTCCAGTCCGTGACGAGGATCATCGGATCTTCTTTGTAAATTTCACAATGATACTTGGGGTTTCGCAGGGGAATATATGAAAAAACGACGTCCAATATATCACTTTGCAGCTGCTCCAAAAGCTGGCTTGACAAGCCGATCGAGATTTTCAGCGCATCTTCCGGGTGGTTTCTTTGATGCGCCTGAATGATCGGCGCCAGATGTGCTTCATAAACGGAATCCGACGAGCCGATGCGCAGCGTATTTTCAAATTTATGGATGGAGCTGATCTCTGCCATCGCCGTATCCGTCAACCGGATGACACTCGCAGCGTACAGCGAAAATCTCTCCCCCTCCGGCGTCAGTTCAACACTCCGGTTATTTCTCTCAAATAACGTTACATTTAACTCCTTTTCCAGTTCCAGGATACGGTTTGTCACGGTTGACTGCGCGATAAAAAGCTGGTGCGCCGTCCTCGTAAAATTTCTGGTATCCGCGAGAACCAGAAAGGTTTTCATAGTTTCAATATCCATAGAGCCTCCTCCTGTTATCGACATTTTCGATTATTATGATCAAAATAATTTATTTTACATATAATATACACCTGTTTTATAATGATTGCAAGACAGGAGGGTTATTATGCCAGATATCAATTTAAGCCAAAAGACCAATTTACTTGAGCAGGATCCGTATTCATATGAACTTCAGGATGTAAAAGAACCTGCGTTATTTCACGAAATGTTTCCTTATAATGAGACGCCAAAAATCGCGTTTAACTACCGCCGCGTGCCGCAGAATATGCCCGACGACATTTTTATCACCGACACGACATTCCGCGATGGCCAGCAGTCGCGCACACCGTATACGACAGAGCAGATGGTTCATCTGTACAAACTGCTGCACAAACTGGGCGGCGACAATGGCATGATCCGCCAGACCGAATTTTTTGTCTATTCGAAAAAAGACCGTGACGCCTTGGAAAAATGCATGGAACTTGGCTACAATTTTCCGGAAATTACGACTTGGATCCGTGCTTCGAAAAAAGATTTTGAGCTGGTGCGCTCCATCGGAGTAAAAGAAACCGGCGTGCTTGTCAGTTGCTCGGATTATCATATTTTCCATAAAATGGGACTTACCCGAAAGGAAGCTCTCGACAAATACATTGGCATCATCAGCGACTGTATCGAAGCAGGACTCCACCCGCGCTGTCATTTTGAGGACATCACACGCGCTGATTTTTATGGTTTCGTTGTACCATTTGCCAGCCGCCTGATGGAAATATCACGCGAAAGCGGCGTTCCGATCAAAATCCGTGCCTGCGACACCCTCGGCCTCGGTGTTCCTTATCCCGGCGTTGCACTGCCACGAAGCGTCTCCGGCATTATTTACGGATTGCAGCACTACGCCGGCGTGCCTTCGGATATGATCGAATGGCACGGCCACAACGACTTCTACAAAGGTGTTGTCAATGCCACAACCGCCTGGATGTACGGCGCAAGTGCCGTCAACTGCTCGCTGCTTGGCATCGGCGAACGCACCGGAAATGTGCCCGTCGAAGCAATGATCTTTGAATACGCTTCCCTGCGCGGCACGATGAATGGCATGCACCCGGAGTACATCACTGAAATTGCCCATTATATTGAACACGATACGAAGTATCCAATCCCGCCGATGACTCCATTTGCCGGGCAGAACTTCAACCTCACGCGTGCCGGCATCCACGCCGACGGGCTGATGAAAAACCCGGAAATTTACAATATTTTTGATACCGAAAGCATTTTGAACCGCCCGCCAAAAGTATCGATCACAAGCACCTCCGGCACAGCCGGCATCGTATTTTGGCTGAATCATTCGTATTCACGCCGCGGCGAAAAGAAATATACAAAAAAAGACCCACTCGCAGCAAAATTGTACGAATGGGTTACCGAACAGTTTGACAATGGCCGTGTGACGATGATCAGTGATGCAGAGATGGAAGAGCAGATCGCAGTGCTTTGCGGACCGCAGGAATCGAAATCACGATAACGGTCGCTGCTGCTTCCGGCACCAGATAGGTGAGATTGTACCCCAGCGTGTAGACAAGCGGGTTCATCCCCTCTGGTGCATAGGCGGCAAAAAATACATAGCCGGAAATCACGTGAAACACATATTTTCCAAAAACTCCCAGCAGATATCCTGCCGTCAGCCCATATTTTTTTGTGCGAAATAAGCCGCTCAGTCCCAGCGCCCCAAATGCCAGCGGATAATCCAGAAGAATCTGGACCGGTGCTGCGACATACGGTTCGATCAAAAATTGCAGGATTCCATAAGCGACACCTGTTATAACACCTGTCCGAACACCATATAAATATCCGGGCAGCGCCACAAACAGCATACTAAACAGCGTGATCGATCCCCCAAAGGGAAGTGACGCAAATTTAATATACGAAGTTACTACACCAAGTGCGATACAAAGTGCACAAAATGTCAATTGTTTTACTCGTTGATTCATCTTTTCCTCTCTTTCCTAAATTTTCATACATTGGATTCTGAATAATTACCTATAAAGTATATCCTATTTTGCTTGTATTTTCTATCGTTTTTCGTTATAATTGAGAAAAAGTTACTTATTGGAGGTATTAAAATTATGATCAAAACAAAGAAAGGGACAGCTCTGCTTCTGGCATTCACGCTCTGTGCGTCAATTCTCGCACCAAATTCCGTCGATGCCGCTAAGGTAAAGAAGCCGGTGCTGTCAAAAAAGAAACTGACACTGGTTCGCGACAAATCCGCGACAATCCGCTTGAAAAAGGCCGGAAAAGGCAAAGTTACCTGGTCTTCTTCGGACAAAACTGTCTGCAAAATTACCAAAAAGAAAAAAACTTCCTGCAAATTCAAAGCGGTAGGAAATGGTTCCGCGAAGATCAACTGCAAGGTAAAAAAGGGCAAAAAGACATTTAAGCTTTCCTGCAAAGTGAAGGTTAAGCCAAAAGTTGTCACCAATCTGCCAAGTATCCTGAAAACCTATGAAAGCCAGATCCCATATATGGGAACCTGCCTGAATTACGGAAGTGCCGCCTATAAACGGGAACTTCAGAACGAGAAAACATTGAATTTTGTAAAGAATCAATTCAACAGTTTTACCCTCGAAAACGAGATGAAACCGGACAATATCCTCGGTTCCCGTCCTACGACGATGACCGTCGCCGAGGCAAAAGCAAAAGGTTACTACATTCCGGAAAACTACAAAGAAAGCACCGTGCCTTCCTTGAATTTCCGTGAAGTGGACGGCGCCCTCGAAGTCGCTGCGAAAAACGGATTGAAGATGCGCGCCCACACCCTGGTATGGCACAGCCAGACACCGGGCTGGTTCTTCTCCGACAAATACGAAGATAACAAAGACACGAACACAGAGACGATGGATGCCCGCGAAGATTTCTACATCCACAACGTAATGGCTCATGTCATGGAGAAAGAAAAAGAACTTACCGGTTCTGCCGGAAGCATCGTCTATGCGTGGGATGTCGTAAACGAATACCTGCACCGCCAGGGATTTACAAGAACTTGGACAAACATTTATAAAAACAGCGGTGACACCCCAAGTTATGTAAAGAAAGCATTTGAACTTGCTTATGGAATGTTAAAGACCTATAATGTGCAGGATAAAGTAACATTATTCTACAACGACTACAATACCTACTTTGGCATTCAGCAGACGCTCAATCTTGTGAACTTTATCAACAAAGATGAACCGGAAAAAATCTGCGGCGGCATCGGTATGCAGAGCCACGTCGACGTCAAAGTGCCTACGATCGAACTTTACGGCGCTGCATTGGAAAAATTCCTCGCAGCCGGCTACGAAGTCCAGATCACAGAACTTGACGTAACGATCAACTACGATACCGAAGGTTCTAATGCAAGTTATTCTTATGCCGACGAAAATGAGACAAATGCCGACCAAGCCAAATACGTCGGCCAGTTGATGAAGACGATTTTAGAGAAAAACCGTAACCGCGATAAAAATGTGAATCCTAAGGGCGTAACCGGCATCACTTTGTGGGGATTGTACGACACGATCTCCTGGCGTGCTTCCTGCTCTCCACTGCTTTTTGACACCGGAATCACGGATCCAAAAGCTTCTTTCTATGAATTTATCAACGCTGCAAAATCAATGGGCTGATAGAAAGTAACCGAATGGTTACCGCAAAAATCCTCTGCTGTATTACATGCAATGCGGCAGGGGATTTTTTAATACTCCTTATTTAACAGAAAATCTGCAACATGCATTTCCTTAATCCCCTCATAATTCCCCTCGGCAAATTCATCGGTTCGAAGGACATATTTGGGATAATTATCCTGGATGCCAAGTAACCTGTCATACTCTCTTCGTTCTGTTTTTTCTGAATCAATCTGCTGCGTCACCTGTACATAAATCTTTTCGTTTTGCCTTACTGCAACAAAATCAATCTCATAACTTCCTATTTTTCCAATATACACATTATAGCCTCTTCGGCACAGTTCCAAATATACAACATTCTCCAGACTCGACGCCACGGTATCCCTTTTATATCCTAATACACTATATCGCAAAGACGTATCTGCCAGATAATATTTTTCCTGTGTTTTTAATATCTCTTTGCCTTTCAGATCATAACGCGGACAGCGATGAAGCAAATACGCTTTTTCTAATTTTTCAAGATACGTATATACCGTTTCATTGTCCAAAGATCTCTTTTGAGATTTCAAATAATCGGATATACTTTTGGCAGAAAATGTATTTCCCACATTATCAAATGCATATTTTACAATTCGTTCGAGCTGGTCTACTTTTCGAATCTGATTTCGTCTCACAATATCCGAAAAAATTGTAGAACGATAAATATCTTTTACAATCGTGTAAATTTCATCATCGCCATACTCCTGCAGATGCGTCGCTGGAAAACCACCCTTTTTTATATACATAGCCAATTCTTCTCTATTACTTTTTACTGATGCATAACGTTCTTTAAACATCAAATATTCTTCAAACGACAGCGTGTAAATCCGGAATGACACATATCTCCCCGTAAGATATGTTGATATTTCAGAGGACATCATACGGGAATTCGATCCCGTTATATAAATATCCACATCATAATCCGAAGCCAGCGAATTGACAACCTTTTCCCATCCTTCCACATCCTGTACTTCGTCTAAAAAAATATACGTTTTCTTCCCATGACAAAGCTTTGACTTTAACTCTTCATACATCTGCTTTGCATTCATATCATCGTACTCCATGGAATCAAAGCGATAATTGACAATCTGTTCTTTTGCAATTCCACGATCACGTTGAAGTTTTTCCATGATCATTTTCAGTATAGTTGATTTTCCGCATCTTCGGACACCCGTTAAAATTTTAATAAATGGCGTATCCGTATATGCCATGATTTTTTTGATATACGATGCTCTTTCTATCATGGTTATCACCTTCCTCTGTTTATATTATACCCGACTTACTTCTTTTTATCAATAGTTTTTCCGATTATATCCGCAAAAGTGTTATCTGTTTTCCGAATTTGCGTTTTACATATCTACAAAAGTAAAAATTTTACCCCTTAAAGTAAAATTAATCCATTCAAATTCGATTGCATTTTCCTTATAATGGCTATATCATTATTTGAATAAGGAGGGTTTTTTATGTTACTTAAAAAACGAATTCTTCCTCTGGCTTTATCTGTCGTTATGGCCGTGTCCGCGTTGACCGGCTGCGGCAGCAGTTCAGAGAAAGACAGCTCATCAGGGGCTGAGACAACCCTGACCATGTGGACGATCGCTACGGAAAGCGACTCTTTCCACAAACCGTATCTTCAGGCAATCGAGGAGTTTGAGAAAAATCATCCCGGCGTAAAGATCAATATGGAGACATTTGAAAATGAATCCTATAAGACGAAAATCAAAGCGGCCGTCGCTGCCAATGAACTTCCGGATATCTTCTTTACGTGGGCAGGCGGATTTTCCGAGTCTTTCGTATCTTCCGGAAAAGTAATGTGCCTGGATGACTATTACAAAAATTACGAAAAGGAAATCAGTAAAACCGCTCTTGCCAACGATATCTACGATGGCAAATTATATGGTTCCGTAACTTGTACACCGGTTTCCGTAATGTGGTACAACAAAGAAATGTTCAAAAAACAGGGCGTTGAAGTACCGGCTACATGGGATGAATTCAAAGCGGTCTGCAAGAAATTTATCGACGCAGGCATCAAACCGATCGGAACCAGCGTAAAAGATACATGGGTACTCGCTATGCTGCATGATGGACTGGCACTCAAATCTGCCGGTGCAGACAAAGTCACCAAAGCATTGACGAAGCAGGGACAGTCCTACAACGACCCGGATTTTGTAAAAGCCGCTAACTGCATCAAAGAATTGGTTGACATGGGCGCTTTCATCGACGGCGCAACCGGTCTTTCCAATGACGAAGCAAGTGCTTCTTTCTATGCAGAACAGGTTCCAATGTACTTCACCGGAAGCTGGATGGGTGGTTCCATCGTGACCGATGCTGAAAAACCTGACAATTTCTCCGTTGCACCAATTCCTGTTGTCAACAGCGAAAACGCAAGTGTAACCGACTTCATGGGCGGCGGTTCCGATACCTTGATGGTATCCGCAGATACGAAAAACAAAGATCTTGCTGCGGCAGCCGCGTTTGAGATCACAAGAGGAGTTTCCAAATATGCGTACTTAAGCGGTGCCGGCATTCCGGCATGGACCGTTGACTATGACGCTTCTTCCGTCCCTGCCTTAACACAGCAGGTAGCTGATATTGCTGGAAAAGCAACTTCCTATACTCTGTGGTTTGATACTTTGATGTCTTCCGACGATGCAGGAGAATATCTGACGCTCCTTCAGTCCCTCTTTGCAGGCGACCTGAAACCGGAAGATTTTGCTGCCGGTATGGATAAGCAGTTAAGCAAAAAATAGTCACAGCAAAAATAATCACACTTTGATTTTGTGAATGGGGTTTGATCCGGGCGGCTCCCAGACAGCAGAAGTTCTGCAGTCCGGGAGCCGCCCGGTTGTCGCTCTAACCATTTTTAAGGAGGATTTCATGGATAAAGTAAGAAAAAATAAAACAGCAATCTTCGTCTTTCTCTTTCCCGCAGCATTGCTGTTTTTAGCTATCATCATCTTACCCATCTTTATGTCCGGATATTATAGTCTCCTAGACTGGGACGGCATCACTTCCGGCACATTTGTTGGTATACAAAATTACATCGAATTATTTACCGAAAAAAGTCTCGGCTTCGGTCCTACCGTGCGAAACGCCTTTATCTTTGCCGGACTTTCTGTCTTTTTACAGCTTCCCCTCGCCCTGCTTTTGGCTCTGACTTTGGCAAAGGGCATCAAGGGCGAACGTTTTTTTGTCGCTGTATTCTTTATTCCGGTGCTGTTATCCACAACCGTCATCGGACAATTGTGGATGAAAATATACAATCCGCAATACGGTATCGTCAATTCCTTTTTGCGTGCCGTCGGACTTGATACCTGGTGCAAAACGTGGCTCGGCGACCAGAAATACGCCCTCGCCGCCTGCTTCATCCCGATGCTCTGGCAGTACGTCGGCTACCACATGCTCCTCATGTACGCCGGCATCAAAAGCCTGTCGCCGGACATCCGCGAAGCAGCCAAGATTGACGGTGCCAGCGACCACCAGTTATCACGTTATATCACGATTCCGATGATCAAACCGGTTTTGCGTATGTGCGTAATCTTTGCCGTAACCGGCTCTCTGAAAGCCTTTGACCTGATCTATGTATTGACCGGCGGCGGCCCGGCTCACGCAAGTGAAGTACCAAGTACCTTGATGATCAACATGATCTTCGACCGAAGCCGATACGGACTTGGAAGCTCCATCGCGATGTTTATCATTTTCCTGTGCTTCTTCTTTGCGATACTGATCAAACGCTGTTTCCGAACGGAGGTGGACTAAATGAAAAAAGTAAAAACAAGCGTAATGTACCTCTTACTGTCACTCTGGACTTTGATAAACCTGTTTCCACTGTATTGGATGTTTACCTTTTCCCTGAAAACCAATAAAGAGATCTTTGGTGACAACATCATCGGCCTGCCAAAAGAATGGCTGTGGAGCAACTACTCCGAGGCTCTCGACACGGGAAATATGGCGCTTTACTTTGTCAACAGCGCAATCGTCACCTTTGCAACGATCGCATTGACTGTCATCTTTTCCCTGATGGCGACCTATGCTCTCTCCCGCATGGAATGGCGCGGCCGCAGACTTGTCAACAGCATTTTTATGCTCGGTTTAACGGTACCGATCCACGCGGCGATCCTGCCGATTTTTATCATCTTACGCGAATTAAAGATGACGAACTCGTATCAGGCACTGATCATCCCATATACCGCCTTTGCCCTCGCAATGGCAATCATGATCTGCCAGAGTTTCATTGAAAATATTCCGCGCGAACTTGAAGAAGCCGCCTGTATCGATGGCTGCGGCGTGTACGGAATCTTCTTCCGCGTCGTTCTGCCACTCATGAAACCGGCACTTTCCACCATTGGCATTTTTACCTTTCTACAAGCGTGGAATGAGCTTATGTTTGCCGTTATCTTTATCAGTGACAGCAAATACCGTACGTTGTCCGTCGGCATCCAGGCACTTTCCGGTGCGTACACGACCAAATGGGGGCCGATCGGCGCTGCTCTTGTCATCGCCACGTTCCCGACACTCATCATTTATTGTTTTATGAGTAAAAAAATACAAGAAAGTTTAATGGCAGGTGCAATTAAAGGATAACTGTGTTATACTATAACCAAAGCATATAACTTTTTTGTTATTGTAATACTTTTTTGGGAGATATAGCACGATATGAAGAAACGTTTTTTGTCATTGGGGCTGCGGAAAAAAATTCAGATGTTATTTCTTTGTACGATGGCTCTGTGCATTTTGTTCTGTTCCGGCATCTTTTACCTGATTCTGGAAAATCAAATGCAGCAGTCCATCCGTGACAAAGAGAACAATAACCGGATTGCGATTTCCAACAATCTGGAAGGCACCATGAAATCCGTCAACAGCATCAGCCGGCTTACGATGCTGCGCAGCGGCGTACTTACCTTTCTTGGTTCGACCGAAAATTCAACCGCACATACACGAAATGCCATACAGGAGATCCACGACATTCTGAACACGTTTAATCTTTCCTGCAATGTCGTGGTTCTGCGTATGGACGGCCAGTATATCAATACCGGTCCGGGCATTACCTATGTGAATACCGGCAAGATTTTTGAAACCGAATGGCTGGATGAAATGATGGCGAAAAAAGGTAACTATGTCATCAAAGCCGGAACACGCGATGCCTTTCGCTCCAACATCGGCGAAATGGTGTCTTTTGTCCGTGTCATCAACGACCTCAATACCCAGAAGCCGATCGGCATCCTTGCGATCAACCTTCCAAGCCGCTTTTTCGAGCAGGTATATGAAGGACTTTCCGGGGAGACGAGTCATTTTGCCCTTTACGATACGTCCGGCCGCCTGATCTGCCGCGACAGCGAAAAACCGTTTGCTTCCCTGACAGCGGATGCTCTGGTTCAAAATATGCGTACGACCGATGACAAACTTTTTTCCAAAAGAATATTTACCTGCGACAAACTGGCAGATTCGCATTTTCTCCTTGCTTCCAGTCTGGAAGTACGGATTTTAGACGGTCTTCCATCCAAACTGTTAGCCGCATTGATCATCGGAGCTTTTATCCTCCTTGCCTTTATGTGGCTGATCAATACCTATATCTCCAGAAATGTCACCTATCCGATCCAGCGTCTGGTTGACAGTATGGCAGAGGTGCAGAACGGATGGCTGCATCGTGTCAGCATGAACGTAAATAATGACGAGATCGGGCTTTTGAAAAACAGTTACAACGCCATGCTGATCGAGATCAACCAATTGATCGAAGAACTTCTTCAAAAAGAGAAGACACTGCGGATGGCAGAATTGGATGCCCTGCAGGAACAAATGAAACCACACTTTTTGTACAACACCTTAGACATGATCCGTTATATGGCTTTAGAAAACCGAACGGACGAGGTATACAATATGTTAGAAACTCTCGGAAATTTTTACCGGCGCTTTTTGAGCAAAGGAAGCACCGACTTGTCTCTGGGAGAGGAAATAGAAATTGTAAAGAGTTATCTCACACTGCAGCGAACACGTTTTGAAGACATTTTTACCGATGAATACGACATCGAGGATGGGGTTTCCTCAATTCGTGTTCCCCGTCTGATCTTGCAGCCACTGGTAGAAAATTCCATTTATCACGGGATTCGTCCAAAGGGCGAACATGGGGTTATCCGTGTCACCGTAAAACGCCGGGAAGATTTTTTACTTCTTACCGTTTACGACAATGGAATCGGCATGTCTGCCCACCAGCGGGAACTTTTGTTTTCCGGCAAAGACAGCCGCAGTTTTGGATTTCAGGGAACCATAGAGCGAATCCGTTATTATTATAAAACGGAAGATGTCTTTGAGATTCACAGTACAGAAGGGGAATATTGTGAGATTGTTTTGAAATTACCGCTGCAAAACAGGTAACAGGTATATTTGTTATAAAGGAGAGTGTAGTTTTTATGTATCGTGTTATGATTATTGACGATGAGAAGGCGCTTCGCAATCTTTTAAAAGCATCGGTCGACTGGAAGGAAATGGGGCTGGAAGTTGTTGGCGAAGCAGCAAGCGGGATTGAAGCGATCAATATTATCGATAAACTTCGTCCTGACATTATTTTTGTAGACATTCGTATGCCTTTTATGGACGGCATTGAATTTTCCAAAATTGCGTTAAAACGATATTGGCAGATGAAGATTATTATCCTGACTGCCTTTGATGAATTTGAATATGCAAAGCAGTGTATCGGACTTGGGATCACGGATTATCTTCTTAAACCGATTGTCCGCACAGACATCCGGGAAGCCTGCCAAAAGGCGATCCGCGAACTGGATGCCCTGCCTGCCGCCGTACCGGAGCAGCCCGTCCGGCAGGATCTCTCTTCGGATATGGAACGCGTCAAACAGTATATTGATAATCACTATCCGGATTCCGCATTAAATCTCACCGCGATTGCGCAGAAATTCGGCTACAATCCAAGTTACCTGAGCCGCCGTTTTAAAGCTGACTGCGGTCAGAATATCTCAGATTACATCACGGCCTGCCGCATGGAAAAGGCCAAAAAATGTCTGGAATCGCGGATGCTTATGTATATGACGGCAAAAGAAGTCGGCATTCCGGATCCGAATTATTTTGGAAAATGTTTTAAAAAATATACCGGAAGTTCGTATTCCGAACTGCTCAAACTGCAGCTGTCCACCTAACCGGAAATCCGCTTAATTTATCATTTATTTGGGGAGGTTTCTATGAAATCATTACTTGAAAACAAATTGTACGACTGGCTGACTACTGCATGTCAGCTAATCGTGCTTGGCTTTTTATTTTTATTTACGAGTATCCCTCTTATCACTTCAGGGGCTTCTTTGACCGCGCTTTATCACTGTATCTCGCGCGGTCACACACAAACTTCCGCTCACATCTGCCGGGAATATTTCTCGGCCTTCAAATCCAATTTTTTCCAATCTCTTGCACCAACGATCCTGTTTCTTTGTTACGGTGCCGCGATGGCTGTAGATCTTTCCCAAGTCTTTACCGAAAAAAACGGCAATCTTTTACCGCCCTTTTTATGGATGGTAATCTGCCTCGTCCTCTGGGTTCTCGCCAATTATATCTTTGCCGTGATCTCACACCTGCGCGCTTCATTTCCTGCCGTCCTTCTGCTCTCCGTACGACTGATGGCAGGCCACATCAAAGAAACTTTCATCCTATTATTTACAATGGCCGGCGCCTGCGTCATCGTTTTCCCGGTTCCCGGACTTTTCGTCCTTCTTCCCGGAATCCTCTGCTGCATCGCCAGCCATCTAATCGAGCCTGGTTTAAAAAAGGCTCTTTCTATCAATTAATCCAATTCTTTGTAATCAAAACTGCGGAATTCTGCGGTCTGATCGTATCCGGAATAATCCACGCATGCCATGCCGACAAATGCTCCGGTGAAGAATCCACCGTAAGACTGAAGTACATAATCGTCGGACAATACAGCTGCATCCAATGTACCCGGAATTTCGGTATAATTCTTTCCATCAAAGGAATATTCGTAGCTGTAAGACTGTTTTCTTACCTTTGTGCGAAGCCATACAAATTCTACATCATCCGGTACCGGAATCGCATCGTCGCGAAGGAAGGAATAATATCCGCCACGGTTGCACTCTGCTACTTCGATCACACGACCGTTTTTCTCATTCCATGTAATAAATGCAAAGGACCAGTGCTTGTCATTGTAAAAGTTTGTCAATCCAGCCATCTGCTGATAGTTAAACGGATCAAATTTCACTTTCACTTCGGCATCAAAGTTAAATGCCTGCCAGCGTTTTGCCACCAACGAAAGCTCATGCTTATTGCTGAGGGATCCTTTTCCGACCAATGTCAGCCTGCCGTCTCCTGTCGTACCCATTTCCTCAGTAAATGGTACGCGGAGGGTATTCCACTCATCATGAAGTTTTGGTGTGTCAAATTCATCATGCATTGAATGATCTGCCGGTGCTTCTGTCAAAATCGCATCTTTCGGCGCATCCACAAGCACTTTTCCACCGTGTCCGCCCTCGATACGAGGCCAGCCTTCTTCATCCCAGTATACTTTCTGAATTGCCGTCTCACGGCCAAGCGGACACCAGCCGCGTGGGTCGATCGAACTTTCATTTTCGTGGTTCCACGGTCTTCCACACAAACTTGCATAATACCACTCACCGCCGGGAGTCTCTACGAGAGCACCATGTCCCTGCTTCTGGATCTCAAGTTCCGGCGTATCAAAGTTTGTAATAAACGGATCGCCCGGCTCTGTCTCAAAACTCAGCGCATCCAATGTCTTCGAACGGGCTACTACTTCCTGATGTGTCCAGACGGTTCCGCCCTGTGCTGCAAACAGATAATAATATCCGTTGATCTTATACAAATGCGGTCCCTCAACCAATTTGACATCCGTGCCGGCGTAGATCGTACGCGCTGTCTCCGGTTTTAATTTCATCGTCTCTGTGTCAAATTCTGTCAATGTAATACCATTAAATCCATGATGATACTCACGATGATCCCATGTCTGCTGTACGAGATATTTGCGTCCGTCATCATCATGGAACAAAGACGCATCAAATCCCACACCATTTACACGGATCGGATCCGACCAAGGTCCGCGGATATCTTCTGCCGTCGTCAGATAATTGATCATATCTTTGAACGGTCCTTCGGTTACTTTTACATCCGTATAAACAAGCCAGAATTTTCCATCTGCATACGAAAGATCCGGCGCCCAGATACCTCCCGATGACGGATTTCCCTTCATATCAAGCAATGTCGTCGTGGACAATGCGGATGGAAGAAGATTCCAATGTACTAAATCTTTTGACTCGTGCAGACGAACTCCCGGAAACCACTCAAACGTAGAGTTCGCAATGTAATATGTATCATCCACACGGATAATGGATGGATCTGCATTAAATCCCGGCAAAACCGGATTCTTAATCTGCAACATAAATGTGTGCCTCCTTACTGTTAATCTATCTCTATCATACAGGAAAATGGGGGGTTTTGCAATGGGAAAAAGAAGAATTTATTTATACCTCTTGACATTTCTCCCTGAATGCCGTATCATAGTCAGCACAAAGAAAATCTATTTTCTTTATGTTCGTTTATTTTGTGCATTTTTATGTTTAATTTCCCTACAATTAAAAAACCCAAAACCAATGTGTAACAATTAACAAAACACTTAAGGAGGCAATTTATGCACAAAAAAACACTGCAAAACCTTTTTTCTTTTCGTAAACGCGAAGAGATTTTAAACGAAATCCAGAACAACTGGAAATTAAGCAGCATTTACAATAGCTGGAAAGAAGATCAGAAAAAATCCTTTTTGGATATCTGTACCGGGCAAAAAGGCGTGAAAATCCTTTTTGACTGCTTTTTCAAAGAAGTTTTTAACCCGGAATACGCCCCACAGAGACTCAGCTGTCTTTTATCCATTTTACTCAAAAAGAAAGTCAGGGTCTTAAAAGTCCTGCCAAATGACAGTACTCGTATCGCTGCGGAACCAACCCTTTTAATCACCGATATCGTCGTTGAATTTGAAGACGGAAGCATTGCCAACATTGAGGTTCAAAAGATTGGCTACCGCTTTCCGGGCGAGCGCGCAGCGTGCTACTCCGCAGATCTTCTCCTCCGCCAATACAAACGCGTAAAAGACCGCGAAAAATACAATTCAAAGAACTTTAACTTCAAAAATATGCGCCCGGTTCATGTCATTGTTTTCTTTGAACACAGTCCAAAAGAATTTCATGCATTTCCGGATGCCTGCCTGCATTCCTTCCATGCTGTCTCCGACACCAAACTGGAACTGAATCTTTTGCAGAATTTTTTATTCATACCCCTTGACATTTTCCATAAAACCATGGAAAATAAAACTATCCAGACAGAGTTGGAAGCCTGGCTTACCTTTTTAAGCACAGACGACCCGGAGCAGATTTACAATCTCATCCAAAAATTTCCGATTTTTAAGGAAATGTATGAGGATATCTTCCGTCTCTGTCAAAACACAGAAAGGGTGATGGATATGTTTTCTAAGGAATTAGCCGAGATGGATCATAATACTGCGGAATATATGGTTGATGAAATGCAGAAGGATTTGGATGAAGCAAGAGAGATCATTCAGGAAAAGGACAATGAATTGAAGCTGAAAGAAGACACCATCCAGAGCCAGAGCGATGAACTTAGTCTGAAAGAAGACACCATCCAAAGCCAGAGTGATGAACTCAAGAAAGCTTATGCCCTGATTGAGAAATTGCAAAAAGAACAACACAGCTAACAATATATAGTTATATACGAAAAGAGCCATTGCTAACCAACATTGATAAGCAATGACTCTTTTGTTTTGTACATATCCTTTACATCAAACCGCTTCACGCAAATTGAATGAAGTTAAGCAAATTACTGCAATAAGGAAAGAACTCCCTGGTTTGCCTGATTTGCCTGAGCAAGCATGGAAGTAGCTGCCTGCTGCAAGATGCTCTCTTTCGAGAATCTTGTCATTTCATCTGCCATATCAGTATCACGGATACGGGATTCAGCAGACTGCAGGTTCTCAGATGTGTTGTCATCAACTTTGACAGTGTACTCAAGACGGTTCTGAACAGCACCAAGTTTAGAACGCTCTGTAGTAACACTCTTGATCATGGAGTCAACATTGTCAAGAAGTCCGGAGATTGCCTTACCATCGACATCGGTAACAGCATATGTGGCTTTAGTATTTGTTAATGTGTCACTAAAACCAGTATTGGCTTTATTTGCTTCAGTTGCATCCTTATAACCAAGAAGATCAGCCATAGTTGCTTCAGATCCATCAGTCTTTTGTAACGCAGCGGTAATTTCCGCTGTTGTATACGTTTTACCATCCGCTAAAGTAGCACTGTAATTAGTACCATCTGTGGAAGTAAACGTAACATCGTTGACTTTTTTTGTGGCTCCTACAGTAAAGATTTCCTTGTTGTATTCGTATACAACTTTCTTATCATTATCTGCAATTTTACCATTCTGTGCTTTGTCGTTAGAAACCTGGCCAGTAGCAGTACCGGCTTTATCTTCGGTTGTTTTGCTTAGATACAAATTTTCATCCCAAGCAGTTGTTTTGATTGTTACATCAATACCCTGGCTATTGTTTGCGCCTAACTGCAGGTACTGTTCTTTGTAAGAACCATCCAACAATTTTTTACGGTTGAACTCTGTATCTGTGTTAATTCTTTCATACTCGGATTTCAGAGTATCAATCTCGTCCTGAATTTTCTGGAAGTCGTTCTCAGCTGTTCCATCCAATACACCGGAGTTAGAAGCCTGAACAAGAAGCTCACGAGTTCTCTGCAAAATAGCATGCTGCTGATCCATAGCACCTTCAGCTGTCTGAATAAGAGAAATACCATCCTGTGCGTTGTCAGATGCACGGTTCAAACCACGAACCTGCGCACGCATTTTTTCAGAAATAGCAAGACCTGCTGCATCGTCAGCAGCACGGTTGATTCTGTAACCACTGGAAAGTTTCTCAGTAGATTTTGAAAGGTTGTTTCCTACGATTCCCAACTGTCTGTTGGCATTCATTGATGTAATGTTGTGTTGTACTATCATAATAATTACCTCCTTGTTTTACGCCTTACGGCTTATGTTCTTCCCAAATCCGTTTGGGTAGAAATTTCATTTTCTTATTTATAATCCCCGGTGCCGGTGCCAGCCTTGGGCCCTCCGGTCAGCACACATACACCGATTATTATCCGGTTACTTTGTCTCGCCCTTTTTCTTGCGATAGCGTTCCGGAAGCTCCGGTTCGGCATAATATTGAGGCCGTTTTTCTCGGATCTCCGGATGTGCCTTTTCAAGCACTTTGCTTCGAACGATGTCAACCTCTTTTGGGGCATCTACCATAATTCGAAGATGATTGTTGCTTCCTCCCAGGAATACAATTTTGATGTCATCGCCAAGCATCAGATATTCTTCTGTGCTGAGTGTGAGTCGCAGCATCCTTGCCACCTCCCTCTGTAAATCTAACCAATCAAATTGTTGACGAATGCAACATTTGTTACTAAGATGTTGCAATATATTTGGAGGATATAATGAGTTGTACACAACCAATCAAAAATGAGAATGATTTAAATAAATTCAGAAATTATTATATATCAATAGAAAATAAACCAAGAAATTATGCACTTATTGAATTTGGGTTAAATTCGGCATTGCGAATCAGTGATATTCTTGCACTGCATTGGGACGATGTTTATGTGGTGCCTACTCACAAATATCGCAACCATCTTTCAATCAAAGAACAAAAAACAGGAAAAGAAAATATTATTATTTTAAATAGAAATGCCCAAAACGCATTAGAAAGCTACCGACAGACACTTTCTGAATTCGACAGCACGGACTACATCTTTCGAAGTCAAAAACATCCTGACCAGGCAATCAGCCGCTGTCAGGCATTTCGTATTATCAAAAAAGCGGCTAAAGCCTGCGGACTTGAACAGCATATAAGCTGCCACTCTCTGCGTAAAACATTCGGATATTTTGCCTGGAAACAAGGCACACCCCCCGCGTTACTAATGAGCATATACAATCACTCATCCTATGAAATTACAAAACGTTATCTTGGAATTGACCAATTAGAAAAAGACCAGGTCTATCTGGATATTTACCACTAAATATGAAAAATTTCCTCTTGACATTTCTCCCTAAATGCCGTATCATAGTCAGCACAAAGAAAATCTATTTTCTTTATGTTCATTTATTTTGTGCATTTTTATGTTTAATTTCCCTACAATTAAAAAACCCAAAACCAATGTGTAACAATTAACAAAACACTTAAGGAGGCAATTTATGCACAAAAAAACACTGCAAAACCTTTTTTCTTTTCGTAAACGCGAAGAGATTTTAAACGAAATCCAGAACAACTGGAAATTAAGCAGCATTTACAATAGCTGGAAAGAAGATCAGAAAAAATCCTTTTTGGATATCTGTACCGGGCAAAAAGGCGTGAAAATCCTTTTTGACTGCTTTTTCAAAGAAGTTTTTAACCCGGAATACGCCCCACAGAGACTCAGCTGTCTTTTATCCATTTTACTCAAAAAGAAAGTCAGGGTCTTAAAAGTCCTGCCAAATGACAGTACTCGTATCGCTGCGGAACCAACCCTTTTAATCACCGATATCGTCGTTGAATTTGAAGACGGAAGCATTGCCAACATTGAGGTTCAAAAGATTGGCTACCGCTTTCCGGGCGAGCGCGCAGCGTGCTACTCCGCAGATCTTCTCCTCCGCCAATACAAACGCGTAAAAGACCGCGAAAAATACAATTCAAAGAACTTTAACTTCAAAAATATGCGCCCGGTTCATGTCATTGTTTTCTTTGAACACAGTCCAAAAGAATTTCATGCATTTCCGGATGCCTGCCTGCATTCCTTCCATGCTGTCTCCGACACCAAACTGGAACTGAATCTTTTGCAGAATTTTTTATTCATACCCCTTGACATTTTCCATAAAACCATGGAAAATAAAACTATCCAGACAGAGTTGGAAGCCTGGCTTACCTTTTTAAGCACAGACGACCCGGAGCAGATTTACAATCTCATCCAAAAATTTCCGATTTTTAAGGAAATGTATGAGGATATCTTCCGTCTCTGTCAAAACACAGAAAGGGTGATGGATATGTTTTCTAAGGAATTAGCCGAGATGGATCATAATACCGCGGAATATATGGTTGATGAAATGCAGAAGGATTTGGATGAAGCAAGAGAGATCATTCAGGAAAAAGACAATGAACTAAAACTAAAAGAAGACACCATCCAGAATCAGAGCGATGAACTCAAGCTGAAAGAAGACACCATCCAGAGCCAGAGTGATGAGTTGAAACAGAAAGAAGACACCATCCAGAATCAGAGCGATGAACTCAAGAAAGCTTATGCCCTGATTGAGAAATTGCAAAAAGAACAACACAGCTAACAATATATAGTTATATACGAAAAGAGCCATTGCTAACCAACATTGATAAGCAATGACTCTTTTGTTTTGTACATATCCTTTACATCAAACCGCTTCACGCAAATTGAATGAAGTTAAGCAAATTACTGCAATAAGGAAAGAACTCCCTGGTTTGCCTGATTTGCCTGAGCCAGCATAGAAGTAGCTGCCTGCTGCAAGATACTCTCTTTAGAGAATCTTGTCATCTCATCTGCCATATCAGTATCACGGATACGGGATTCAGCGGACTGCATGTTTTCAGCTGTGTTGTCATCAACCTTAACGGTGTACTCAAGACGGTTCTGAACAGCACCGAGTTTGGAACGCTCTGTGGTAACGTCTTTGATCATGGTGTCAACTTTGTCAATCAAGCTTGAAATTGCTGAACCATTCACTGTCTTAACAGCCGTTTCCGTTTTATCCTTCACTTTACCCAATGCAGTTTTTGCAGCAGCAACGCTCGCTTTGGCAGTAGTAGCACTCGTTGTATCAACAGAATATCCAAGTTTTTGAGCAGCTTCTACAGATGCTTTATTATCTGCATTTGTAAGATCTTGAGTATCATCAATGTCCTTCATTTTTCCTGTTAATGTTACCAAATCCTCATCTACGCCATCAGCCTTGTATTTTCCATCTGCCTGTTTTACAAACTTCTTACCATTAACCGTTTTAGATGTAGTATCTTCCAATGTAAATACGTCAGGATTATATTTCTTACCATCAATTATATTGTTTGCCGCACCTGATGTACCAGTTGAATCCTCTGTCATATACAAAGTATTATCCCAACTTGTAGATTTAATGGATACACTGATACCCTGGCCAGAATTGGCACCTACCTGCAGCCACTGAGCACTGTAAGATCCATCCAGTAACTTTTTCTTGTTGAATTCTGTATCTGTATCAATACGATTGTACTCCGATTTCAGGTTATCAATCTCATCCTGAATCTTCTGGAAATCATTTTCCTGAGTTCCATCCAACACACCGGAGTTAGAAGCCTGAACCATCAGTTCACGAGTTCTCTGCAAGATCGCATGTTTCTGATCCATAGCACCTTCAGCGGTCTGAATCAAAGAGATACCATCCTGTGCGTTGTCAGAAGCACGATTCAAACCACGAACCTGAGCACGCATTTTTTCAGAAATAGCAAGACCTGCTGCATCATCAGCGGCACGATTGATTCTGTATCCACTGGAAAGTTTCTCAGTAGATTTTGAAAGGTTGTTTCCTACGATTCCCAACTGTCTGTTGGCATTCATTGATGTAATGTTGTGTTGTACTATCATAATAATTACCTCCTTGTTTTACGCCTTACGGCTTATGTTCTTCCCAAATCCGTTTGGGTAGAAATTTCATTTTCTTATTTATAATCCCCGGTGCCGGTGCCAGCCTTGGGCCCTCCGGTCAGCACACATACACCGATTATTATCCGGTTACTTTGTCTCGCCCTTTTTCTTGCGATAGCGCTCCGGAAGTTCCGGTTCGGCGTAATATTTCGGCCGTTTCTCCCGAATTTCCGGGTGTGCCTTTTCAAGCACTTTACTTCGAACGATGTCGACCTCTTTGGGAGCATCCACCATAATTCGAAGATGATTGTTGCTTCCTCCCAGGAATACAATCTTGATATCATCGCCAAGCATCAGATATTCTTCTGTGCTAAGTGTGAGTCGCAGCATCCTTGCCACCTCCCTCTGCTGTGCCGTTGGATCTAGAAAAATTTGCCAGCCACAACAATTGTTACTATAATGTTGCATGTAAGCTATGTTTGGATGAGGCATCTAAACAAATAGGACGAAGTGCATCATGCACTTTAGAATGGAGGAAAAAATGAGTAAAACACAACCAATCAAAGATGAAGAAATGTTGAAAAAATTTCGAAATTACTATCGAGACATTGAACCAAACCCTCGAAATTACGCACTTATTGTGTTCGGATTGAATTCAGCACTTCGCATTAGTGACATCTTAGGGCTCTGTTGGAACGATGTTTATTCAGATCAAAATCATCGCTATCGTGAACACATAGCCGTATGGGAACAAAAAACAGGGAAGGAGAATATTCTTATTGTGAATCAACATGCAAAAGAAGCTTTAGAATATTATCGAAAAACTCTTTTACATTATCATAAAAATGACTATATCTTTCAGGGTCAAAAAAGCGGGCCGGAACCTTTAAGCCGGTCGCAGGCATTCCGAATCATAAAAAAGGCGGCAAATTATTATGGATTTGAGCAAAACATCAGCTGTCATTCACTCCGGAAAACGTTTGGCTACTTTGCCTGGAAGAACGGAACACCGCCGGCTCTCCTAATGAGCATATACAATCATTCGTCGTACGAGATTACAAAAAGATACCTTGGTATCGACCAGTTAGAAAAAGATAAAGTTTTTTTAGAAACTTTTTTGTAAAAAGGACTAAAGTATTTTTGGGATCTGCCGATATATATGATACAAAGAAAAAATGCAACATTATAGTAACAAATGTTGCATTTTTTCTTATTTTATAACTAGAAAAGAAGCGACGATCCATATTCCTGAATTATCGCTTCTTCCTTTTTTATTTTTCACATTTTTTTAATGATTATTCGTAACTGCTCTTATTTCTTACCGCCGCGTCCGCTGATGATCCACGGTGCCGGCTGCTGCTTAAATGAGTTGCGGCTTGACAAAGTCGATACCGCGATCTGAATCACCTCAACATCTTCAATGCCATGAGATTCCAGTATTGCCTTTGCGCCTGCTGCCACTTGAAAATCCAAAGTATAGACAACTACATTGATCTGCGGATTTTTTGCGGTCAGATACGCAAGTTCCTGATCCATGCTGGCAGAAGCCACCATAAATACCGTGTCCGGTACAGGGCAGTCCTTCATGCTCTCTTCATCTACATGATCGACGATCTGCACATTGCTGAGACCAAAATGCTCCACATTGTCCTCCATCGTCTCACGGTCAGCGCGGCTGTATTCCACGGCGATCACCGTTCCCTCGGCTGCGATCAGCGCCGCCTCGATGGCAATACTTTCTCCGCTGATCACACAGAGGTTATCCTGTGTATCCACCATCATTTTATTGAGAATGACAGCACGGATCTCACTTCCCACATAGTGAATCGATCCCTTCTGGAACATTTCATTTCCCATGCCGATCTTCGCCGTATTGCGGGCATTTGGATTGATAATGAGCATCCCGGCGGAAGCATTGATCCCACGATCGATCATATCCTTTACTTTGCTGTTCAGAATCTCGCCTTCCGGTTTGGAACCTTCATTGTACCAGACGTCGCATTCACCAAGGCCGGCATTCCAAAGTCGATAAAAAATATCATCTACGCCCGCATTGGTAAACACCAGAGTCGTCTTATGCGCCTCCACGGTCGGGATCACATTTTTATTCTTTTTGGTGATATCTATCATCTTAACATGTTCGAGGTCAATCGCCGTATTTTGGGCATAATACTGCAGCCATGACAAGATCACCTCGTTACTAAAAAGCTGTTCCTTCATAAACCATTTCCTCCGTTCCTTTTGATACTTTTATTATATCTCAAACCGCAGGACAAAACAACTGCTTTTATAATTTCGTAGCATTCTTTTGCAATTTATGCTATACTACAAAGTAGTAAAATTTTTGGAGGTAGTTGCATGAATACCATAGGATTGATCGGCGCGATGGATGAGGAAGTCGCCATTCTGAAAGAACAGATGACCGATACAACAGAAATAACCAAAGCAGGCATGACTTTTGTAGAAGGAAATCTGTGGGGATTAAAAACCGTCGTTGTCGTAAGCGGCATTGGGAAAGTAAATATGGCAGTCTGCACGCAGATCCTGATTGACATTTTCTCGGTTGATGCCGTGATAAATACAGGAGTTGCCGGCTCGCTCAACAATACATTGGAAATTGGTGACATCGTGCTTTCACGCTGCGCCCAGCAGCACGACATGGATGTTTCGCCACTCGGAGACCCGGTCGGCATCATCCCGCGGATGGAAGAATCCATTTTTGCCGCAGATGAAACCCTTGTCAAACTTGCAAAAGAGGCGTGTGAAAAAGCAAATTCTGACATAATCTGCCATATTGGGAAAGTAGTGAGCGGTGACCAGTTCATTGCGGATGGTGAAAAAAAGCAGTATCTGATCGATACGTTTGAAGGGGACTGCGCCGAGATGGAAGGGGCGGCAATGGCACAAACAGCCTACCTCAACCACGTTCCATTTTTAATTATCCGCGCAATCTCCGATAAAGCAGACAACTCCGGGCACATGGATTATCCAACATTTGCCAGACAGGCGATCACTCACACCGTCGCCTTATTAAAAGAATTGTATATATTATTAAAAGACAATGATATCATTACATTATAAAGAAAGAAGATGACATAATCGTGAAATTAGGTAGAAATGAAGCATGCTGGTGTGGCAGCGGCAGAAAATATAAAAGCTGTCATATGGCATTTGACGAAAAGATTGAACATTATATGCTGACGTATCCGCACGCGGAAGAACCGCCTCGCAGTATCATCAAAACGCCGGCGCAGATTGAGGGCATACGTAAAGCCGGCGAGATCAACTCGATGGTACTTGACGCCGTCGCGGAAATGATCGGCGAGGGCGTGTCAACACAGGAAATTGACGACCTTGCAGCCAAACGAACGGCAGAACTTGGCGGCATCTGTGCCTGCCTCGGCTATCAGGGATATCCCAAAAATGTCTGCACTTCCATTGACGAAGTGGTATGCCATGGAATTCCGGATCCGGAACGCATTTTGCAGAGTGGTGAAATTGTAAATGTAGACTGTACTACGATCGTAGACGGCTTCTACGGCGATGCTTCCCGTATGTTTTTAATCGGCGAAGTCAGCGAAGAAAAGAAAAAACTAGTTCAGGTTACGAAAGAATGTCTCGACGAAGCGGTCGGTATCGCAAAACCTTGGACGACACTGGGAGATTTTGGATATGCGATCAATAAGCGCGCCAAAGAAAACGGCTACAGTGTTGTCGTAGAGATCGGCGGACACGGTGTCGGCGTGGAATTTCACGAAGAACCGTGGGTTCCGCATATCGGCGAACCGGGCACGGGAATGCTTCTTGTCCCAGGTATGACGATCACCATCGAACCAATGATCAATATGGGAACTTCCGATATATTCTGCGATGAAGATGACGGCTGGACGATCTATACCGAAGACGGCAAACCTTCTGCCCAATGGGAATACACTCTCGTTATCACGGAAACCGGAAACGAAATTCTTTCCCGCTAAGAACTACAAAATTGTATTGTAAAGAAACGTGCGCCGCAAGGCGCATCGCAAAAAGGAGCTGCGTATCATTTACACAGCTCCTTTGTTACGAAAAACTATAATTATATAAGGATTAGGGGTAAGAGTATTGTCTCTTATTTTTTATTTATCAAATTTCCAGCTGTCCGTCAAAATATTTGTTTTCTCAAATACAAAGTATACGGTATGTTTTCCGGTTACTTTCTGACTAAGCTGCGCGATACATTCTTTATACTCTGTCATCGAAGTGTCGCTTAATTTCATACTTACGGTAGAAGCTCCGTCATCACCAAAATCCACATTGGCAACACCGATATAACTTCCTGCTTCTGTATTGTAAAGAGAATAATTTGCACCATTCCACAATGCATTGGAACTTGCTTCGTTATTTGCGATCGTTCCTACCTGGTTTGCAATTGCGAAAGATTCTGCTTCTATCGTATTATAAGGATTTACGGTTCCAACCGCGGTTACTCCTGCTGCCGTCATTTTTGTGTCTGCCACTGAACCATCTTTGTTTGTGAAATTTCCATTTTCTCCCAAGTTCAAGATGTCTGCATATGTTGTTCTGTAATCAGCTTTGGTTCCCAATGCCAGGGTATCTTTCTTTGTATGGTAGAAGGCATACCAAGTTCCCTTGAACTCTGCAAAACAATGGTGATTATTTCCACTTGCTCCGAAATAAGTTCCCGGATTTTTCAATACACAGCCGACAAATTTGAATCCTGTCATTGGATTATCACTTTCCATTACGGCAATATTTGCTGCCGGTATAGTTTCATCTCGTCCGGAGACGTTTGTCCAGTTTGTGCAGTAGCTGTAATAATATTTGTCTCCGATTTTGTTGATTCCGGAATCTTCAAACATATATGGTGCGTCAATTGTGACAGGATCACCAGCCAGACTTACCATATCATCTGCAAGTTTTACAACTCGTCCGCATTTTGGATTCTTGATAAAATCGTCCGGCTTGCCTGCTGTGTTACCAATTCCTCCAAAGTACAAATATCCGGTTCCGTCATCATCTACCAACACGGCCGGGTCAAACAGCCAGCCAATCTCGGATCCGGAACATCCCGGAGTCTCACGGCTGATTATCTGTTTTCCAATTGGGTCTCTCCATGGACCGGTTGGACTGTCTGCTTCCAATACTCCAATTCCACTGCCATTGTCAGCGAAATACAGGAAGAATTTTTCTTTTCCATTAATTGTCTTATGACATGCTGCCGGTGCCCAGGAATTTGATGCCCATTTTGCTGCTCCGTTAGAACCAGCTACCCGGATTGCACCATGATCTGTCCAGTTTACCATGTCAGCGGATGAATATACATTAATTGTATTAATTTTTGAGTAATTGTTGTCTGCATCCGGTGTTTTCTCATACTGCTGGGAATCGTTTGTACCATATACATAGATTCTTCCATTGTATTCCATTGCATATGGATCTGCTGTCAGACGGGAAGTCATAATAGGATTTCCAACAGTTGTTTTTCCCAAACCAAGAGAAAGATCAGGGTAATCTTCTCCTGCCACTGCTTTTGCCACTCCGGTGATCGACACTTCATCCAGATAGAAATCCATAGAGTTGTTGGACTGATATACCGACTGCCAGTAAATAATGATCTGTCCGTTGTGCTCCGGAATGGTCATTTTTGCCTGACATTTTGTCCAGGTATCGTTTGCAAGATCAAACGTCTTGATGCCACCGTATTTTGTCTCGCCGCTTCCATTGACATACTGCATGGAAAGATCGATCTGACTGTCTTCTCCTGTAGACTGTTTCGCATAGAATGTGATTTCATAATCATTATCGGTCTCTGCAAAAGAAGTTACATCAATGCCTGCACCGTGCCAGTCCTCTTTACGGCCGGTAACTTTGATGCTCTTGCTTGTTCCATTCGCACCGTCTTCTACAACGGAAATGGAAACATCTCCGCGTTTTTCGATCGGATCTGTATTGTTATCTTCCATCGTAGTATTTACAAGAACTGCCGGTGTAGGTTCCGGTGTCGCCTCTCCTGCAGGTGTTTCTGTCGGAGCTGCCGTCGGATCCAATCCCGGACCATTTACTTCGGCAATTTTATTTGCTTCTTTAATCTCATCCAAATATACAGATACCGATTTTGTTCCTTTTGTCGGCTCTTTGGATTCCTGTGGTTTTGTACTTGGTGTTGCCGATACCGTCGGTGCTTCCGATACCTTTGGTGTTGCCGATACTGTCGGTGCTGTCGGTGCTTCCGATACCTTTGGTGTTGCCGATGCTGTCGGTGCCTTTGGTGTCGCTGTCACGTTTGCCCCTCCCGGTGTCGTTGATGTCTGTGGATTTGTGGAAGTTTGCGGTGTAACTGTTGTCTGGCTGTTCTTTTTTACCAGAACCTTTACCACACCAATTTTCCGTTTTTTACCTTTCTTTGAAACTTCTTTGACGGTAATTTTCGCTGTACCCGCAGCTACCGCCTTTACCTTTCCTTTTTTGGTTACCGTTGCTACTTTCTTTTTATTGGAAGTAAACGTATAACGGCAGCCTTTCTTTTTGTTCTTTACTTTGATCTTTTTGGTCTTGCCTTGTATTAACGTAATTTTCTTCGTTCCAAGCTTTGCCTTCTTTGCCGCCTGCACATCTTCTCCACCTGCTCCGGCCGCTAAAGAGACAACAAGCGCCGTGGCTAACACAATACTGCTCAATTTTCTCTTCATGAATTGTAAACCTCCTTATTTCTTTCAAATTTGTTATGCCCATCATACCTCTTTTTCACTCTTGTTACAATGATCTTTCCACTTCATTTTTTGATCTATCTGGCACACTTATATTTCATAAATGCAATTATTTCTTGATTTTTCCATAAAACATTGATATAATATGCTATATCATTAATGGTCACAAGCAGGAATGGAGGCGTGCTGGTTTATGATCAAAGTAATTTATGCCATGATTAATGATGAGATGCCGGAGGGTTTTGTCGATGACCTTTTTTTCGCGCAGGGCGAATACGAAATTATGTTATTTGACTCCCCGGTTATCGTCGAAGTAAACGGAGAAATGCAGGAATTTCCGGAACACCACTGTATCTTATACAAACCCGGCCAGCACATTCATTATCACGCCAAGTCCGGAAAACTTCTTTATACATGGATCCGGTTTAATTGCGATGAAGCGTTGTTTACTGAAAAATATGTTCCGTTTGGAATCCCGGTATTCTGCCCGGATTTTGGCTGTTACAAACAGTATTTTATCGCTGTCGCCAATGAAAATTATTGGAATCATAACAGCAGCCGGCTGGTTTTGGAAGAATTGATGCATATTATCTTCCACCGCCTTCACGATTATGCTTTTTTAAATACGGAGTTATCGCGATACCGCGATTGTCTGATTGAACTTAGAAATATGATATATGCCCACCCGGAATACGACTGGACATTAGAGCATATGGCAAAATATGTAAATTTAAGTGTGCGCGCCCTGCAAAAACAATACAAGGCATTCGCACACATTTCCTGCATTAATGAAGTGATTGAAAGCCGCATTGAACACTCAAAAGTCCTACTCAGCCGCACGACAGACAGCATTCAGGAAATCAGTTTTTCCTGCGGCTATCACAATGTCGAACATTTCTGCCGCCAATTTAAACGGCACGAAAATATCACTCCCAATCAATATCGAAAAGAACACCGCCCTCTTTAAGCCTCAAAACCCCGTTCTTTTCCAACGTCTACACCGATCGTCTCGTGTAGACTTCCCCGGCCATAGGTAAGACCGGCATAGATCTGCTGCACATTTTTCATGACAGCTTCTGACGTATCCTGCTTTGCGACCTCGCGGAAAGCAGGAAGCAGCTTTTCCATGATCTGTACTGCGTGCGCATATCTCTCGCTGTCCCGAAATGCCATGCCCTGACACAATTCATGATAGGCATAGATATATAACCGGCGAAGATAATAGGAAATTTCATATTGAAAATCCAGACTTCCCATCAATTCGGTCAGAAATCCTCTGGCACGTTCCATCTCCTGACGGCAGGCTGGCATATTTCCCTGTTTCATCTGCTCGTCGCCTTCTTTTACACTATCCAGAAATGCCTCGTAAATGATCACAACCAGTTCGCTTCGGTTTGCCTGTGATACACGCGCTGCATAAGCATTCAATTTTTCTTTATTCATTGCATTCACCACTCGCTTTCGATATACCGGTCAAATTATCCCTGAAGAAGCTGCAAAATCGTCTGTGGACGGTTATTGGCCTGTGCGAGCATGGAAGTTCCTGCCTGGCTGAGCACGGTCAACTGCGTATATTCGGTCATTTCAGCCGCCATATCTACATCCTCGATACGGGAACAAGCTTCTGTCAGATTCTGGGAAGTCGTATCCAGACTTGTCGTCGCAGAATCCAGACGGTTTTCATAAGCACCTAATTTAGCGCGCACGGCAGACACCTGACTGATGGCTTCGTCAAACAACGTAATACTCTCCTGCGCTCCGTCAAAAGTACATACATTACAATAATTAATGTTAAGGGATTCGCACGTAACTGCCGGAATCGAAATGTCAATGCTCTGACCCTCATTCGATCCAATCTGGATCGCAACAAATCCGGCATCCAATACGGTTACATCCGCATCCATACCGGCCTCTGCTCCTGCTACGTTAAAGATCATCTCAAAACCGCCGCGGTCGGATACCGTTACTCTGTTTCCATCGATAAATGTGGTTGCCGTCTTGGTAAATCCGGAATCCGTATCCAGAGATACAATGGCATCTTTTCCCTGTGTGATCACGGCTCCGTTGACTCCTAATTTTGTGGCAAGTTCCGGATCGTCCGTTGTGATCTCAATATTTCTTGATGCTCCGTAGATCTTGGATTCAAAATACAAACTGGTGGCTCCGCTCAAAGCTACCTCTTTTGGATTGCCATTGGCATCTTTTCCATTGACAGGGAGAACATCGATATTCATGCTCTCACAACAGTCACGGATTTTCGCATAAGCCTCTTCCAAAGTCTCGCCTTGTTTGATCTCGATGGTCTGACCATTGATCTGGATTTTCCCATCTTTTGTAAATTTATCTTTTTCACCCATGCCAAGGGTGCCGGTCGTTACGTTGGTCTTTGTCGATGCCTGCGTAACCGTCAGACTATACGTTGTCAAAGCAACATCATCGGTCATCGAAATAAGACTTACGCCGGTATTGCTGGAAGATGTCTGGCGGCAGCACGTACCATCCAGAATGCTTTTTGTATTAAATTCAGTGTCCGAAGCAAGACGGTCGATCTCGCCCATCAACGCCTCAATCTCCTGCTGGATCGCCTTTTTATCATCTAACGTCGTTACATCATTGGATGCCTGCACAGAAAGTTCACGGCATCTTTGAAGCATGCTTTCTACCTCTGCCAATGCACCTTCCGCGGTCTGTATAAAGGAGATACCATCGGATCCATTACGGGAGGCACGCTCCAATCCACGGATCTGCGCATGCATTTTCTGCGAAATGGCCATTCCGGCAGCATCATCTGCCGCCTTATTGATACGGTATCCGGAAGAAAGTCTTGTCAGACTGGTCGTCAGCCGGTCCTCCGTCCGATGTAAATTTCCTGTCGCCAAAAGGGCGGATATGTTCGTATTTATTTTCATTGATCTGCTTCCTTTCTCTGCACATTTGTGACTACAATCTTTGCCACCTGATACAGTCTGCTGTTTGCTGTTTGTTCTTTATCTCCTGCCTGAAATGAATGTCTGGCTCCTCTTGCCACATCCATGCGTTCCATCGCAAATCCATTCATCTCCAAGTCCTTTTCAATATCCTGTGTGAGTTCACTGATATCCTGCTCATTTTCGCAGGTTACAAACCCACTCACTCTGTTCTCCACGACTTTAAACGTCGCCTGCAATTTTCCAATTTTTTCCGAATTTAGTGAGATTTCAACGGTTCCCTTTTCAGATTCCTGACCCTGCAGTACCGTTACATGACAAGACGTAACTCCCTGGTCTGTCATGATCGGCACAGAAAACGTATTGGTCTGCTGCCGCATCTGGCGGTAAAAGGAAATGCTTCCCGCCATCCGGATCAGATTCTGCAGCGTATCATATGTAATATCGTCTGCCTGCTTGCGGCTTTCGATCTCCTGCAAATGTTCCTGATCCAAAGTATCCAGCATGCTCTCAAGTTCTTCGGGCTGATCCATGACATCGAGTACTGACTCGCTCTCTTCCTCCGTAAACAGAATATCGCTTTCCGTCTTTTCTCTTGTCAGATAGGCTTTCATCTCGCGGATATTTTGCAGTGTCGCAGGAATCCCTGCCGCTTCGAGACATCGATGTACCATCTCGTCGCCGGATGATGCGATCTCTTTTATATTTTGTGCCAGCATCTCATAATAAGCTGCCTCTTCTGCCTGGCTTTCCGGTGTCTCACAGGCCTCTAAAACCTGCTCGCAAGCCATATCATCCTCTGACTGCCGTAGCGCCCCCGGTGATAACTCTCTTTTCAGCTGATGGATTACGCGGCTGCCAAAGGCCGCACCAATCTGCTCACTGATTGTCTCTCTGCCGCTCGTCCGGCTCTCCAGACTTCCAAACTCATCGTTGATCTCAAATTCTTTTCCTTCTGCACGTCTGGTCCGAACGGCAGACAACAACGAGGAAAATGTCAATTCTCTTCCTTCTTTTACCAATTGTCCAATGACGGCGCCATCGCTTTTTTCCACTTTATCAATCAACCGGTAGATACCGATCATGCTCTTTCTCTCTTCCGGCGTGATCGCTCCCTGGTGATCAAGTTTCCAGAGAAATTTACGGAGCGGCGTGTCATCCTCTGCCATTTCTCCGCTAATTTCCTGAAGAGCATCCTCAATCTCATCCATTGTCATCTCCAGTGGATTTTGCTGCTTCTCGATCATCTTTGCTACTGCTGCTGGTTTCATCTGCTCCAGAACCGATGTCACTTTGGCATCGTAATCTTTCATCGAAAGCACCGCATCTTTTGTAATCTCCATCTGATTATAAGCGAGAATCCGAACTGCACGCTGGTTCGCGGACGTCTTGTCAAATCCGAGATCTTCCAGTATCGCATCCACATTTTGAAATGCCTTTGTCATGGAATCTCCCAAATCTTTCCGCACCTGCGTACCCACCGCTTCATAATTCTTTGAAAGTTCTTCCTGGATGGCAGTTTTTCCAATTTCTGACATATTATGTAATGTCAGGTCTGCGGCCTGCCCGATCGTTTTTCCAAGAATCGCTGCCGGAGCCTGCCATATCTGTTCTTTCGCCTGCAGTGCAGACGCCATCCGGTCAACCTGCTCCTGCCCATACGAGATATTATTCTCATCAAATACATTCCGGCAGGCTTCTTTTTCCATCTGCTTTAACTCTTCCACAATCTGCGTCAGGTTGGAAATGTCAACGTGAATCCCTTTTCGTTCCATCTTGCCGGCCGCTTCCGCAGTCATTTTCAGACGGATCTCTTCCATCTGTCGTTTGGCCGTGATAAAACCGGCTTCCTCCGGATAAAATGCCCGCAGTTCATCCTCGGTCACATTTTTGAGGGTATCCCACTTTTGTGCCGCTTCTTTATAAGAAATCTGACTGATATCGGCCTGCTGTGGAACCGTTCCTTCGCGCACAGCATCCCGGATACGCTCGTTGATGACCTCCTGTGGAGTCTCTTTTGTCTCCTGCCACGTTGTATATTTTTCTATATTCTCCGGCGTAACCGGAATATCTTTTTCGTACAAAAATTTTGCCGCTTCTTCCGCTGCCGGATCTTCCTGCAGACCATTTTCCTCTAAAATATGGTCGATCTGCGGCTTCATTTCTTCATAAGAAGCACGCTCTGCCACAGCCGGCATTGCCGTAACACCCGCACTGTTGCCAATAGCAGCCGGTGTCAGGTCTGCTTTCTGCTCTATGTAATATTTGACAGCCGCATCACCAAGTCCCGGCATTTTTGCCGCCAGCTGCGCAGCCATCTCGATCTGTGCCTGTAATTCATCCGAAAATTCCTGTTTTTCTTTTTCCTTTTCGGTGTACCTGTCAAGCGCGTCGCTATTGGCCTTCCGCTCTGTCTTTACTTTCTCTATCGCCCGCTCCAGCGTCGAATCGACGTACTCCTCCAAAATACTTCCGTCACCCTCGATCTCTTTGGCGTCCTCGCCGTTGATGCTCTGGCTGATAAAATCCGCCGGATCAAATGTGTCCTCCGGAAGATTTTTCGTCACTTCACTCACGATTTCATTCTGAGTTGTGCCGGTATAGATCATATTGGAATCCATTTCCTTTTGTACCGCACAATCCTTTGTGTATTCAATTCCATAATTGGAAATGCTGCCGTCCCTGGCTGTATGTACCGACGCCCCGTTTCCCTTTGCATAAGGGGTGTCTTTAAAGTCAATGGAAATCTTGTTTGGGTTGATCACCATGGATTTCTCACTCACTTTCGTTTTTTATGGTAACTATTCAGGTTACCTGTTGTATTATATATTTCGTCCCTTTTCTCGATTTTCTTGAGAACTTCTTTGTTTTTTCTTTTTGACGTGTGCCGGCGGCCTCTTTCATCGCCGTCCCCAGCTCTCCGCACACGTCATTTTCTTGCTTTTTCTTTTTGGCGTGTGCCGACGGCCTCTTTCATCGCCGTCCCCAGCTCTCCGCACACGTCATTTTCTTGCTTTTTCTTTTTGGCGTGTGCCAGCGGTCTCTTTCATCGCCGATCCTGCCTCTCCGCACACGTCATTTTCTTGCTTTTTCTTTTTGGCGTGTGCCGGCGGCCTCTTTCATCGCCGATCCTGCCTCTCCGCACACGTCATTTTCTTGCTTTTTTCTTTTTGGCGTGTACCGGCGGCCTCTTTCATCGCCGATCCTGCCTCTCCGCACACGTCATTTTCTTGCTTTTTCTTTTTGACGTGTGCCGGCGGCCTCTAAACCGAGCAGCGACCCGGCAGCGCCACCTCCCGCGTCTCTATCAGTTAAAAAAATCCAGAAACCAGAACCCATACTCCACATTTTCGCCGCCCTCTAGCAGCATATCATATTCTTCGTCCGTCAACGACTCCTTTAATTTTTCTTTCGACTCCTCCGGTACAGTCTGGTACGTACTGTCAACGAAACAAAGCGTCGGATACAAGATGCACCACCAATTTTTCCCGGATGCCTCGCCGATCCGCACATTCAACGCATTATAATTTCCTGCCGGAAATACCATATCACCATACTGCTTTACCGGAAAAAAGCAGTTTTCCAGTGTTGCGTCGACCGGGTAATCAAAGCCTTTTTTCCTTATGTACTCTTCTGCACATTTTTCCACCTCCGGGATCTGAGCCTGCACGATCTTCGCTGCCTCTTCAACCGAATCACTTTTTTTCATTTTACGGCGGAGCATTTTTACAATTTTTTCCTTTACTTCCAGTTTTAACGTTTGATCCATCTCCAGATCACTATTGGCCACAACGTGCAGACGGATCACTTCTTTTGCGATATCCTCCTGCATCTCCTTGGCCTCCGTCGCTTTCCCATAAAAATGCATAAGCACACACACTCCAAATACTGCTGCCCCAAATAAAATCCATCGAAATACTTTCATACTGACCTCCTGAATAACAAATATTTACTCACAAAATAGTCTTTCCCATTTTTTCCATCTTATACAAAGGAATCTTTTTGCTATTCTTTCATTTATCTGTTATAATATTTTGTAGACTTATTTATGTCAGGATGTAACACCATTTTATTTACAAAGGGGGAGAAACATGGACTCAACATGGATCAACGCACCAGCCAAGATCAATCTTGGTCTTGATGTCATCCGCCGCCGCAGCGACGGCTATCACGAAGTAAAAATGATTATGCAGAGCATACGGCTCTTTGACCGTTTGACATTAAAAAAGACAAAGACACCGGATATCAGTCTGACGACAAATCTTCATTTTCTTCCGGTGAATGAAGACAACCTTGTCTATAAAAGCGCAAGGCTTCTTATGGAAGAATTTGGAATTTCCGAGGGAGTGTCCATTCATCTGGACAAGCGGATCCCCGTCGCCGCCGGTATGGCAGGCGGGAGCACGGACGCTGCCTCCTGCATGATCGCAATGAACCGGCTCTTCGATCTCGGACTTACCGACGAGGATCTGAAAGAACGCGGGATCACTCTCGGCGCCGACATCCCTTATTGTATCCAAAAAGGGACTGCGCTTTCCGAGGGAATCGGCGAGATCCTGTCGCCGCTTCCGCCGGCACCGGCATGTCATATACTCATCGCCAAACCGGCCTTTCACGTATCAACCAAATTTGTCTACTCCAATCTCGTGCTCGATGAGGCGACCATTCACCCGGACATCGACACCATGATTGAATGCATTCGGAGAAGAGATCTGCAGGCACTGTGTGACAACATGGCAAATATACTGGAAACCGTTACCATCCCGGCTCATCCCGACATTGCGCTCATCAAACAGACCATGATGGAAAATGGTGCTATGGGCGCTCTCATGAGTGGAAGCGGTCCGACCGTCTTTGGTATTTATGACAACCAGAAAGATGCCATGCACGCCAAAGAAATCTGCCGGAATCTCCCCTGCCGATGCTTTGTCTATGTAACCGATCTTTACCGCTAAAGGAGAAAGGAAAAAAAGAATGAAACAATTTACAAAACTTTTGGGTGCACTCACCCTTTCGACGGCACTTGTGGCAAGTTCCCTTGCTGCCGCACCGGATAACCGGACAACCATTCAGGCAGCAGAAAACCAGGATTCCGTTCAGATAACAGACGAATCCCTGTTTCATGCCGAATACGTAAACGGTATTTATACCATTACCGGATTTGACGGCTTATACAACACCTCATCCATCGTTGTACCTTACAAGATCAACGGCATTGCCGTGCGCGCCATCAATGCCCCGTTTTCCGGAAAGACGAACTGCCATGTCGTATATCTTCCGGACAGCATTGTAAGCATCGGCTCCGACACATTTGCATCGTCCACCGTAGAATATGTAAAGAGTTACACCACGGCGGCGGTAGATGAAATTATCAAACAGCCGGTGGCTGGCGAAATCGAATCCGGTTCCATCGAAAATCCGGTGTCGGAAACTCCGGCAAACGAAACCGGTAATCTGGATGAAACTGCAAAAAATCCGGTACTTTCTGATACGCTGCCGGCTTCATTAAAAACGATCGAGGACAATGCATTCCAAAGCTCCTCGATCAAAAGCATCACCGTAGCAGGAAATATGGATAAAATTGGAAATCGTGCATTTGCAAACACTCCAAATTTCCTTGACTTTACGCTTGCTGCCGGCGCTTCCATCGATAACATTGACGACTACGCTTTTTCGTGCAGTCAGCTCCATACGATCACGATCAACGGAACGGTCGGCCGGCTGGGAAATTATGCCGTAGAAAAGACAGCAAACATCACGGACTTTACCGTAAACAGCACCGGTTCCATCACGACCGTAGGCGACCACGCTTTCTATAACAGCGGCATTCACAATATTGTATTGCAGGGTTCCGTCACAAGCATCGGCTCCTATGCCTTTGCAAATTGTGGAAATATTTTACAGGTAGAAGTTTCTTCCAATACCAATTATACTTTGGGCGAATACGCTTTTAGCTGCGCACAGATCCACAATGTCTACCTCTCGGAGGGACTTACCAACATTGAAAAAGGCACCTTTGAAAAATGTGGAAATCTGGAAAAAGTGCAATTGCCTCAATCCGTAAAAAATATTGGAGACGATGCTTTCAAAAATGTGCCAAACTTAAAAGAAATCAATATTCCGCCAGATACCATCATCGCTTCTTCCGCTTTTGAAGGCGTAGGCGATTCTACCAAAAAAGCGCTTGCTGCGAGCGGAAATACCAATGCCCTCGTACTTTTAGGCATGTCTGTCGTACCGACGAGCACTCCGGCACCGGTTCCTGTCGCAGCCATAACTACTCCTGCGGCACCTGCCTCTGTCACACCGGCACCTGCCTCTGTCACACCGGCACCTGCCAAAGTCAGTGTAGGAAAAGTCAAACTTACTTCCGTCAAAAAGAAAAAAGGAAAGGCCGTCCTTACATGGAAAAAAATAAAAGGTGCTTCCGGTTACACCATTTACAAAAAGGTAGTCAAAAAGGGTACAAAGGCGAAAAAAGCCAAAAAGATCAAATTTGTAAAAGTCAAAAATGTATCCGCAAAAACGACAAAAATTTCCATTAAGTTAAAGAAAAAGGCGACAACTTCTTTCTATATAAGAGCCTTTAAAAAAGCAAAGGTCAACGGAAAGACAAAGACCGTATACGGAAAAGCCTCGAATGTTAAAAAAGTAAAAGCATAAAGCGCACAAACGCCTCCCTGAAACAACCGAATCAGGGAGGCGTTTTTTACTGCCAGTCTGTATCATCTAACATTTCTAATTTTTTCTTCAACATCCTCGTCCGTCTGCCGACAAGCATGTCCAGTTCTTTTTCCGACTGTTCTAACCGCTTTTGCAGGTTCAATAAAACTTCTTCGTAACTGTCTACCTCTGAGCGCACTTCCGTCAAAACACGCCACACGTCGCCGCTCTTTTCCTGTATCTCAAGTGTCCGAAATCCCATCTGTAAGCTGTTCAGCAGCACTCCGACACTCGCCGGCGAAGCCATCGTCACCTTGTAAAGCCGCATCAATTCCTGCGGCAGTCCGAGCTTGACTGCTGCCACATAGATTGCCTCAATTGGAAAAAACAACACGGCAAAATCTGTCGTATACGGCGGCAGAATGTACTTATCGTGAATCTCCTTCGCAAACGACTTCACGCGGTTTTTAAACACAATTGCCGCATCTTCCGCCATTTCCCGGCTGCTGCTCTGCAGCGCCTCTTCGTATTGAAGATACGCATCCAGCGGAAATTTGGAATCAATCGGAAGATAAACCGGTTCCTCATATCTTCCCGGAAGTTTCACCGCATATTCTACACGTGTAGTCCTTCCCGGAATTACCATACATTCCGTCTCGTACTGATCCGGAGTGAGGATTTCATCTAAAATGCTTCCCAGCTGCCATTCTCCCCAGATCCCACGGGTTTTCACCCCGGTAAACATCCGCTGCAATCCGGCAATTTCCCGGCGGATTTCCTCAATCTGCGGATTGCTCTCCGGCTTCCGGTTCTGGCGCTGCATCGTTATCATCAGATAGACATTGGAAATAACCAGCAGAATCACAATAATGCCAAGTAAAATTTCCATTGCTTTCCTCCTTTTTAACGTAACGCAAAGTCAAACTCCGGATTTCCGTCAAGTTCGACAATGTCCTTTTGTATATCTTTTCCTGTATCCGTAAAAACAAATTTATGAATGTTGACGCCGCCCTGCACAAAATACAGGCGCACGACGATATACTGCGTCGCCATATAAACTTTCTTCTCCATTGTCCGGATCTCACCGTCCGTTCCGTTGAACGTCACGACGCCAACCGGCACACTCTGGCTGAAAATCGTCATTGGAATCTGCGCCAGTTCCCCGGATTCTGAAGAATACTCAATATGCAGATCATACAAATGACCGGTTGGCACCTCAATCGCAAACACAAAACTGCTGCCCTTTGAAGTATCGATTCCATCCATCGGGATCTCGCCCTTTTCGTCAAATGTATAATATACAATATCTTCCATATCAAAGTCGGACTTATCTTCCGGCTTATGGAGAATCTCTACGGTCTCTGCCTCTCCATTCATCCTTGCAAACGCAGGCAGACTCATAAGCTGACGACAGATATTGGCAGCACTGCGCTGCAATTCGCCCCGCGTCAGCGTGCCGGCCGCAAGTTCTTTCAAGGTGTTATCGTCCGTAGCATTTTGGTCGCCCTGCGGACACACCATATAAATATCATTCTGCGCGCGTATCATGGACGCAAAGTCATTTCCAACGCCTTCTGTCCCGGACTGGTTGTTGATCTTCGCCCACCAGTCGGTCATCACGATACCGGTAAATCCCCATTCTTCACGCAGAATGGATGTATTTAATTCGTATCTTCCGGCAGTCCAGACTCCGTTCAAACGCCCATAGGTCGTCATGACAGAATCCGCATGCGCCTCTTTTACCGCAATCTCAAAGCCTTTCAAGTAGATCTCACGAAGTGCTCTCTCGGAAACGACCGAATCCACATCATGCCGCTTCTTTTCCTGATTGTTGGCAGCAAAATGTTTGAGCGTTCCCGTCACGCCCTGCTTTTTCAAACCACGGATCTCTGCCGCCGCCATCTTACCGGAGAGAAGGGGATCTTCTGAAAAATATTCAAAATTGCGCCCGTTTAACGGATGTCTGTGAATATTGATCCCCGGCCCCAGGATGTTGTCAATCTTATTGGAAATCATTTCCAGTCCGAGGCACTCAAATAACTGCTCCACCAGCGCGGTATTCCACGTACACGCGATCAACGTACCGTTTGGAAGGCTGAAAGCTTTCTTTCCGCAGTCAATCCGCATTCCCGACGGTCCATCCGAACAGCAGCCGCAAGGAATCCCCATTTTTTTCAAATGTTCCGAGACGCCGCCGTAAGCCGCAGCCGTACCCGGCGTTACTTTCGGACTTCCCATGCCTTCTCCGCGCACGATGCACGACAGATCCTCGTCAGAAAACTGTGCGACAAATTCCTCCATCGTGATTTTTCCATCTGCCACATCTTTCAGTACATACCCGTTGTCTCCCGTATACGCGATCTCTTCCGGCAGATTTTCAGCGCGTTTTTTCGCTTCCTGTTTTTCGCCTGTCGGAACCGGTTCGCGTGTCAGTTCAAATTTTCCATTTTGATCTCTACTCATTTTGAAGCGTTCGAATGCTTCTACCGGCGCAAGTGCCTGTTGCAGCTGTTCAACCACCTTCTGCTGCATGATCTCGAAATTTGCTGCTTCTTCGGCATTACGGACATCGGAACCCACGTAGATCCGGTATCTTCCCGGTTCAAGCACCATACAGTGCGGCGCGCCGGTAACCCCGGAATCATCGTACGAAGCAATCGCAGAAAATGGAATGGGGATTTTTACCAGTTCCCGTTCTTCCGGCTCGATCACTCCGGTTTTGGCAAATCCGCAAAGGCTCCGCGCCGGTTTACCAAGTTTGCCCTGCGGTGCCTCAATATACGCCTGTACCACGTGTTTTCCCGCTGTCTTTCCGGTATTTTTTACCTGCACCTGTATCTCACATCCAAAATCCTCGCGGATGGAAAAATCAATGCACGTATCACGGAATGTCGTATAAGAAAGCCCATAACCAAATGGATACAGCACTTCCTCTTTCGCCGCCGTTTCAAAATACCGGTAGCCGACATAGATATCTTCCACATAAAAGTTTTTCTCTTCGCCTCCAAAATACGGCGAAGATGGGTAATCTTCTACTTTTTTGGCAATCGTATCGGTTAAGTGGCCGCACGGCGACACTCTCCCGGTCAGCACATCCACGACCCCACAGCCACCAACCATGCCGCCCTGCCACACGATCATCTGCGCCTGGCAGGCCTGCAAACATGGATGTGACATGTCAATGATACTTCCGATATTAAAAAGAACGGCTGTCTTTTCAAAATACGAAGTAACTTTTTCAAGCATATCAATCTCGGTCTTTGAAAGTTTATATGCTCCTTCTGCATCGACGTTATCGCGGTCTTCTCCGGCTGTTCTTCCAATAATTACCAGCGCTGTGTTGTTTCGGAGAGATGCCTCACGGACAAAGTCTTCTTCCAGCGGCATCTCAACCTGCGACCATGGCTCATTGGCCCAGCCGATTCCCTCATCAAATGGATTTTCTTTTTCCCATTCTTCATAGGTTTTGCGCACAGTTTCATCCACACTCAATCCCGGCTCTTCCAACAGAGCATCAAGAATCCCGGTTACTTTGGAAACATTTACCATTCCCCCGGAACCGGTACCACTTTTATAGTAATTGTTTTGAATCCTTCCAAATACTGCGACGCGGCAGCCTTCCTGCAGCGGCAGAGTGTGTGCTTCATTTTTCAAAAGCACGCATCCCTCTGCGGATACCTGTCTTGCCATCTCTACATACTTATTCCAATCCAATACCATGATGCATCCCTCCGGTATATTTTTATTTATAATTATTCAGATTTTATTTTGTTCCGAAAATACGGTCTCCGGCATCACCAAGTCCCGGACAGATATACGCTGCTTCATTCAATTCGCGGTCCAGATGTCCTACGTAGATCTGAATATCCGGATGTGCTTCCTGAAGCCGTTTTACGCCTTCCGGTGCTGCAATGATGCACAAGAATTTAATATTTTTTCCACCATGCTGTTTGATAAAATCCACCGCCGCGATTGCGGAACCACCTGTCGCAAGCATCGGATCGGTCACTACGATCAGACGTTCTTCGATCGGATCCGGCAATTTGCAGTAATACTCATGTGGTTCATGTGTCTCTTCATCGCGGTACAATCCGATGTGTCCGATCTTTGCGGTCGGCACAAGCGCTGTAATTCCGCTTACCATACCAAGTCCTGCACGAAGGATCGGCACTACCGCCATCTTTCTTCCTGCGATCATCGGTGTCTTGCACGTCTCGATCGGTGTCTCCACCGTCACATCTTCGGTCGGAAGATCACGAAGTGCTTCATATCCCATAAGCATCGCAATTTCCTCTACCAGTGAACGAAATTCATTGGTTCCTGTCGTCTTATCTCTCAATCTTGAAATTTTATGCTGAATCAATGGGTGATCCAGATACGTAACTTGTCCTGCCATAATTTATTCCTCCGTTTCCTTTACTGCCGATTCAAATTCATAATCTTTTCCCGGCAAAATTGCATTTAAAATAATACCAGCCAATGCTGCAATCGCAAGTCCGGTAAGAGTAACCGCTGTTCCTGCAATCGTAAATGTAATACCCTCTGAAAATCCAAGTCCACTGACAAGGATTACAGCTGCGATAATCAAGTTTCTGGATTTTGTCAGATCCACTTTATTTTCTACGACGTTTCTTACTCCGATCGCAGAAATCATTCCATAGAGAATGAAGCTGACACCGCCGATGATCGCGGTCGGAAGAGATCCGATCAAAGATGCCATTTTGGGTATAAAACTAAGTATGATTGCATAGATTGCTGCCAATCGGATCACTCGCGGATCATGTACACGACTGAGTTCCAATACACCCGTATTTTCGCCGTATGTCGTATTTGCCGGTCCACCGATCAGGGCAGAGATACTTGTTGCGATACCGTCTCCGATCAAAGTGCGGTGAAGTCCCGGATCCTCGATATAGTTTTCTCCTACCGTCGCGGAAATCGCTGAAATATCACCGATATGTTCCATCATGGTAGCCAAGGCAATCGGTGCCATAACAAGAATCGCCGAAAGGTCAAATTTACAAAGTTCAAATCCCGGAATACCGATCCAGCCGGCTTCGATCGTTGAAGTAAGATTTACGATGGTAGACCCATCTGTATTGTGAATGCCGCACGCAGTAAATATACACGCAACAACATAAGAAATAACAACGCCCATAAGAATTGGAATAATTTTCCACATTCCTTTTCCCCATATATTAAAGATAATGATTGTCACAAGTGCAACCAGTGCAAGAGGCCAGTTCATAGAAGCATTTCCGATTGCGGATCCCGCAAGGTTCAGTCCGATGCATATAATGATCGGTCCGGTTACTACCGGTGGAAGGAAACGCATTACTTTTTTCACTCCGACCAGTTTAATGATCAGCGCTAAGATTAGGTATAAAAGTCCTGCGATCACAATTCCTCCGCTTGCATAAGCAAGTTTGTCGTCTCCGCTCATGCCGGCATATTTTCCATCGTTAAAACTTGCTACTGTCGCAAACCCTCCCAGAAAAGCAAAAGAAGATCCCAAAAAAGCAGGAACTTTCATTTTTGCCATTAAATGGAAAAACAGTGTTCCGATTCCTGCACAAAACAGTGTAACCTGAATCAATCTCCCCTGTGATACATCCCCATAATAGCTGCTTACCAGAATTGGCACCAAAATCGTAGCACCAAACATTGCAAACATGTGCTGCAGGCCAAGGAGCAGCATTTTGGGCAGTCCGAGCTGTCTGGCGTCGCGAATTGCAGTTGTTTTCTCGTTCATGAATACCTCCATTCCGGCATCCTGGGATGCCGTTTCTTTTTCTTTGCATATTTGTTCTATTGTACCATACATGGAGGAATAAGTCACGAGAATGTTTTATTGACTTTTGGGATAAAAAGGGGATTCACGTACCGGACGCAGATGCAGAACTCTTTCTTCCGCTCCATTTGCATAAAATCCCACTCTTTCCAGTAAAGGAAACAAACTTTCCCGGACACTGCATTCCTCATCACAAGGCGTCCAGACAATCTGGTTTGTTTCCTCGTCATATCCGTAGATCATCCAATCTTTTTCCCAGTCTTTTCCAAATAAAACAACATACCCATGGTCTATACATTTCTTTATATCTGAAAAAACCTTCTTCTCTTCCTGTACCGCTTTTCCTGAAAGCAAATATTCATATACTCCCGTAATGTACTTTGTATTATCGCTGCATTTGTCCCAAGTAACCTTTTGAAGTGGTTTAATTTCCATCATATTTTCCTTTTCTTTCCCAAAATATTGTTTGCTTTTTTCCATGGCGCCGCCATTGCTATTACGAATGAAACCATAACATTTCCGATCACGATGCATTGCGCATAGCTGCGATAATTACCAATCCAGAGAAATATATAACTCATGACATAGATACTCCAGATTATGATAGAACGCCTCCAATATTTTTTTATTTCATAGTCATACAATTTTTTATGGCAGTCTTGAACCGGCGCAAATACAAAGACTACCAGTCCGGTCAGAAACAGTACGATACTCTGTGTCCCTATGTCGAGCAATATATATTTCGCCCAGATGCAGGCACCAAATACCATACACCAAGACATCAGTACACACCGCAGCAGTGTCGATGCATGATAACCTCCCGCATATCGGCGCAGCAGCATGAACGTAAGCAAAAATACCACGCACTGCCATCCGACTCCGCATATAAGACCGGTAACGAGCATGAGAAGGATCTCCAGCCCGGAAATCATAGTCTGATAGATTCCAAACACATAAATTTCCCTGTCCGTATCGGAAACCGCTCCGTATCTTATCATTCCCTTTACCATTCTTTCCGCAAGCTGCTTCACCCTATTACTACAACACAATTTTTGTGTACTTTCCGACTCATAATCATGTCCCTCCTTTTCCTTATTTTGCCAAAAAAAATGTGACATACACATAGTATATCACATTTTTTATACAAAAACGAAAATTGCGACAGACGACAACAATTTGAGGATAGACGACAACTTTCCACAAAATCAGTCATCTTTTGACAACAAAATTTACTTTTTCTCTGCAACTACGATATCATTTAAGCTGTCTGGATTAAACTCCCAGCCAGCCAAAATGCCTACATGCCAGCTCATACTTCTTGCATTTTTATCAAACCAGGCTTTTGTGTCTGCATCTTTTACTATACATTTTAAGTCACCGGCTCCGGTATAGTAAAATGCAGATTTCATATTTTCAATGGAAGATACTGTAAATTTGTCCCCAAGATTCAACTCTCTGAGCCTAGCATATCCAAACCATGAAAACATATGTGAGATATCTTTTACGGATGATGTATCAAAACTATCTCCCAGATTTATCTGCTCTCTTAAGTCTTTTGAATATTCAAACATATGACTCATATCTACAACATGAGAGGTGTCAAGATTCTCAATTCCCTGCAGGAATGCTTCCCCACCATTTTCTTTCTTTTCACTATTTTTAATCTGACAGAAAAGATAGGAAGAATTTGGATTGGCTACAACTCCTCCATCCTGGCCGATCGTCATCTCGTATTTACCATCCGCATCCTGATCGGTATACCATGCCATAACACTGCCGTTTTGTTTTTCGGACAAGTCAAATTTGCCAAGTACACCCTCCGGTACTTCTTTAGACTTGGAAATCGTAATCTGTTCAATATCTTCACGCCAGATGCCTGTTTCGAAAAACTGCATCTCTTCTTCCATTGAACCTCCCGGCATAAAATGTCCCAGATTCAGATACGACTTATGCAGTCCTGTCTCTACTTTCAAACAATCATACTCTGCTGCCGGTCCCGGTGTATTGATCGTCTTAAGTTCATACGCATTCATGTCAACCGGTGTCGCGCTTGGAGTAACTGCAGGACTTGCTGTCGGTGTTGTTGCCGGTGTCTGGCTCGGCATTGTGCTCGGTGTCTGGCTCGGTGTCACCGCCGGGCTTTGCGTCGGTACTACTGTCGGCGTTACGGTTGGTTCTGCATTTTCTTTCTGCTTTGCTGTTACCGTCACTTTACAGATCAGCTTTTTCTTGCCAACTTTACAGGAAACCTTTGCCTTACCGGCTTTTAAAGCCTTCACTTTAACGCTTGCCTTTTTCTTTGCTGACAATTTGATCACTTTTTTGCCACTGCTGATTGTCCAGACAGCTTTTTTCTTTGCCCTTTTTACCTTCAATATCGTACTCTTTCCTTTTACAAGACTTAACTTCGTCTTATTCAGTTTAACACTTGCTGCTTCGCTTTGTGCCGCCGGCGCAAATACACCGGTTACGAGTGCTGCAGTCAAAATGACTGCAAATGATTTTGATTTGATCATAAAAGACCCTCCTTATTATATAATGTATTTAGATAATAACTCTCTTCTCCCAATTTGTCAATAAGAGGAAAATCATGAAAGACTATGTCATATTAACTTCACATAAAAGACCGGAAACAGGCATGAAAAGGATCCCTAAGTTGAAAATCCACACCTTATCATGCCCGTTACCGGTCTTTTTTCAAGCTGCTTTACCCTTTATCTACGACGCAGTTTTTCCGCACCTTCCGGTAATTCCGGCTGGTACAGGAAATATAAACACGTAGAATTTGTCAATCCGGATATTACTACAAGTGCCAAAGATGCCATCACGGTTGACAGGCTCACCATCAGTTTTGTGATCAGTCCCTTTCTCATGTTTTATGTCCCTCCTTTTCCTTTTTTTCGCCAAAAAAATGTGACATACCGAAGTATACCAGATCACCCGGCGAAGTTGGATGACCTGTGTATGCATCAGTATATCACAAATTTCTTCCAAAAACGAAAATCGCGACAGACGACAACAATTTGAGGATAGACGACAATATTTTTATAAATTCAGCCCTATTTTGACATCAAATTCATCCTTTTTCCTCTCTACCTTCATCGTTCCCAGATATTGATCCGTCACTTTTTCAACATTTTTTAATCCATATCCATGTTCTACCGCATTCTTTTTGGTAGTCTTACCAAGTGTTCCCGTTTCTCCGGTACATGGATTCGTTACCCGGATCAGCAGCTGAGGTTTCCGATACACGATTTTGCACGTAATCTTCTTTTCCTCTTCTTTGCGGACAGCTTCAATCGCATTATCCAAAAGATTCATCAGGATAATGCTCATATCTTTTGGCGAAAGTTCCAGTTCTTTCGGAATTTCACAATCATAGGAAATCTCTATATCATATGCTTTTGCTCTCTCGTATTCGTAATTCAATATACTATCCAGTGTATAATTTCCGGTATCGGCAATTATTTTTGCCGAGATGGCATTTCTTTCTTCACACAATTCATCAACATATTTTCTCGCACCTGGATACTGTTCCTGTATAAGCATCTGCCGAAGAGAAGAAAGATGTTTATAAAAGTCATGGCGTTCTCCACGAATCTGCTCCATCACATTTTGCATGGATTCTGCCTGCTTCTGCTGGCAAAGGTTCTGTACTTCCAGAACTTCCTTTTCTTTCCGCGCCTGCATATTTCGGATGGTATTGTCATACAGATAAATCGTCATAAAATTTATTATTATCAAAAGTACCCCGCATATTAACAAAAAAATCAATGGCATAATTGCTTCTGTATACAAAATAATAATAAACGTTGTCGTAATAAGTGGAAGAACTATTGTAATCACCCAATACGATTTAGACATTATTTCATCGTCTTTTAAACTTGCAAAGTTTCTTATAATCATAACAATTAAATACTGTATCATAGGTAAAAGCAGTGCAACAAAGACCGAATTATAATATCCGTTTTGTCGGATTGCACTTCTTCTAACTGCACCGACACATACTGCCAATACAGTTTCAGAAACAACCATTATGCACATAGTTAAGACCATAACTAATATTGCTTTTTGTATTTTTCCTCTATGAATATAATAAATCATACAAAAAGCGCTTATTAAAGCAGACACCAAATTTAAAAGCGGTACATTAAAAATCAAATATGTACTCGTTGTTACCACAAAAAAGACAGCACATCCACCAAGAACCCTTTTCGTTTCTGCCTTTTCTTTATAAAAACACGCACCAAACAGGTAAAATATATACGTTTGAAATAAACTCGCTATGATAAACGTTATCTCAAATATCATTCTTCTTCCTCCAGCTTATGCAGGTTCCAAATTTCTCTTGTCGCTTTTTCATACTTGCGTCCGATCGGTACCTTTGCACCATTGATCATTTCAAATTCTTTACGCGAAAATGCTTTCACATAATTCAAATTTACAATAAATGATCTGTGACACCGCACAAAATGTTCTTTTTTAAAAGCCTCCTCCCACTCATTTAACGTCTTCTTTATGACTATTTTGTTTCCCTCTTTATCATACACTGTTATTTTTTTACTTTCTGCTTCCATATATAAAACATCCTGCAAAAACAGACGGTATTCTCTGCCATCTTCTTCATACCATATACTCTGTCTGTGCGCAGTATGTTCTTTGAGCAATATTTTTAAATCCCTTGTGATTCTTTCCCGGTCAAATGGTTTGCGGTAAAATCTTCTCGGCTCCAGATCAAAAAGCTGCTCACAGTAACTGCTTTTCTGTGAGATAAATATAAGATCCAGATTCTGTTTTTCTACTTGTTCACGCAATACTTGACCAACTTCCACTCCATTTAGTCTGGGCAGTTCAATATCCAGATAAATGATATCGAAAATATACCCATTGGAAAAATCTTTTAATAACCCTTCTCCCTCATTATATATATGTATGTCAAAATTCTCATACAAAACATTTTTCAATATTTTCTTCAATTCCTGACATGCTCCATTATCATCGTCACATATTGCAATTTTCATACAAATCATCCTTCTCACTCGTACGTTGTAACTATTGCATCACTTTTAATTTTATTATACACTCTTTTCCATCTTTTGGGAAGTACCTATTTTAGGTACTTTTCACATTTTTCCATGTTTACTTTGCATTTACACATGGCATTTATTTTCCTTCTGTTTTATGATGTATTCATATCCTTCGTAGGCATAATATACAGTCATCCACAGTAGAAGGAGCGAGTATGAACGATACGATACTCGTACAGCATACCCAAAACCGGGATGGGAATCAGCAACGCTTTTTTCCATCCCATTTTCTTGACACGATACCCTGCACAATGGTACACTTAATGCAACATTGACATTACAAGGAGGGATTACGATGGCTGTCCGAACTTACGATGAAGTTTACTTTTTCAATTTTGACTCTTATGAGGATCTGCGTCTCTATGAGGTCGGCTGTCAAAAGTGTAATCCTTCTTACGGATATGGTCCCATCATACGTGATTTATATATACTGCATTACATTTATGAGGGCAGTGGAACGCTCTACATGAATGATCAGGAATACCCTGTGACAGCGGAACAGGCATTTGTCATCCCGGCAGGTACGCTCGGATATTATGAAGCAGATGCCAAAACACCGTGGAATTATATATGGATTCAGTTTCAGGGAAATAAAGTGGAAGAATTACTGACAAAATGTGGTATTACGAAAGAAAATCCTGTTTTTACTCCCGTTACCAACGGATTAAACATCGGAGTGTGCCTCAATAATATTTTGACAAATTCTGACAAAAATTGTTATTGTATGTCACAATTTTATCTTCTATTTGAATACATGATACAAGATACTCCGAAGCAGGCATCCTCTTTTGAAATAGATAACTCTTTAAAATATTTACGCAAGGTTATCAACTATATATCACAAAAATACAGCGAGCCTATTCGTATCAGTGAAATCGCCAAACATTGCGGCTTAGACCGCTCTTATCTTAGTAAATTATTTAAAAATGCAACCGATATGACACCCCAGGAATACCTTTTGTCTTTCCGCATGAATAAAGCAAAAGAGTTGCTCAAAGACAGTTCTATTTCTGTGCAAAATGTCGCCTATTCTGTCGGCTATAATGACCCATTTTCTTTTTCAAAATTTTTTAAAAGAGAAACGGGATTATCACCGAGCGAATATCGTAAAAAAAATCTATAAGGAGGTTCTTATGAACAATAACACATTAGGATTTCTTCCGGCTCTTGGCTGGAATTCCTGGAACACATTTACGTGGGATATTAATGAGACGCTGATCAAAGAAGTTGCCGACTGCTTTGTCGAAAATGGCTATAAAGATGCCGGCTACGAATATATTGTAATCGACGACTGCTGGAGTCTACGCGAGCGTGACAAAGACGGCAATCTTGTCGCTGATCCGAAAAAATTTCCACACGGTATGAAAGCCGTCGCCGATTACATCCATGCAAAAGGATTGAAATTTGGTATGTATTCCTGCGCGGGCACGCATACCTGCGCCGGTTATCCCGGAAGTTTTGAACACGAATTTCAGGATGCCGCACAGTTTGCCGGCTGGGACGTCGATTATCTCAAATATGATTATTGTTTTAAACCGCGCCAAATGTCCGGCGAACTCTTGTACAAACGTATGAGTCTTGCCCTGAAAAACTGCGGTCGTGATATCCTTTTTTCTGCCTGCAACTGGGGAGAAGATGATGTCCAGCATTGGATCCGCGAATCCGGCGCCCACTCGTACCGCTCTACTCCGGATATCCAGGACAATTGGGAATCCATCTGTAAAATTGCACTTTCGCAGATTGATAAAGAATGTTTTACTGGAAATTATTGTCATAATGATATGGATATGCTTGTCACAGGTATGCACGGTGGGAGCAATGACGACTTTATCGGCAGCATTGGTGGCTGCACCGATACCCAGTATAAAACTCATTTCGCTTTGTGGTGCATGATGGGATCTCCGCTTATGATTGGCTGTGATATCCGAAAAGCCGATGATTTCACGCGAAATCTTCTGCAAAATAAAGATCTTCTTGCGATCAACCAGGATCCGGAAGCCCGCGGTGCCTACCGTGTAAAAGTAGAGCCTCAGTGGTTCCATGAAAATGATGCGTTTGTACTGGTGAAAGCATTGACAGACGGAGATGTTGCCATCGGTCTATTTAATCTGTCTGACACCGCCAGGGAACTGACTTTGCAGTTTTGGGACATCGGTATTTCTTATGCTTCCGGTGTCGCACTTTCTCTCTATGACTGCTTTGCTCATAAAGACATTGGAACTTATAAAGAGCGGTTTGCCATCACGGTTCCATCATGCGACTGTGTCGTTGTAAGAGCAAAGGTGGTTGTTTGTTAATGGAAAATTTTCACAAAACTTGTATGACCTGTGACGCCCGCTTGACGAGCGATGAAAAAGCAATTTACATGAAGCTGGTAAACCGCACCGCAACGGAATTTCTCTGTCTGGATTGTCTCAGCAGAAAACTCGGCTGTGACCGCGCGGCTTTGGAAAAGCGCATCCGCTATTATCGTGAATGCGGAAACTGCGTACTTTTTCGATAATACAAGGGCTTCCCGTCCATGCAGATGACATGGTGGGAAGCCCTGAATTGTTATCAAATTTTTTAGTGGTGGAACAGGCGGATTCCTGTGAAACTCATAACCATTCCGTGACGGTTACATGCATCAATACAATCCTGGTCGCGGATCGATCCACCCGGCTGTGCGATGTATTTTACTCCGCTGCGGTAAGCTCTTTCGATATTATCATCAAATGGGAAGAATGCATCGGAACCAAGTGTAACATCTTTGGCATATTCTTTCAGCCATTTTTCCTTTTCCGCTTTTTCAAATACCGGCGGTTTCTCTGTGAAATATTTCTCCCAGCAGCCATCTCCGATGACATCGAGATAATCTTCACCGATGTAATTATCGATTGCGTTATCACGCTCTGCACGTTTCAACCCTTCTTTGAATGGAAGATTGAGAACTTGTGGTGACTGACGGAGAAGCCAGTTATCTGCTTTGCTTCCGGCAAGTCTTGTACAGTGGATACGAGACTGCTGTCCGGCACCGATACCGATTGCCTGACCGCCTTTTACAAAACATACAGAATTAGACTGTGTATATTTCAATGTAATCATTGCAATTGCCATATCAATTTTGGCAGAATCTGGAAGTTCTTTATTTTCCGTCACAATGTTATTGAAGAAATCTTTGTCAATATTCAATTCATTGCGTCCCTGCTCAAATGTCACACCATATACTTCTTTGTGTTCGATCGGAGCCGGCTCGTAATTTGGATCAATCTCAATGATCGCATAACTTCCCTTTTTCTTTTCTTTCAACAGTTCCAGTGCTTCCGGTTCATAACCCGGCGCAATGATTCCGTCAGAAAATTCTCTCTTGATCAATTTGGCAGCAGATACATCACATACATCAGACAGCGCAATAAAGTCTCCATAGGAAGACATACGGTCTGCGCCTCTGGCACGCGCATAAGCGCTGGCAAGCGGAGACAATTCTCCAAGATCATCAACCCAGTAGATCTTTGACTCTACTTCACTCAGTGGAAGTCCTACCGCAGCACCTGCCGGAGATACGTGTTTGAAAGAAGTTGCTGCCGGAAGTCCGGTCGCCTTCTTCAATTCTTTTACTAACTGCCAGCCATTAAAGGCATCCAGGAAGTTGATATATCCCGGTTTTCCATTTAATACTTTGATCGGCAGCTCGCCATTCTCCATGTAGATACGGGATGGTTTCTGGTTTGGGTTACAGCCATACTTTAATTCTAATTCTTTCATCGGTTACGTCCTTTCTTTGCTATTTATTTTTTAGTTTATTTTCTTATCTTGATCTTTACCCTTTTACTCCATGTGCCATAAATCCTGCTTCCGCCGGAATATTTGTAAGTCCGCACACGGAAATAATACGTCTTTTTCTTCAGCTTGGTTATTATCCGGAAAGCCGAAGACCGGGATGCTGACAACTTCTTTTTGCCTTTGGTAAACTTTTTATTAAGCGCATACTGTATCTGATAACCGGACATTTCTTCCTGTTTGTACCAGGATACTACGGCTTTTTTCCCTTTCAGATTGGAAACTCTTACGCCCTTTACCTTTTGAGGTGTGGCGGAAGTTACACTGCTGCTGTTATTACCGGTGTCAGTATTGCTGCCTGTATTGATTGTCGTTGGTTTTCCGGTTGCTGTCGGCCGGATCATTGCCGTTGGTTTTTTGGTTACCGTCGGCCGGATTGTTGAACCAGGTTTGCTGGTTGTGCCCGGTTTACTTGTCCAGGACGGTTCCTGATACGGCGGATCTTCCTCTGCCGGCAGAATTTGGAATGAAACTCTCTGTGTTCCTACAAAGAAATCTTTTCCTGTCACATCTACATAAGCAGTTCCCTGTGTGTAATTATCTTCATACCTATAAGTGTAATCTTGTCCATATACTAACTTTTCGCCCTCATAATACACCGTCACGTCCGGCTTAAAAGCATGCATTCTTGATGGATCATTGATTTCTGTGTACGTATACTGTGAAAGTTTTATTTCAAACTGGTCTGCAAATATACGTCCGTTAAAATCATAATCATCCAGTCGATTCATATCAAGAGAGTAAAATGTCGGCGTTGAATCCATGGTTGAATACCAGATAAAATGATCATCCGATGTCACAATTGGCCGACAGTTTGACAATCTGGCATGAATCTTGTGGATTTTGCCATCGAGACTTCCATCCTCCTTGAGTTTTGCAACTCTTGTCACCCAGAAGTTTCTGTCTCGTTCTGCGTAATATTCTTCCCAGAATATATAACATCCATCTTTTACCTTTATTAACTGTGGATTTAAAATGCGGATTCCATCCTCTTCTTTATAATCGGTAATCCACTTAAAACTGGCTCCCGAATTACAGTCCTTATCCATGGTAAGTACAAAGATGTTTCTGTATGTATCCTGATTCGCAACTTTTGTAACAGATGAATCCTGAACGATAGAAGAGCCGGCAGTGATGAGCGTATCCCCCATAAGTTCAAAACCTCCCATTGATACACCGGTATAATTATCACCTAAGCCTCCTATAATTTGTAACAGTAAATATCTCGTTGTAGTCAAAAACCATGCCTTTTCATCCTCCGGCTGGCGGTAAGCAACCGTTTTTACGAGATTAATCGCACGAGGATAGGCATCTCCAAGGTCTAATCGGTATACAGAATCTCCATCTGTAAGAATATATTGGGCAAAAGAATGGGAAACCCAGTCACCAGGAGCTTCATTCATGACACATTCCATACTGTCTTCATCCACCGCATAGGTAAGATTTGCCTGATGGTGAATTTCTACCTTATCTTTTACCGTATCCCAGTAAAGCAGTCTTGACGTATGGATATAAAGGATTCCCTCATTTTCCGTCATACTCACATTACCGGCTGCAAAAGGCTCATATACATTTTTACTTATTATACTGCACTGTCCAAGTTCATTCCAGTCATCATCGTATTTGACAACCCGGACAACTTCCGCTGTACTATCCGATTCATGATTATTTTTTCCATACACGATATAGCGCGCATCTTTACCTTTAAAATATCCACCAAATTTTGGCAATGCATACTTGATCGTTTTGGTAGAAAGCAGCTTATAATCCGCACTATATATCTGGATATATACATTTCCATCCTGTGCCTCGATACGGCGGAAACCACCTTCTTCTATTTCTTCCAGATAAGAATAAGTACCATGCCCGTATCTTGGATAAGTATCTGTTAATACATTCGTTGATTTTAGTCCTTCTTCCGATGATATTTTGTAACTTCGATCAATCGGAAGATTTTTTGTAATGTCACTTTCCGTTCCTTCTGCCTCGGCAAAGACATTTTCGTTTGGAAAGCATGTGATGATCAACACAAGCGTTAAAAATATACTTAAAAGCCGCTTAATTTTGCTCATACAATTTCCCCCATTTTTTAATTTATTTGTTTTTGTTTACAATTGTAGATTTGGTCTCACCGGTCGCGATGTCAATATATCTTACAAAGAGAGATACTTTATTGTCCTCGTTCAGACTCTCCCAAAGCATATTGGTAAATTTTTCCATATCATCCGACATTTCCACCAATTTTGGTTCTCCTTCAAAACTTGGCAATGGATCGCCGTCGCACATATATGTATGGATAAAATGACCTTCTCCATTGACCGGATTGGAATAGGCAAATGTGTATCGGTTGCAGGCGTCCGGATTTCCGTTGTTGCTCTTCAAAATGGACATTGCATAGTTGTATTCGCCATTTTCCACATGCATGATACCGGAAATTCTAGGTGTATAATTTGGTCCGTCCGGCTCAAATTCTCTCGTACGAAGTGCCTGCTCAAATGTCTGCTGTTTGTCCATCAGTTCATAGATCGTATCGGTCTGATCTCCGTTTGTCACGATCGTTTTGTTGCCAAGCACACGGACAGGTGCGTAAATGATCAGACTTGGATCACTCAATTTTGACGGATCAAATGCCTGTGTGCGGATTCCTTCTCCATCCTCTACAAAGACGCGGTTCCGGCTGTTTTCACTTCTTCCCATAATAAAATATGCCGTCACGGCGTACTTTCCATTTGGGGATTTTCCGATCACGATTCCTCTTCCCGGATAAGCATTTTCTTTCAATTCTTTTTCCAACGATAACATCTGCATTGCATTCTCTCCTTTTTTACCTATAAATTATTTTATTATATTGAAAAGACCGCCTGGGGTCACCTTACGGTCTGCCCAGGCGGTCGGCTGCATTTACCATACTCCCCGTAGGTATTCCTACTTTTCCGCCAGTCGTATGGTCTCTGTCTTTAGTATATAATATTTGTGGAGAAGTTGCAAGAAAAAATTTGTTGTAAATTTATAATTTAAAAAGTATTCTAGTTTTCCCCTTCGGGACCGCTTGCGCTTAGAAGAACACACGTAACAGTACATGAGGTCAAACTACGACCTCTATGTACTGACGGTGTTCTAAATCCCTCATTGAAAAACTAGAATAACTTTTTTATAATAAGCCTACAACAATACTTAATTAAAGAAATGTTATGCTTATAAGAAAATTTTTTACAGAAATTACCAATTTTTATGTATCCCATAATTTTCATTTGAAATACAAAAAATTTCTTTCTTTTACGACAAAACTTAATATTAAGATTTAGTCCTAATTTTCTTTTAAGAAAAATATTAAATTTTAGTTTCAAAAAATAATTTTTAACAGTATCAAATTTGATCTTTAAGTTGAAGTTTTTCCATTCTAGTTTTTTTATCCATTTCATCATATTAATCTTCCTTTCTTTAGTTTTCTAATTTTAGTATGACTATTTTTTTTATTTGAAAATTTTCCCTTATAAGCATCACCTCCACTTATTTATTCTCTTTTTCAAATTAATTTAGAATAAAAAAAAGAGCCGCTTGGCTCTTGATAGCAAATTTAATGTGTGGTACACTATAATTGCAAAGTGATTATTCTTTTAAAGAAGGAGATGAATTATATGGTTACGCTTACTTTTGATTTGGATTACGAAAAAATGAGAATAGATGGCATCACGGAATATGACATGTTAAATCCAATGAGAGAACATTCGAAACAATATGGTATCATTGAAAGCAGCAGTGGTGTTTTTAGTGGTGAAGGAGAAAATGCACTTTGTGATATAATGATTTATGTTATGAAAATGGCTTCTGATACAACAGAATATGTCAAATATCTACGTACATGGATTCTAACTACAGCTGGTGGAAGTGAAGATTGTAAACAGGAAATGATTAGACATTATAAGAAAGAGGGTATGAAATATATTGAATAAACGAACTCGATATAGAAAACAAATTATGTTTGATTTGGACACTAAAGTATGTGAACAAATTTTGGGAAAGGGATATCGAAAAATATATGATGACATAGGGAATTTTCTAAATGATAACGGTTTTCTTCATCCTCAGGGATCTGGCTACATAAGCACTGAAAAACTCTCAAACTCAGAAATTTTTCTTTTGACTCAAAAATTAATCAAAAAATATCCATATTTAACAAAATGCATCCGTGATATTCGAACAGCAGATATACTTGAAGTTAATTCTATCAATCATTATTTTGATTATGATGGAACAGCTGGCATTTTTGCTAAATAACAGAATTTGTGAAAAAATTTTTCCTTGACATGCCAAAAAAAAGGTTTAAAATATTAGTAAACATTGTAAATATTCTGCAGGAAGAAAGGAGAACATATCATCATGGCAGGTTTTTTTGACAAACTATCCGATGTAATAAATAACACAGCTGACGAAATTACGGACAAAGCAAAAGAAATTTCTGAGGTATCTTCTCTGAACAGCCAGATCCGTAATCACGAGAGAACCATTGACCGCTGCTACATCGAGATTGGTAAAAAATATTATGAAGCACATAAAAACGATACTTCTGATGCCTTTTTGGAGGAAATTGAGCGTATCAACAAAGCATCAGAAGAAGTAGAACGCTTGAAACGAGATGTGGATAACATTAAGAATAAACAGTAAATTCTACATTTATCCACCAAAAACGCCAAGTTATCCATAAGTTATCCACAATTTTGTGGATAACTTATCTTTTTGTATAAAAATCGCGGTCTCTTTTCCGCATTTGTTTTCTTGTTCTCTGATATCTTCTGCGGTATTCTGTTTTCTGTTGATAACTCCGGATACGGATCACGCATACAATGCTGACTCCGACAACACAGACCACCAATATGACGATCAGCATTACTTTTTTCACCGGGAACGGCTCTTTCTGCGCTGTCTCTACAGCCTCTTGAAACCACTCGTTCATATTAATGCTGTCTTTTAATGTCGAAGCATCGGTTTCATCGTAATAAATGTCTGCGCCTCCAACATCTTCTCCTTTATATGTATAAGAGATTCGGCCGATTACATTTTTTCCGTTTTGGTTTTGCGGTTTGTCCAGATAGTTCACTTTTTTCTCTGTCTGATCGATCGTTACTCCTTTTGGAAGTATGACACCGGCATTTTCATCGACATGCAGGGAACTCGTATCTTTACTGTAAAATGGACTAAAGTTTGTAAATAAATATTCTTTGTTGATCTCGTTCGATGTGTCATCCTGGATCATCGTCTTGTCATATTTTTCAAAACAATAATTAAACAATCTTGTCGTATCGGTATACGCATTTGTATCCATATACGGAGAACCGTCTACGCGCATGACTACACATACCAGTTCCATATTTCCTTTTTTTGCAAAGGTTACAAGTGTGTAGCGGCATTTATCGGTATATCCGGTCTTTCCGCCGATACAGTATTTGTAACCGTATTTTGGCATATTTCCCGGATTTAACATCTTATGATGATTTCCCATCGGATCAATGTGTTTTCTCTTATTGGATTTACCGATATCATAATATTTGGTAGAAGCGATTGTCCGGAAGTCTTCGTTCTGCATCGCTGCTCTTCCGATCAAAGCCATATCGTATGGTGTAGTATAATGATCTTTATTCCACAATCCATTTGGATTCATAAAATGTGTATTTTTGCATCCCAGCTCTTTGGCTTTCTCGTTCATCTTTGCCACATAATTATCAATACTTCCGGCAACATGGATCGCAACACCATTGCAGACTTCATTGGCAGAAGCAAGCATGATCGCGTATAAACTATTTTCCATGCTGAGTTTTTCGCCATCGACGATACCTATGTTAGAAGCCCGGCTTTCCCAGTTCGTATACGCACGGTCATCGTATTTGACAGTTTCTGACAGGGAAGAATTATCCATTGCCACTAAGGTTGTCATAATTTTTGTAATACTCGCCGGGTATTCTTTTTTGTTCATGTTTTTATCATATAATACCGTTCCCGACTGCAGATCCATGACACATGCTGCTTCCGCAGAAACTCTCAGATCCTTTTGCCCGGAAACCGCTTCTGCTCCCGTAGGTATCAACAGTATTGCTGCGGTAAGACCGGCTGCTCCGATCCACGTTTTTATCCATTTTTTTATTAGACTTTTCACTTTTCCTATCCTTTCTTTCTTGCTTTGCTTTTTTCATTATCTAGCGAACCCGTGTTATTTTTATGTCGCGTTCTTTGGAAAGATCGATGAACTTATTATTATCCAATGCGATCATTGGCCGTGACAACTCACTTTTATTGATCAATACAATTTTTCCCTTTTCTCCATTGCTCAATTTGACGTAATGCTGCAGGTATGTATTTGTCAGATTATTTAAAATAGGCACAAGAAACATCGGGTTAAACTGCTTTCTTCCTTCTTTTTCAAATATCTCTATTACATCGAACGGACTCATTCCGTGACGATATACCCGGTTTGACGTCATGGCATCATATACATCTGCAATTGCTGTAATTGCTGCATAAGGATCGATTTCTTTCAAACGAAATCCATATGGATACCCGCTTCCATCTGCTCTTTCATGATGAAGCAGAATCACTCGTTTGACAGATTCGGGAAGTTTTTTATCTTTCATTTTCTCATATCCAAGCAATGGATGCTTTTTGATCTGCTCATATTCTTCCTCTGTCAGCCGTCCCGGTTTTCGAAGAATGTCTTTCGATATAAGTAATTTACCGACATCATGTAAAAGACCGCACAACGTCAGCTGCTTTCTTTCGTACTCGCTCATGCCAAGCCACCCGGCAAAGACACTGTTGATCATCGCCACATTCAGTGAATGGCGGTATGTTTCATCATCAAAAGTACGTATATTATGTACCATATTGATAATTTCATACCGGCTTTTGGATTGAAACAATAACTTATCCACATCTTCCACCAATTGGTCACTGTTAATCTCATTTCCGGTCTTTAGAAGAGAATTCAAATTTTCTGACACATGATTCATCGTCAATTCATAATTTTCCTTGAAAGCAGCAAAATCCTCTTTTTCCTGCTGTGTCATAAAATCTTCTTCGTCCTCTTCTATATTCTGTTTTAATTCATCTAAATAAACCCGGATACTCATTACCCCAAAAAATGTCATCCGTGCAATAATTGATTCTGTTATCTCTGTATCTGCTGGTATTAACAATTGGTTATTTCTCGTGTATACATCCCTGGCAACAATCATTCCAGGTACAAGATCACTCACAGACACAAGAACTATTTTCTTTTCTTCCATCTCGTTCCTTCTTTACATTTATTTTATTGCCTATTTATAATCATACACGATTTTTCCACATTTTCCAATAGTTACTTGCAAATTTATAATATTTTCTTCAAAAAAATTATGAGATATGTTATAATGAAGCATGCTATAATATTTGCGAATATTAAACTTTGGAGGACAATTATGAGACTTCGTAATATCAAAGGTGCAGAAGAATTTATCGCATCGAGTGAATTTGTCATACAGACACCGGAAGAATATAAAGGAAAATGGAATACATTTTTTGGAAATGATAATCCGATCCATATTGAAATTGGTATGGGAAAAGGAAAATTTATCCATACGCTTGCCGCAGAAAATCCATCTATCAACTATATCGGTATTGAACTTTATTCCAGCGTTCTTTATCGTGCCATAGAAAAAAGACAGCAGACGGAATTGTCCAATCTTTATTTTATCCGTATGGATGCCAAAGATCTTACAGATGTTTTTGAATTCTCTGAAATTGACAGAATTTACCTTAACTTTTCAGATCCATGGCCAAAGGAACGTCACGCGAAACGCCGCCTGACCTCTCCGATCTTTTTATCACTTTATAATGAAGTGCTTCAGCCGGAGGGAGTCATTTGCTTTAAGACGGACAACCGGCCATTGTTTGACTATTCTGTAGAGACAATCTCGGAAACAGATCCCTGGAAATTAAAGGACGTTACCTACGATCTTCATCACAGCGAATTTGCAGAGGGAAATGTCATGACGGAGTATGAAGAAAAATTTTCACAGAAAGGTATGCCGATCCATCGTCTTGTCGCATACCGGTAACCTATAAAAAAGCAAGGCATATATTAGAGTAAAAACATTACCTGAGGTTATCATGAATTCATTTCAAAATTGCCTTCGTCGTTTTTTTCTAAAAAAGCCTTGCTTAAAAAAACGTATTGATTGTATCGTAGATTCTGTATATTATGTTATGAAACTGCTAAAATAATTTATTCTTTATTATCTCTTCTAATTTGTATTTCTTTTAGCATCTTTTTTTTCATTTTTGCTTCCATAAACACATTTATTATATGCATTATTACTGCAACTACCGGTACACCGAGAAACATTCCGAGTACACCAAAGTAAGCACCGCCTACTGTAATACCAAAAATAACCCAAAGCGGCTTGATTCCCGTAAGATCTCCGAGTATTTTCGGTCCCAGATAAAGCCCGTCAAACTGCTGCAATACGAGTATCATAATGACATAAATAATCGCATATTTCGGTTCTATTACAAGATATATAATTACACCCGGAATAGCACCCATAATAGGTCCAAAATACGGAATCATATTTGTCACACCTACAATAACACTAAGAAGTAAGCCGTATGGCAGTCTCAGAATACTCATTGCAATCAGGGAAAGAATCCCGATAATGAGGGAATCTACACTTTTACCAAATAGAAATCCATTAAATATATGATTGCACTCACAAAATGTATTCCAGATAAACGGTGCTCTCTCTTTTGTCGCAAATGTATAGATAAACCGACGTAATTCTTTTACAATTTTTTCTTTATCCAATATAATATATACCGATATTACAATAGCAAATATAATATTGATAAACCCGGAGATAAAGGAAGCCGACAAATTATAAATATACGGGAATATAAATTTTGCCATTCCGGTTCCGTAATTAAATATATTTTGTGGAACTACTTTTTCTATAATCTCTTTAATATCATTCATAGGCAAAAATGGATATTTTTCCTGTAATTTTCCGGTATTTTGAATGATATAATTATATCCATATCCCAGTGATTTTGTAAGTTCTTTTATACTCTGCGAAATCTGTGGTACGATATAAACCATTGTAATTGCTATCAGACCAAGAAGAATTACATATGCAACAGCTACACTGGTATATTTACATCCCTTCTTATGCTTTGTCTTGAAAAATACATTATCAAGTATCTTTCGTATACTTTCAACGAGCGGATTGATCAAAAATGCCAGCACCAGTCCAAAGATAAATGGCATGATTACTTTTATAAACCTCTGCAGCTCGTTCATTACAGACTGCCAGTTTAATATAATTGCTATCACCGTGGTGCATAAAGCAAGAATCAAAATGACAGATCCCATATTGGCTAATATTCCCTTTACTATTTCTTTTATTTTTCGATATGTTTTCCGATTTCTACTCATATATTTTATTTCCTTTTTTTAATTTTTTTTAAATAAAGACTTGCTTTTTTGTTACAAATGTTATATAATAGTTTTTGCGATTAGATAAGCGCCTTTAGCTCAGTTGGTAGAGCACCTGACTCTTAATCAGGGTGTCTGGGGTTCGAACCCCCAAAGGCGTACTCCCGAGTCCTTGTTTGGCAGACCTGCAACTGCTGGGTAAGGGCTTTTTTTTTCGCTTTTATTGCTGATAACAATCCAGAACCACTGGTAAATAGCCCTGAATTGTTACAGTCTTTATAAAACTCCTTATGATTCTTTCGCCTGTTCCAAAGCCTGTCTTTCTTCTTCTGACAGAGCCACAAACACTTCGCCGCTCTTAACTTCCTTAATGTAAGTATAACATCCCTCACTATTGGAATGCATGGAATTTAAGATCAATCCATCGTTATCCTTTGTAAGCAGAACAAGGACAAAACTTAATGTACCACCTATTTCTTTGAAAGCATCGTATTTGACGATAGCCACCTTCTGGTATGTCTTCAGAAGATTTTCATCAATCCGTTCCAGATGTCCCTGGATTTTTTTCAACTCTTCGTTGATCATATCCATATTTTCAAATTTCTTCTGAAATGTTTCTTCCAGACTTTTACCATCTTTCCCATCCATAAACATATTATACTGTTTTTTCAATTTTCCTATTTTAGAAAGTGCCACGATCACCAATACAAGAAGTACGACTAATACCGTAGCAATTCCAATTATCATCATATCTGACTCAATGCCGTAATCACTAAAATGAAACATCTTTATCCTCCTATACAAACATTTGTTCTATTTAAAAAATCCAATAATTTTTTCCAGATCTTCCTGATTGTAATACTCTATCTCAATCTTTCCGCTCTTTTCCGTTTTCCGGTTAATCATAACTTTTGTACCGGTAACTGTTTTCAGTTTTTCCTCCAGATCACGGTACACAAAATCATTCTTCAATTCCTTTTTCTTTGGCTTTGCTTTTTCTTTTCCAAGAGACTTAATCAACTTTTCTGTCTCACGCACACTCAATTTTTCATCAAAAATCTTCATGGCAAGATTATACTGCTCATCGCCATCCTTCACGGCAAGAAGTGCTCTGGCATGTCCACTTGATATGGATTCCTGAATTAACATATTTTGCACTCTCTCATCCAATTTAAGCAGGCGGATAGAGTTTGTAATTGCAGTACGACTTTTAGATACTCGTTCTGCTACTTCATCCTGTTTCAGATCATATTCCTTAATTAGTCTCTGATAAGCCATTGCTTCTTCTACCGGATTCAGGTCTTCACGCTGAATATTTTCGATCAACGCAATTTCCATAATCTCCTGTGGGGAATAATCTTTTACTACAACAGGCACTTCTTTCAATCCTGCTTTTTTTGCAGCACGCCATCTTCTCTCACCGGCAATAATTTCAAAATAGTCATCTTTCTTTGCAACTACCAGTGGCTGGACAATTCCATGCTGCTTAATAGATTCCGACAACTCGATCAAGGAATCTTCATTAAAAGATTTTCTCGGCTGATCTTTATTCGGCTCTACCTTATTGATATCTACATATTCTTCAATTTTCTTAATTTCTATTTTTTCGTCTTTCTCTGTCGTCTTTCCTTTTGGCGGAATAAGAGTATCTAACCCTTTTCCCAATCCTCCTTTTTTTGCTGCCATTATTCTTCATCCCCTTCCTCTATAATTTCTTCTGCCAAAGCACGATATGCTTTTGCTCCGGTAGACTTGCGATCATATATATTAATTGGAAGTCCATAACTTGGAGCCTCTGCCAATCTGACGCTTCGTGGAATAATCGTATTATAAATCTTTTGATTTAAATTTTCTCTAACATTTTCAATAACCTGCAGCGACAAATTTGTCCTGGCATCATACATAGTAAATACAACACCATCCATTTTCAAATTTGGATTCAATCGATCTTTCACCAGATCAATCGTATAGATCAGCTGGCTTAATCCTTCCAAAGCATAAAACTCACACTGAATCGGAACCAGTACAGAATCTGCTGTCGTCATTGAGTTGATTGTCAATGAGTTCAATGATGGTGGACAGTCTATTAATATGTAATCGTATTGATCTTTCACCTTATCAATTTCTTTTGATAAAATATAGTTTCTGTCTTCCATATCTAATGTTTCAATTTCTACACCCGCAAGATTTACGTTTGCAGGCAAAACATCAAGATTTTCCAGAACATTTTTTTGTACACACTCATCAAATGAATTCGTACCAATCATAAGCTGGTAAATACTTTGTTCCAACTCATCCTTATTTACACCAAGTCCACTGGATGCATTTCCCTGCGGATCCAGGTCGATCATTAAAACTTTTTTTCCTTTTTCGGCTAATGCAGCAGATAAATTGATGGTAGTTGTTGTTTTTCCAACTCCACCTTTCTGGTTAGCCACAGCTATAACTTTATGACTCATATTTTTCTCACCTTTATTTATTTTTAGTGGGTTTCATTTTTAATATTTTTACCCCTATGTTTCTATTATATCATTCTCTTACTAAGAATACTAGCATATTTTTAAAAATGTTTCACGTGAAACATTTTTCTATAGTGGATTCTTTTTCGGTTTTCCTGCTTTTCTAGGATATTTTGCAGGAGTATTATTTATCTTATGAATTTCAACAATATATCTTTTGTAATCTTCATTTTCGGATAAAGTACATATATCTCCAATCTTACAATTCAATTCATCCAAAGCATGTTGTGAATCTTGTATTTCTTGATCTGCTTTTTTACTTTTGTACAATAATAAACTTCCATCTACTTTTATGAAAGGAGAACAATATTCTAACAAAATTGGTAAAGGAGCAACTGCTCTCGAAACACAATAATCAAATTGTTCACGAAATGATGTATCTTTTCCATAGTCTTCTGCTCTGCCATGATACAATATCACATTTTCTAATTCTAATTCACCTATCACATTTTCAAGAAAATGTATTCTCTTTTCCAGTGAATCAATCAATGTAAATTTTGTATGTGGCAGCATGATAGCAAGAGGGATGCCCGGAAATCCTGCTCCTGTTCCCACATCAATAATTGTCTTATTGTTAAATATTTCATTCTTGTATTTTGTGAGCAAAAGAACAGAATCAATAAAATGTTTTTCTATTACTTCTTTTCGATCCGTAATCGTTGTTAGATTCATACGTTGATTCCATTCAATGAGCAATTCATAATATCTTTCAAATTGACTGCACATCGTTTCATCCAACGGCAATCCATATTTACTAAATGATATTTTCACTATTCTTCCTCCGATGTTTCACGTGAAACATTTCTATTATAATTTTCAAGATAAACAAGTAAGACTGATATGTCTGCTGGAGATACACCAGATATTCTTGCCGCCTGTCCTACAGACTCCGGTCTGATCTCCGTTAATTTTTGTACTGCTTCAATTCTTAAACTATTAATCTTAGAATAATCAATAGTCGCAGGAATCTTCTTTTGTTCCATCTTTTTAAATTGTTTTACCTGTTTCATCTGACGTGAAATATATCCGTCATATTTAATATTTATATTTACCTGTTCACATACGTCATAAGGAAGTGATTTTCTTTCTTTATCAATTGGTTCAATTTTATCATAATTCAATTCCGGACGACGAATCAATTCAGCCAAGGTGATTCCACTAATCAATGGTGTACTTCCATACTGTTTCAAAAGTTCTTGCACATTGTCTGTGTTACCGACAGAAGTATGTTCCATGCGATATACTTCCTTTTGTATCAATTCATCTTTTAGAAGTAAACCATCGTATCTTTCCTTTGATATCAGACCAACTTCATATCCAATTGGAGTCAATCGCAGATCTGCATTATCCTGACGAAGTATCAAACGATACTCTGCTCTCGATGTCATCATACGATATGGTTCATTTGTACCCTTTGTTACAAGGTCATCAATCAACACTCCAATATATGCCTGTGATCGATCCAAGACAATTGGTTCTTTTTTCTGCAATTTTCTCGCCGCATTGATACCGGCGATGATTCCCTGTGCTGCTGCTTCTTCATATCCGGAACTTCCATTTGCCTGTCCGGCACTAAAAAGTCCTTCTACCTTTTTGCATTCCAGGGATGGTTTCAATTCCAGTGAATCAATACAGTCATATTCAATGGCATAAGCATTTCTTACAATCTTAGCATTTTCAAGTCCTTTCACAGAACGATACATTTCATACTGCACATCTTCCGGCATGGAACTTGACATACCACCAATGTATACTTCAGAAGTATACAATCCTTCCGGTTCAATAAATACCTGGTGTCTGTTTTTATCAGAAAAACGGACGACCTTATCTTCGATTGAAGGACAATATCTTGGCCCGGTGCTTTTAATCATACCGGAGTAAAGAGGAGAACGATCCAAATTATCACGGATAATTTCATGTGTCTTTTCATTGGTATACGTAAGGTAACATTTTACCTGCTCTCTCTCGATGTCTGCCGGATCGTTGGTAAAGGAAAATGGTACAAGTTTTTCATCCCCATACTGCGGTTCCATTTTAGAAAAGTCTACGGTATTTCCATCAATTCTTGCAGGAGTACCTGTTTTAAAACGTCGAATTTTGATGCCAAGCGCCGTCAGCGAATCCGAAAGATGATTAGCAGCTGATAACCCATTTGGCCCGGTATAAGTCGATATCTCCCCGGTAATACATCTTGCTTTCAGATAAGTACCCGTACATAATACACAGACATTACAATGAATGATTGCACCAGTGTATGTTTTCACGCCTACTATTTTATTATCTTCTACTAGGAGTTTCGTCACTTCTGCCTGTTTAATGGAAATATTTTCCATTTTTTCTAATACGTGACGCATTCTTTTACTGTATTCCTTTTTGTCGGCCTGGGCGCGCAGGGAATGTACGGCAGGGCCTTTTGATTTATTTAACATCTTGCTTTGTATAAATGTTGCATCGATATTTTTACCCATCTCCCCGCCAAGCGCATCCACTTCTCTTACAAGATGACCTTTAGACGATCCACCAACATTTGGATTGCATGGCATCATAGCGATGCTGTCAACACTAACGGTAAAAAGCGCAGTATTAAATCCAAGTCTTGCCAGAGCAAGAGCAGCTTCGCAGCCGGCATGTCCTGCACCAACTACGACGGCATCGTATGTCTCTTCTAATATTTTCTTCATTATATCATCAAACCTTTCTCATTTACCCATACAAAATTTTTTAAAAATAGTATCAACCAGATCATCGTCTACTGTTTCACCAATTATACTTCCCAATTGTTCATATGCATTCATCATATCAATCGTATAAAAATCTTCGCCGACACCAAGATCATAACTTTCTTTGACACGAAGCAGACTTTCATATGCTTCTGACACAGCCTGCTTTTGTCTCTCATTGGAAAGATAAACTTCCTGATTAAATGATATTTCATTTTTGAAAAACTGATCGGTGATATATTGTTGCAATTCATCCAGACCATCTCCTGTTTTCGCTGAAAATGCAATAATATTTTTTGAAGTTTTCTTCTCTATTTCATCAATAGAAAAAGCATCATCCAAATCAGATTTATTATATAAAATAACTGCGTTTTTCGGTTCAATTTCCTTGATAAGAACTTCATCTTCTTCTTCTATTTCACGCGAACTATCTAATATTAATATGCAAAAATCGCATTGATCAAGTTGTTTCCTGGCTTTTTCAATTCCTATTTTTTCAACTTCATCTTCTGTTTCACGAATCCCGGCAGTATCAATCAGGTGTAAAAATACATCACCAATTCTGACATTTTCTTCCAATGTATCGCGTGTTGTACCGGGCACATTTGTCACAATTGCACGTTCCATTCCAAGCATGGCATTTAAAAAAGATGATTTTCCAACATTTGGCTTTCCGATAATAGCAGTCTGGATTCCCTCATAGATCAATCTGCCGTTATTATAATTATCTTTCATCTTTTGAAGTTCATGAATGGAATCTGTAATATGATTTAAAAAATCTTTTTCAAACAGATCCAGAGTAATATGTTCCGGATCATCCAGTGCAGCTTCAATATAAGCGACATCATCCATCAATATATTACGGATTTTCTGAATCTTTTGTTTCATCATACCGCTTAATTGAGAGACAGAACTTTCCAAAGCATATTTACTCTTCGACTCAATCAGATCCATGACAGCTTCTGCCTGAGACAGATCAATTCTTCCATTTAAAAAAGCACGCTTTGTAAATTCTCCCGGTTCGGCAATACGAACTCCCTCTTTTTTTAATATCAGATCAAGAATTGTCTGACAGACAAAGGCTCCGCCATGACATTGAATTTCTACTACATCTTCTCTCGTATAACTATTTGGCGCAAGCATCAATAGTACAAGAACTTCATCTATTTTTTGTTCTTTCTCATCAATTACATAACCGTAATGAATGGTATGACTTTTTGAATCTGACAGCGTTTTATTTTTTAACTTCAAGCAGCAATCAGCCACTTTTACTGCGTTACTGCCACTTATCCGGATAATACTTACTCCACCATTGACAGATGCCGTTGCAATCGCAGCAATCGTATCCTCATAAAACATAAAACATCCCTTTCTAGATTTCATTTTAATAAGGCTAAAAAGGCTGAATCCTGAGATTCAGCCCAACTCTTACAATCACAAATATTAATCTTCTTTTTTATCTGCAGCCGTATTTTCATCGGAACCAAAATTACTTTGATTACGATAAGAATTGTTACGGTTATAAGATTTGTTATAAGAAGATTTACCATACGGCTTCTTGTTACCATAAGACTTATTATATGGTTTACGTCCACCGCGGTTGCCATTTCCGTTATAACCGTTTTTCTTGCGGTAATTATTGTTGCGGCGTGGCGGCATGCTCGCATATTCTTTTGATACATTTACGATAACCTTACGGAAAGGCTCTTCCCCTTCACTATAAGTCTCTACATATTTATCATCCTGAAGTGCTGCATGGATCAAACGTCTCTCATATGGATTCATCGGTTCCAGAGTCGCAGGACGTCTCGTCTTCTTAACCTTAATCGCAATATTCTTTGCAAGATTCTCGATCGTTACTTTACGACGCTCACGGTAATTTTCTGTATCCATTTTGATCTTGATATATTCTTCGCGGTTCTTATTAGCAACCAATGAAGTAAGATACTGGATGGAATCCAAAGTCTGTCCTCTCTTACCGATCAGAAGACCCATTTCATCACCTTTCAGATCAATATAGATGATCTTCTCTTCTTCATCGAATTTCATATCAATTTCAACATTCAGATTCATATTTTCAAAAAGACGTTTTAAGAAATCTTTTACAATATCCTGTACATCTTCTTTCTTGCAAACACGAATGCGCGCCGGTTTACTAAATAATCCAAGAAAGGCGGTACTCTCTTTTTCCAACACTTCATATTCAATCTGATCACTTGTCGTTTCTAATTTAATTAATGCTTCTGTCAAAGCTTCATCTACTGTTTTTGCTGAAAATTCCTGCCAATTTGACATATTCAATTCCTCCAATCACATAAAAGACAATCCATTATTTATCTTTTTCCTTGTCTCCATCCAGCATATGGGCATAAGAACCGATGCTGCCCTTCTCATAATTTGTATTTGTAGTATTATAGGACGGCTTTTTCACATCATTCTTATCCGCAGTTTCTTTATTCTGATAACCTGCAGCCGTCTTAATGGAACTTGTCCTCTGCTTTGCATACATTTCCATCTGTTCATTCATCTGTTTACGTTTTTTTGATTTCTTTGCAGCTTTTTCCTTATTCTTCTCAACCAGATCATCCAAAGAAATCTTGTCTACCTGACGGTTTATAATGATAGTTTGTCCAATTCTAAAAATGGAAGCCGCGATCCAGTATAAACCAATACCCATTGAAAAACTCAATGCAAAAAATCCGGACATCAAAGGCATGAAATAATTCATCATCTTCATACTCTGCTGCATACTGTCCTGCTGGGTATTTTTGTTTTTCTTACCTTTCTCATTCTTGCTCTTCGCCTGAAGAATCTGAGAATTTAAAAACTGGAATACAACCGCCAGTACAGGGATCATATACGCCCATTTTGTCGTAGAAGCATATTGTGTAGGTGTCTGGGAAAGGTCAAGACCTAAAAATCCTGTCGCTCCTTCCAGACTTGGCGCATACTTCGTAACCTCACGGATCACACCGTAAAGGGCAAAAATGATCGGCATAGAAATAATCAATGGAAGACATCCACCAAATGGACTTACTCCATACTTATTGTATATTTCCTGCGTTTCTGCCTGTTGTCTCATCATCGATTCATTGTCTTTTTTACCCTTGTATTTTTCCTGAATTGCAAGAATCTCCGGATTGATCTTTGTCATCAAACGAGATGATTTTTGTTGTTTTGCATTCAAAGGGAACATGATCAAATATACAATAAATGTAAATAAAATAATACATATACCTACATTATGAATACCAAGGGTATGAAATACTACCCAGTCAATCCCTTCTAATATCCAACCTAAAAATTGATACAAATAACTCAATTCACTAACCTCCACTAACTGATATCGCTATTTTACGGAACTGGATCATAGCCACCTTTGTGAAAAGGATGACATCTTAAAATTCGTTTCAAAGCCAAAAAACCACCTTTGCATGCACCATATTTTGTAATTGCCTGTCTGGCATATTCGGAACAGCATGGTGTATAGATACACGTTGGCGCAGGCTTTAAAGGTGAAATGAATCGCTGATAAATACGTAGTAAAAATAATAAAATCTTTTTCATGACATTATACCTTTTGTCACCAAACGGGATTTGATGACCTGCATGTGCAACTGCACACTACATTAAACCATGTAATCGACACAAGTGCAGAAATGCACTCTCGATTTCCTGATAACTTCTACCTTTTGCCGTGTTTCTGGCAACGATAACAACATTATAACTTTTCTTTAATTCTGCGTCATTTGTTCGAACGGATTCGCGAAGTAACCTGGTGATTCTATGACGCACGACGCTATTGCCGACTTTCTTACTGACAGAAAATCCATAGCGGTTGGGACCACTTTCCCTTTCGACCAAAATCATCACCAGGTACCGATTTGCTTTCGATTTACCAAACTTGTAAACCTTTTTAAATTCCGGGTTTTTTCCTAACTTTTCAAACACTGTCCATATCCTCATACATTCAAGTGATACAGGCAAGCCTGCATCCTATAGATACAACGATGAAAAGAAAGAAGAAAAAGTCACACATTCATGTGACTTTGCACAATCCTGCCATGCTATGTGTAAAACATATTAAGCGGACAATTTTTTTCTTCCTTTTGCTCTTCTTCTGGAAAGAACCTTTCTTCCATTAGAAGTACTCATTCTTTTACGAAAACCATGAACTCTGGATCTAGATTTCTTTTTTGGCTGAAATGTCATCTTCATATACGATACACCTCCTTCTCTCTATAACCTTATATCCTCATAAAAATGAGTGGATAAATCCGTATCAAGCCTAATTATAGTATTGAATTGCCGAATAGTCAAGCAAATAATGAAAGAAAGTTGTTTTTTTGTAAATATTTCATTGAAAAAAAGCCATTTATGATGTACAATATATTTGTATGTTTATACCCATATTTTGATTTTTTTTAGTTAGGTAGGTTTTTTTATGGAAAATGAGATAAAATCCCGCTGGGGCGAAATTATCGCGTATCTAAAGGACAATAGTTCTATTACCGGTCCGGCGATACGAACTTTTATTGAACCATTGGAAGCAATTTCTTATGAAAATAATATATTGACATTGCAGATTGACATGAAACAACAGGGTGACTGCTACAAAGCATTGACTGAACGCTATTACTTTGACATCCGTGTTGCAATCGAAAGTATTATAGAAGGCGAAGAAATTGCCCAGATCAACTTTGTTTATAAAAAAGATGACGGTGTTTCTTCCTATTTAAATGAAGAAAAAGAACAGTCATTGATCGATAAGTATCCTTATCTGAGTCAGGGACACTCTTTTGAGACCTTTGTAACCAGCCAGAGCAATGCGATGGCATACGCCGCAGCATTAAATGTGGCAGAAGAACCTACCCTGCATGTATACAATCCACTTTTCCTTTACGGAAATCCGGGTCTTGGAAAAACGCACCTGATGCATTCCATTGCCAGACATATCATTGAAAATCATCCGGAATTAAAGGTTCTTTACATTACCAGTGAAAATTTTACCAATCAGGTAATTGAAGCCATCCGTTCCAATAAGATCAGTCATGATAACTCCGCGACGACAAACCTTCGAAAAAAATTCCGAAGTGTTGATGTCCTGCTGATCGATGATATTCAGTTTATTATAGGAAAGGAAAGTTCGCAGCTTGAATTTTTCAATACGTTTGAGACTCTTTTCCAGTTAAATAAACAGATCGTAATCTCAAGTGATAAACCACCGAGAGATATGCCTGAATTGGATGACCGGTATCGGACACGCTTCAGTTCCGGACTTTTGGTTGATATTCAGCCACCGGATTATGAAACCAGTATGGCAATTCTAAATAATTTTAAAGAAAAAGAAAATATCAGTATTGATGAAGAAGTACTCCGTTTCATCGCTACTAATATACGCTCCAGCGTACGTGAACTGGAAGGCGCCTTCAAAAAAGTTCAATACTTTTCCACATTAAGCCACCAGAAGATCACACTGGAACTTGCAGAAAATGCATTAAAGGATATGATCAAACCGGACAGTGCAAGAGAGATCACAGTCGAATACATTATTGATATCGTAACCGAACATTTTCAACTCTCAACGGATGCCATTATCTCTAAGAAGAGACAAAAGACAATTGCTTATCCACGACAGATCTGTATGTACTTATGCAAAGAATTAACAGACTTATCCACAACGGAGATCGGGGAAAAGATAGGCGGACGCGATCATTCGACAGTTATCCACGGATGCACGAAAATAGAGGAGTTGATAAATACCGATCCAACTGTGAAGAAAGTGATCGATATTCTGATCAAAAAAATCAATCCTTGATAACTTGTGGATAACTTTACATTAACTGTTTATAATTTGAGTATAGTTCAGGGACAACTTAATTTAACTTTTTAACAAGATTTAAGTTTCCCAATCCATTCACTTAAAATAAACGTTAAATGCTAAAGTTATAAAGTGGCTCAAACCAGCATAGAATTTAACTTTGAGCTGCTTTTCCACTTTTACACGACACCTATTACTACTATTACTAGATATTAATATTATATTTATTAGCAATTCAACCAGAAAGGGGTTATTCACAACTATGAAATTCACATGCAATAAATCGGATATGGCAGAAGCAGTTAATATCGTATTGAAAGCAGTACCCGGTAAAACGACGATGCCTATTTTGGAATGTGTTGTCATTAAAGCAGCCGGAGATCAGATCAAATTAACGACCAACGATATGCAGCTTGGCATCGAAACGAGTTTTCCTGCCCAGGTAGAAGAAGACGGCATTATCCTTGTCAATGCAAAGATGATATCCGATATCATTCGTAAACTTCCGGAAAATGATGTTTATTTTGAAGCAGATGACAATGAAAATATTCTTTTGTTCTGTGGAAAGGCCAAATTCAACCTTTCCGGAAAGAACCATGAAGAATTTCCAATGCTTCCAAACATAGAAAAAAACTATAAGATCACCGTTTCGCAGTTTACTTTAAAAGAAATGATTAGACAGACAATTTTTTCCATTTCTAACAATGAGAGCAATAAGATTCTGACCGGTGAATTGTTTGAAATCAATGGAGATGAATTTAAGATCGCTTCCCTTGACCTTCATCGTGTGTCCATCCGCAAGATTCAGCTGAAGGAATCCTACGATGATATGAAAGCGGTCATCCCCGGAAAGACACTGAGCGAGGTAAGCAAGATTCTGACCGGAGGAATGGACGACAATGTAGATATCTATTTCACAAAAAACCATGTTTTATTTGAATTGGAAAATACGGTTATCATTTCCCGCCTGATTGAAGGAAATTTCTATAATATCAATCAGATGCTGACCAACGATTACGAGACAAAAGTTACGGTAAATAAAAGAGAACTTCTTGAATGTATCGACCGTGCAACGCTGCTTTTGCGTGAAGCGGAAAATAAGCCGGTCATTATGAATGTGAAAAACAGTGAGATCAAGATGGAAATGACGACAAAGATCGGTTCCATGGATGAAAATATTACGATTGAAAAAGAGGGAAAAGATCTGAGGATTGCATTTGACCCTAAGTTTTTGATCGATGTACTCCGCGTAATTGACGAAGAAGAAGTAAATCTGTATTTGTTTAATGCGAAAGCGCCATGCTTTATCCGCGATGACAATTCTTACATTTATCTGATTCTTCCTGTAAATCTAATTGAGTAAAGGAGATAAATTATGGAAGAAATAACGATAAAAGATGATTTTATAAAATTAGGGCAGGCTTTGAAACTTGCAGGATTGGCCGGTTCCGGAGTCGATGCCAAGTTTATGATTGAAGATGGAATCGTATCGGTAAATGGTGAAGTGGAACTTCGGCGTGGACGGAAAGTTCGTCCGGGAGATGTGATCGAACTGGAAGGACATCAGGTAAAGGTAAATCATATATGATAATTGAATCTTTGGAATTATTGAATTTCCGCAATTATGAGAGAGAATGTTTTATATTTGATGAAAATACGAATGTCTTGTACGGCGACAATGCCCAGGGCAAGACAAATGTACTGGAAGCAATTTACTTTTGCTCAACATCAAGATCTCACCGCGGAAGTAAAGATAAAAAAATGATTCGATTTGATATGCCGGAGGCTCATTTGCGGATGAACCTGTTAAAAGACAGCATTCATCATAAGGTGGACATTCATCTGAAACGAAACAAAGCAAAAGGAATTGCGGTCGACGGCGTTCCCATCAAAAAGACAGCAGATCTGCTCGGTATATGCAATGTGGTATTTTTTTCGCCGGAGGATCTGGAGATCATTGAGCGCGGACCGGATGCCAGAAGACATTTTATCGATATGGAACTTTGTCAGCTGGATCCGATGTATCTGTTTCATCTGACAAAATACAAGCAGGTTTTGCGCCAGCGTAATGAATTGTTAAAACAAATTGGTTTAAATAAAGATTTATTGGATACACTTGATATATGGAATAACGAATTAGTAAAATATGGAAATTATGTTATTTCAGCAAGAAAATCCTTTATAGATAAATTAAATGACTATATTCAGGAGATTCATAAGAATCTGACCGGACAGAGAGAAACAATCACGCTCCGTTACGAGCCAAGTGTCCGGAAAGAAGATTTCGCGACGCAGATCGTAATGAGTGAACAAAAAGATCTGTTTACCGGAACGACCAATATCGGACCGCACCGCGACGATCTTTCTTTCCTGTCAGAAGGAATTGATTTCCGTGAATACGGGTCAAGAGGGCAAAAGAGAACGGCGGCTTTGTCGCTGAAATTGACAGAAATTAAAATTGTAGAAGAAAAAAAAGGTGAAAAACCTATTTTATTATTAGATGACGTTTTGTCAGAATTAGATAGAAACCGGCAAAATTATCTTTTAGAACATATCAAAGGTATTCAAACGATAATTACCTGCACGGGACTGGAAGAATTTGTAAAAAATGGAATCAATATTCAAAAGACGTTTGAAATTGAATCAGGAAAGGTAAAAAGGTGAGTTAATAATGGATAACCCAAATCAGGTACAAAATGAATATGGTGCTGACCAGATACAGATTTTGGAAGGACTCGAAGCGGTTCGGAAAAGACCAGGTATGTATATTGGAAGCACGTCAGAGAGAGGTCTTCATCACCTTGTGTATGAAATTGTAGACAATGCCATCGATGAGGCTTTGGCTGGTTATTGTGATGTCATTGATGTACATATTAATGCCGATAATTCGATTACCGTACTGGACAATGGACGAGGAATTCCGGTAGGAATCAACCATAAAGCAGGAAAACCGGCGGTAGAAGTTGTATTTACCGTGCTTCATGCCGGCGGAAAATTCGGCGGTGGAGGATACAAAGTATCCGGCGGTCTGCACGGTGTAGGTGCTTCTGTCGTAAATGCGCTGTCCGACTGGCTTGAAGTAGAGATCTACCAGGGCGGTTTCAGTTACAAACAGCGGTATGAGCGCGGAAAGGCCATGTATGACTTGAAAAAGACCGGAACGACCGATATGCGTGGTACAAAAGTAACCTTTTTGCCGGATGAGACAATTTTCAAAGAAACGACTGTATTTGACTACAATACGTTAAAGAGCCGTCTTCGTGAAATGGCATTTCTGACCAAAGGAATTAAGATCGTCCTGCACGATGACCGCGAAGAAGAACCGGTTGTCGAAGCATTTTACTATGAGGGCGGTATCAAAGAATATGTGGAATACCTCAATCGCGGCAAAGAACCGCTTTACGAAGATATCATTTACTGTGAGGGGCAAAAAGGCGACGTATATGTCGAAGTTGCGTTCCAGCACAACGATTCTTATAATGACAGCTGCTTTAGTTTCGTAAATAATATTACGACACCGGAGGGCGGTACGCATCTTGCAGGTTTCAAAAATGCGATGACGAAAACGTTTAATGAATATGCAAGAAGCCAGAAATTGTTAAAAGACAACGATGCGAACCTGAGTGGTGATGATATCCGTGAAGGTTTGACAGCAATCATCAGTATCAAGATTCCGGAGCCTCAGTTTGAGGGGCAGACGAAGCAGAAACTCGGAAACAGCGAGGCAAGGGGAGCCGTGGACGGTGTAGTAAGTGAACAGCTTACCATTTTCCTTGAATTAAATCCTTCCGTTGCTAAGATCATTGTGGAAAAAGCGCTTTTGGCACAGCGTGCGAGAGAGGCAGCAAGAAATGCCAGAGATCTGACAAGACGTAAGACTGCGCTTGACAGTACTTCTCTTCCGGGAAAACTGGCAGACTGCAGCGACAAGAATCCGGAAAACTGCGAGATTTATATCGTAGAGGGAGATTCCGCGGGTGGCAGTGCAAAGACAGCCCGTGACCGTGCTACACAGGCGATTCTGCCACTTCGTGGTAAGATTTTGAATGTAGAAAAAGCACGTTTGGATAAAATATTGGTAAATGCCGAGATCAAAGCAATGATCACAGCATTTGGATGTGGGATCGGAGATGATTTTGATATCAGCAAACTCCGCTATCACAAAATTGTTATTATGACCGATGCCGACGTTGACGGCGCACACATCGATACGTTGATGCTTACATTTTTGTATCGTTTTATGCCGGATCTCATCCGACAGGGATATGTATATCTCGCGCAGCCGCCATTGTACAAGGTTGAGAAAAACAAAAAATCCTATTATGTGTATTCCGATGAGGAACTCAATGCTAAACTGGAAAAAATTGGAAGAGACGGCAGCATCAATATCCAGCGTTACAAAGGACTTGGTGAGATGGATGCCGAGCAGTTGTGGGATACGACCATGGATCCGGCAAAACGTATTTTGTTAAAGGTAAATATGGACGAAGAGGAATCTTCAGAAATTGATATGACATTTACAACGCTGATGGGCGATAAAGTAGAGCCAAGACGTGAATTTATAGAGGCAAATGCAAGGTTTGTCGATAATCTTGATATTTAGAAAGGAAGGTAACAAACTATGGATGAAAATATTTTTGACAAAGATTCATTGGATGCCATAAAACCAGTGGATTTGAGGAAAACGATGGAGACATCCTATATCAATTACGCGATGTCTGTTATTGCATCCAGAGCGCTTCCTGATGTAAGAGACGGTTTGAAACCGGTTCAGCGACGAATCTTGTATGCAATGATCGAATTGAACAACGGACCGGATAAGCCACATCGTAAATGTGCGCGTATCGTCGGTGATGCCATGGGTAAATACCACCCTCATGGAGACAGTTCAATCTACGGAGCGCTCGTTAATATGGCGCAGGAATGGTCCACCCGTTATCCGCTTGTTGATGGACATGGAAACTTTGGTTCTGTCGATGGTGACGGCGCGGCTGCGATGCGTTATACCGAAGCAAGACTCAGCAAGATTTCAATGGAAATGCTTGCTGATATCAATAAAAATACCGTTGATTTTGTACCGAACTTTGATGAGACAGAAAAAGAGCCGGCAGTGCTTCCGGCACGTTTTCCGAACCTTTTAGTCAATGGTACTTCCGGTATCGCCGTAGGTATGGCGACCAACATCCCACCGCATAACCTGAAAGAAGTTATTGGCGGTGTCGTAAAAATTATTGATAATATCGTCGAAGAAGATCGTGAGACAAGCCTTGAGGAAATCATGGAAATTATCAAAGGACCGGATTTTCCGACGGGAGCTACCATCTTAGGCCGCCGTGGAATCGAAGAAGCCTATCGTACCGGCCGCGGAAAGATCCGTGTGCGTGCCGTGACAAATATTGAAACTATGGCAAATGGAAAAAGCCGGATCATTGTAACCGAACTTCCCTACATGGTAAATAAGGCAAAATTAGTAGAAAAAATTGCGGAATTACATAAAGACAAACGAATTGACGGAATCACAGATCTCCGCGATGAATCGAACCGTGAGGGAATGCGCATCTGTATTGAGCTGCGCAAAGATGCCAATGCAAATGTCGTATTGAATCAATTGTATAAGCATACACAGATGCAGGATACGTTTGGTGTTAATATGCTTGCGCTTGTGGATAAAGAGCCGAAAGTCATGAATCTTCTCCAGATGCTTCAGCACTACCTGACTCATCAGGAAGATGTTGTGACACGTCGTATTAAATACGACCTCAACAAGGCAGAAGAACGAGCACATATCATCAAAGGATTGTTGATCGCACTTGATAATATCGATGAAGTGATCCGTATTATCCGCGGTTCGAAGACAACCAATGAAGCGAAAGAAAAATTGATCGAACGTTTTGAACTGGATGATGTACAGGCACAGGCAATCGTAGATATGCGTCTGCGTGCATTGACCGGTTTGGAACGCGAAAAACTGGAAAATGAATATGCAGAACTCATGAAGAAGATTGAAGAGTTCCGTGCTATCTTGGCAGATCGTAAACTTCTTCTGGGAGTCATTAAAGAAGAAATTACATTAATTTCCAATAAATATGGAGATGAGCGTCGTACATCCATCGGTTTTGATGAATTTGACATCTCCATGGAAGATCTGATCCCGGTTGAAAATACGGTGATTGCAATGACTCATATGGGTTATATCAAACGTATGACGAGTGATAACTTTAAGAGCCAGCACCGCGGAGGAAAAGGAATCAAGGGAATGCAGACCATTGAAGAAGACTATATCGAAGATCTCTTTATGGCGACGACGCATCATTACCTGATGTTCTTTACCAACAAAGGCCGCGTATACCGTATCAAAGCATACGAGATACCGGAATCAAGCCGTACAAGCCGTGGTACAGCAATTGTAAATTTATTACAGCTGCTTCCGGAAGAAAAAATTACGGCAGTTATTGCGCTGCGTGAATACGAAGAGGATAAATATCTCTTTATGGCGACAAAGAATGGTCTGGTTAAGAAAACTTCCCTTTCGGAATACATGAATATCCGTAAGACCGGACTGCAGGCAATCAATCTTCGCGAAGAGGATGAATTGATCGAAGTAAAAGTAACAGACGACAACAAGGAGATCATCCTTGTGACAAAACAGGGACAGTGCATCAAGTTTAAGGAGACTGACGTACGTACGACGGGACGAACTTCTATGGGTGTACGCGGTATGAACCTGTCTTATGACGATGAAGTAGTCGGAATGCAGTTAGATACGCAGGGAGAACAGCTTCTTCTCGTATCCGAATATGGTTTAGGAAAACGTACCAATATCGAAGAATTTGGGGTACAGCATCGTGGCGGAAAAGGTGTGAAATGTTATAAGATCACTGAAAAGACCGGAAATGTCGTAGGTGCAAAAGCCGTTCATGACGACCAGGAGATCATGCTGATCACCAATGAAGGTATTGTCATCCGTATTGAGGTGTCCGATATTTCCATCCTTGGAAGAATTACTTCCGGTGTAAAACTGATGAATTTAGATCCTTCACAGGATGTCGTCGTCGCAAGCATTGCCAAAGTGCGGAAAGAAGAAAACGAAAAACCGGAAGAAGAGGCAGAAGAAGATGCCGGGGAGAATGCAGATGAGAACAATTAATACAGAATTAATTACACAGCAGGTAAAAGAAATGTGTATGGATGTTAATATCCATCTGTCAAAAGATGTAAAATGTGCCATCGAAGAAGCAGAAAAAAAGGAAGAATCTCCGCTTGGAAAGCAGATATTAGGCCAGCTGGAAGAAAATATGGAGATTGCTTCCGATACCCGGATTCCAATTTGTCAGGATACCGGTATGACCGTTGTATTTTTGAAAGTTGGACAGGAGGTTCATTTTGAAGGCGCTTACATAGAAGATGCCATCAACGAGGGAATCCGTCAGGGATACCGGGAAGGGTATCTCCGCAAGTCTGTGGTAAAAGATCCGGTAGACCGTGTCAATACAAAGGACAATACGCCGGGTGTCATTCATTATGAAATCGTACCGGGTGACCAGGTAGAGATCACGATTGCACCAAAAGGATTTGGCAGCGAAAATATGAGCCGTCTTTATATGCTCAAACCGGCAGACGGACTCGATGGAATCCGCAATGCCATCTTAGAGACAGTAAAACTCGCAGGTCCCAACGCCTGTCCTCCGATCGTTGTCGGAGTAGGTATCGGCGGAACTTTTGAAAAGTGCGCCATCCTTGCAAAAAAGGCACTTACCCGCGACTTAAACTCATCTTCTGAAATTCCTTATGTAAAAGAACTCGAAGATGAAATGCTGGAAAAAATTAACAATTTTGGCATTGGGCCGGCCGGACTTGGAGGCACGGTGACAGCACTTGGTGTAAATATTGAAACCTATCCGACGCATATCGCCGGAATGCCGGTTGCCATCAACATCTGCTGTCATGTAAACCGTCATATCCGCCGTACGGTATAAATATCCGAAAGGAAGAGAAATATGGAGACAAACTGCGAATTTTGTGCTCTTTACTACGTCGATGACGATGGTTACGGAGAATGTCAGGTAAATCTGGATGAGGACGAAATGTACCGTTTTATGAATACCTCATACCGTTCCTGCCCCTACTATCAGAACGACGATGAATATAAGATTGTGAGAAAACAGAACTGATGAAATACTACATGGCGCCTCTGGAAGGAATCACCGGGCATATTTACCGTACAACGTATGCGAAATATTTTGGTGGAATTGATAAATATTTTTCCCCTTTTATCTCGCCCAATCAAAAGAAAATATGCCGCACACGCGAGAAAAAAGATATTTTGCCGGAAAATAATGCCGGTCTGTATCTCGTACCACAGATCATGACAAACCGGGCAGAAATGTTTTTACAGACCGTAGAATATCTACAGCAATTTGGCTATAGCGAAGTAAATCTAAATCTGGGATGTCCGGCAGGTACTGTAGTTTCGCGTAAGAAAGGTTCCGGTTTTCTGACAGAACCGAAAAAGCTGGAATCCTTTTTAAAAGAAATTTACGAAGAAACCGATGTGAAAATATCCATAAAAACGCGGATCGGTTATGAAAGTGCAGAAGAATTTCCAACACTTCTTTCCATATTTAACCAGTTTCCGGTTTATGAACTGATCGTGCATCCGCGCACAAGAGAGGATTTCTACCAGAATACACCGGATATGCAGGCATTTTCGTATGCCATAAATCACAGTGCTAATGTTTTGTGCTACAACGGCGATATATTCAGCAAAGAAGATTATCAACATCTTACCGGTCAATATCCGGATCTTCCGGGTGTTATGCTCGGACGGGGTATTTTACAAAATCCGGCAGTCATTGCTTCTATAAAAGAAGAAAAACCGCCGGAAAAAGAAAAAATCAAAGAATTTGTCACGGAATTGTGCGAAAGATACCAGTCAGAATTGCATGGAGAGCGCCCTGTTTTGTTCAAAATGAAGGAATTATGGCATTACCTTATACAATCCTTTGATGCAGATGAAAAAATCGCTAAAAAGATAAAGAAAGCGCAGAAAATATCAGAATACGAGATCACGGTAAACGAATTATTTTCAAAATATGACCTCAAGATCTGAATACAAATATTGGAGATGAAGAAGAGATGGAAAAGCATTTGGAGACACCATTGACAAAAGAAAAAGTAAAAGAACTTCATGCAGGAGATTATGTATATATTTCCGGAACCGTATATACAGCGAGAGATGCTGCCCATAAGCGGATGATCGAGACACTGGAAAAAGGAGGAAATCTGCCTTTTGATATGCAGGATCAGATCATTTATTATCTGGGGCCTACGCCAAACCGCGAGGGACAGGTCATCGGTTCTGCCGGCCCTACGACAAGCAGCCGTATGGATCGTTATGCGCCTTCTCTGCTTGACCGTGGTTTAAAAGGAATGATCGGAAAAGGAAAACGCAGCGAAGAAGTCATCGCTTCCATGAAAAGAAATACAGCGGTATATTTTGCCGCCGTTGGGGGAGCCGGAGCACTTTTATCAAAATGTATTACCAAAAGTGAAGTAATCGCATACGATGATCTCGGTACAGAAGCAATCCGCCGCCTGGAGGTAAAAAATCTGCCTGTAATCACGGTAATTGACTGCGAAGGAAACAATTTATACGAGACGGCTGTAAAAGAGTATCAAAAAGCATAAAAAAATGTTTGACAAATGATTTACAATCTGATACAATAGTCAATGCACTGAAACTTAATATTTATCAAATTTCAGAACTTTGGAGAAGTACTCAAGTGGCTGAAGAGGTGCCCCTGCTAAGGGTATAGGTCGTTTGCGCGGCGCGAGGGTTCAAATCCCTCCTTCTCCGTTATAAGGAACTATTACAATATGTAGTAGTTCCTTTTGTTTTATCAAAGCGGCAGATAACGATTGTTCACCCGGATAGGAAGAGCAATGAATTGTCAGGGAAGCAGAAAGAAGGAGAAAAAATGCAACAAAACACAATTACAGGCAAAAAGACACTTCAATTAAGTATATTTGCTTTATATATGGCAATTATATGTATTGTAACAATGTTTACCAAAATTCCGATTCCTCTTGGATATGCACATATCGGGGATAGTATCATTCTTACATTTGCTCTTTTTTATGGAGGAAAGAACGGATTTATCGTTGGAGGAATCGGTTCCGCGTTGTCGGATCTGCTTTCCGGATTTCCACAGTGGATTCTTCCGACGTTTATCATAAAAGGATTTATGGCGCTGATCATGGCAGCGATCGCAAGGAAAGAAGACGGCACCTATGAGATTCTTTCTATAAGAACATTTATTGGAGCAATTGCCGGAATGTTGTTTATGGTTGCCGGATATGTTGCAGCCGGTATGATTATGAATGGGTTTGCCGCGGGACTTGCATCGGCACCGGGATTATTGATCAAATCGGTGGTAAATATAATTGCCTTTTATATTATCTCCGCTGTATTACAAAAAACAAGAGGAATTGAGAAAAAATTCAACTAGAAAATGACGATATTTCAGTGCTTTTGGAAAATATGCAAAAAAAATCAAAAAAATTTAAAAAAAGTGTTGACAAAAGCATTGAAGTCTGATAGTATATATCTTGCTGACGCGGTAAAGACACGAAATCAGAAAATAAAAAAAGTGTTGACAAAGCAAAAAAGATTTGATATAATAAATTTTGCTGACGTAACAAAGCGACAGCGAAGAACCTTGATAACTGAACAGTGAAACAACCCTGAAAATTCAAATAAATTATTGGATTTTCAGAATCAACAAGATTG
>CAKRDZ010000009.1 GCA_934316845.1 uncultured Eubacterium sp. | reverse complement strand
ACTGTACTCTGTATCCTGTATTAACCTGAACCTGTCCCTTGTCATCTACCCAAGGTACACGGAATTTAATCTGTCTTTCTGGGTTTGTCAAACGCTCCAACAAAGCGTCTTTACGGAATTTTTCTTCGTTTTTCTCAACAACAGGTCTAAGGGATTCCAAAACTTCCTTAGCAGCCTGATGGAATTCTGGCTCTGCAGGATTTTTTTCAATCAACTGCGCCAATACCTCATCTACATATGACATGGGTCATACCTCCTTATAATAATATCAAAAAAATTATATAATATTTTAGGAGTATTTACAAGAACTTTTTTTTCATTTTTTTAATTTTTTGTTGCTAAATAAGAATTAGAAAAATGATGATCGCCGCTTACATTTTCGCCAAACCAAGAGGGTGGACAAAAATGGACTGCTTCTTCTGTAGAGGGAAATTCTACTTCGGCAATTCGCAGCGTATCATAAGGGGCCTCAAACAGATCCAGTTCAATGGTGTATTGTTGATAGGGAATGCAGTATCTTGTTTTGCGTACAAGAATCCCATCGGTTTTTTCTTTCAGATGTTCGTAGGCTTCTTTGGAAAGAGGGAATTCTTCCTCTATATTGACACAGGTATCGACGGCACAGGACTCCTTGGGCCTGGATTTATAAGTTAAAATGTAATCGTTATTTTTCCGGCGGATGCGAATGGTTGGTTCCGTGCATAAATACCCCTGTTCAATGACAAAATGCGGATACGTTTCCAGGTTTTCCGGTAATTGTTTGATTAAATATTTGCGTTCGATTTCCATGTTCTCTGAGTCCTTTACTTATTCTAATTTTCCAAAGTTATCAAATGGGAGAACCCGTAACCAGGCTTTGCCAATGATCTGGTCACGTTTGATGACACCAACCGCTTTGTCGCGGCTGTCCTTGCTGGCATTGCGGTTATCGCCCAGAACAAAATATTCATCTTGTCCGAGTTTGATCGGTTTTTCAGCAATTCCGCCATCTTCCATTTTGGCATTTCCATAGGCATCAAATACGGCCCGCTCGTTGATATAAATTTTACCTTCTGTAATCTGAATGGTTTCGCCCGGCAGCGCGATTACGCGCTTGATATAATTGGCGGACTCACTTTCATGGAATACAATGATATCATAACGCTCCGGATCGCCTGTGATATAGGAAAATTTTTCCACAATGATATCATCTCCGTTTTGCAATGCAGATTCCATGGAATTTCCTTCTACTTTGGTATGACTGGCAACAAAATTTGTGATAATCAATGCGATTACAACAGCAATTACAACACAGATTCCGAGTGCGATAAGATTTTTCTTTATATTTGGTTTGTTTTTTGCCTCTTTGTCGTCCGGTTCCGCTGCTTTTGACTTCGATACAGGCGCAGGCGTAGCCGTAGCCGCAGGTGCCGGTTTTTGCCGGGTTTCCGGTTTTGGCTCGCTTGCTGATTTTGGTGTTTCGGAAACAACCGGTTTTGCCGGTGTCGCAGGCTGCGCTTCCGGCTCTGGTTTAACAACAGGTTTTGCCACGGGCTCTGCTGCAGGAGCAGCCGCAGGTGCCGGTTTTGCGGGAACTTCCGGTTTTGATTGTGCAGGCTTGCCTGAACTTACATTTTTTGCCAGTTCCAATGCTTCTGCCGGTCTGGGTGTTCTTCTGTTAAAATCCGGATTGTTTTGTAAAAGTTCTTCACAGATACGCAGGCTCTCTTCAATTTCGTTAGTATCAAATTTGTTTTCCATTGTAAACCTCTCTTCTGTCCGTTTATTTCTCTGTTTCGGAAGGTGTCTCTAAGGAGATCAGTCCCAGTTTGCTGCTGCGGAAATCATCAAGGATAAGGGCGGCAGTCTTTTCGTAGTCAATTTCAGTTCCTTTTTTTATACATTTTCGTACATTTCCGATTTCTTCCAGTATCGCGGAGGAATCTTTGGATTCTTCAATGCCATACTGCGCTGTCAGTGTTCCCGGATAGGCCTCTTTCAGGTATTCGATTAGATCCAGGGAAATTTCCACGCGCTGCAATATTTCATCTTTAATGGAACCGATAAAGGCAAGCCGCAGGCCGACGGTCTGATCTTCAAATTTCGGCCACAGAATCCCCGGAGTATCCAGTAATTCGACCTGTTTGTTGATACGGATCCATTGTTTTCCCTTGGTTACACCGGGCTTATTTCCTGTTTTTGTACAGGCTTTTCCGGCAAAACTATTGATAAATGTTGATTTTCCCACATTGGGAATCCCTACGATCATAGCGCGGATCGGACGGTTTAAAATGCCTCGCTTGCGGTTTCTCTCTATTTTTTCCCTGCATGCCTTTTGAATGAGCTGATTGACAGCTTTTAATTCACTGCGTCTGGTGGAATTGACGGCAAGCACAAAAAAGCCCTGTTTTTCGTAATACGCCTTCCACCGGGCAGTCTGTGCCGGATCTGCCATGTCGCTTTTATTTAACAGCAAAATGCGGGATTTGCCATTTGCCAAAGCATCGATATCTGGATTTTTGCTGCTTTTTGGAATGCGCGCATCCACGAGTTCTACAATGACATCAATCAGTTTGATGTCTTCCTGCATGGCACGTTTTGCCTTTGTCATATGTCCCGGATACCACTGAAAATGCATGATCAATTCTCCTCTTCTTGTGTTTGTGTTGTTTTCTGCTCTGGTTTTGTGACTCTGGAAAACGGCTTTAACCGGAAAGAGACTTTTCCGATAATTTGTGATTTTTTCACCATTCCAAAGGCAGAATTCCGGCTGTCATCGGTATTGGCGCGGGAATCACAAAGCACAAAATATTCATCGTCCCCCAGTGTCTGCTCCTGTTCGGCAATGCCCCCGGTTGCCATATCGGAATACGTATATTTGGATTGATATTCTTCTCCATTGATCCAAATTTTTCCATCGGAAATTTTAATCTTTTCACCGGGAAGCCCGATCACGCGGCGAATGCTGATCAATGGTTCCTCCTCTCCCTCCTGTTTTTCCTTTTCATAAAAGGCGATCACGGCTTCGCGTTTGGGGGAAGTAAGAAGATACGCTTTGGTGTTGATAAATACTTCCTGGCCGTTGTAAAGGGTCGGTTCCATCGCAGACCCGATCGTACTCGTCCGGCGGTAACAAAAGTGTACCAGAAAATAGGCGACAGCAATTACGACGACAATTTCTATCAGCCAGATCAAGGAAGTTTTGATCAATTTTTTCCGTTTTTGTTTTTTGATCTCTTCATCAAAATTTAAATTCAAAACAAATTCCCTTTCTTTCTGCAGGATACCTGCCATACCCGTTTTTGTCAAAAAACATTCTATATAGAAACATAGTGTATGCTACGGCAGAAGCTATAACATACACTATTAACAATAAACATGTTTGTAATTCTTAGCGAACTAATTCTTTTACCTTAGCAGCTTTTCCAACACGATCACGAAGGTAATTCAGTTTTGCACGTCTAACTTTACCAAGACGAACAATCTCAATCTTCTCAACGATTGGAGAATGAAGCGGCCAGGTCTTTTCAACACCGATACCATTGGAGTTCTTACGAACCGTAAATGTTTCACGGCTGCTTCCGCCCTGTCTCTTCAATACAACACCTTCGAAAACCTGTGTTCTTTCACGGCTTCCCTCGATAACTTTTGCGTATACTTTTACCGTATCGCCAACGTGAAATTCAGGAATTTCACTTTTCATCTGTTCTGCTTCGATTTTCTTAATAATTTCGTTCATTGTTGTTCCTCCTACTTGTTTTTGATGTTCTTAATGCCATTTTTGTTATGTCCTGCATAACGCACCAGAGGACCATCTATTTTTTAACAACATGAAAAATATATCATATATTTTGTTCTTCGTCAAGTGTTTTCTTACTTTTTTCGGCTGTTTTTCGTCAGTTTCCGCGTCCTAGAATAAGGGTTTCAAGCGCTTCTACGGTTTCAGCGGTAAAAGCCGGTGCGGCTGCATTGATCTGGTCTTTGTTTCCAAATCCATACAGAACACCGATACAGTCGATGCCATTGTCTCTTGCGCCATGGATGTCATCCGGATGGTCGCCGATCATGACAATCTGATCTTTTGGCAGATCAATCTGTGAAAGAAGCCAGGATAATACCTCGGTCTTTTTGTAGCGTCCCTCTTCCGGGACACTTCCGGCAATTTTTTCAAAATAAGGAAGAAAGCCAAAGTGCTCCAGAATCTCAGTAGCTGTTATAACCGGTTTTGAGGTGGCAACCATTGCCGGTATGCCACGTTTTTTCATATGAACCAGCAATTCCCGGATCCCCGGATACGGGGTATTTTCAAATTTGCCGGTCACATTATAATACGAACGGTAAATCTCGGTAGCACGCGCTGCCTCTTCTTCATTGAATCCATAAAATTTACGGAAGGATTCGGGTAATGGCGGGCCGATAAAACAACATAATTCCTTCCGGTCTGTGACCTTGATCCCAAAGGAGTCCAGGGCATAAGAAACAGCTTTCGTAATTCCTTCGCTGGAATCCGATAACGTACCGTCAAGGTCAAATAAAAATAGTTTTTTATCCATGATCACTCCTGATCCTCAAAACGTACCGCAATGGAATTGGCATGTGCTGTCAGGTGTTCGGCGGTAGCAAATTCGATGATGTCTTTGTGAATCGGCTCCAACGCTTCTCTCGAATACGAGATCACACTGGATTTTTTGATAAAATCGTCTACATTCAGCGGGGAAAAGAATTTTGCGGTTCCGTTTGTCGGAAGGACATGGTTTGGTCCGGCAAAATAATCTCCCAAAGGCTCGCTGCTGTATTCTCCAAGGAAAATGGCGCCGGCATTCTGAATGCGGGTCATGGTATCAAATGGATCTTTGGTAATAATTTCCAAATGTTCAGATGCAATTTCATTGGCTGTGTGGATGGCGGATTTCATATCCGGTGCCACCAGAAGATATCCATAATTATCCAATGATTTGCGGATAATATCAGCACGGCTCAATGTCTGTAAAAAGCCTTCAATCTCTTTTTCTACCTCTTTTGCAAGGGTTTCGCTTGTCGTAACGAGGATGGCAGATGCCAGTTCATCATGCTCTGCCTGTGACAAAAGATCCGCTGCAACATAGCGTGGATTAGCTGTCTCATCCGCCAGTACCAGGATCTCACTTGGACCTGCGATGGAGTCAATGCTGACATGTCCGTAAACGGCCTTTTTCGCAAGGGCAACAAAAATGTTACCGGGGCCGCAGATCTTACATACTTTTTTGATGGAATCGGTTCCATAAGCAAGCGCTCCGATTGCCTGTGCACCGCCAACTTTATATACTTCGGTGGCACCGGCAAGATGTGCTGCAACCAGTGTGACAGGGGTTACTTTTCCGTCTTTTCCAGGAGGTGTCGTCATGACAATACGTTTTACCCCGGCTGCTTTGGCAGGGATAATATTCATCAATACGCTGGATGGATACGTCGCTTTTCCGCCGGGAACATAAACACCGACACTTTCCAGAGCCGTGATACGCTGTCCGAGGATAACGCCATCTTCTTTTGTCTCAAACCAGCTGTTGCGAAGCTGCTTTTCGTGAAAATCACGGATGTTTGCCAGTGATTTTTTCATTACTTCGATCAAGGAATCATCGACCTGGTCGTAAGCTTCTTTAATCTCCTCTTCCGTCACTTTGATCGTATCTTTTGTGATGACCGCTTTATCAAATTTTTCGGTATACGCAAAAAGCGCTTTATCACCGTTTTCTTTCACATCATTTAAAATCTCGGCAACCGTATCCTGATAGGTATCGTATTGGTTCGGACTGCGCTTTAAGAGATTTTCCAAAATGTTATCAATGGAAGATTCTTCCAATTTCATGCATTTCATATCATGTCACCTTTCTTTCTTAGTTTTCGGATGTCAATGTATTTTTTAAATCTTTTACAATTTTTGTAATTCGTTCGCGCTGCATTTTCATACTTGCTTCATTTACAACGACACGTGCCGAAAGCGGACAGATCTCTTCGAGTACTTCCAACCCGTTTTCACGCAGCGTAGAACCTGTCTCTACGATATCTACGATAACTTCAGAAAGTCCTACGATCGGAGCCAGTTCGACCGAGCCGTTTAATTTTACAATTTCAACATTCTGGTGCTTTTTATTGTAAAAATAGTCTTTTGCAATTTTAGGGTACTTGGAAGCCACACGGATGATCTGGTTCGTCTTTAATAATTCTTTGGCACTTGCCGGTCCTGCGACGCACATACGGCATTTTCCAAGACCAAGATCAAGCACTTCGAGAATCTTTCGTCCCTCTTCCAAAATGGTATCACTTCCGACAACACCGATGTCTGCGGCACCGTATTCTACATATGTAGGCACATCAGAGGTTTTGGAAAGAAAGAATTTCAATTTCAATTCTTCATTGACAAAGATGAGTTTACGTGTGTCTTTGTCTTTCATCTCCTCGCAGGTAATGCCGGTTTGTTCCAGTAATTGTAACGTCTGTTTTGCCAGACGTCCTTTTGCCAGCGCAATCGTTATATATTTCATTTGGTTTCCCTCCAATTGGTATTTTCACGTTCAAATTGTGTGCATTTTCCGGCTTCCACATAGATGATCCGGGAAATCTGATTGCGGACTGCATAGTCTTCATAGAGATCCATCGGAGTGGCAGCATTTTTCCGCATGGTAAGTACACAATGTCCCTTGGCGCGTTCTTCGTTTGCCAGCTGTATTGCCTCTTTGCGGTTGGCAGAACGATACAGAACAAGGATGCCGGACTGGTCGGTCTCAATGTCTACCTCCTGGCTGGCAAGAGCATTCATCAACTGATCCAAAACAATTGCTAAACCGACCGCAGAGGCTTTCTTGCCAAACTGTTCGATCAGGTTGTCGTAGCGGCCGCCGGTCACCAGAGCTTCACCGGTTCCATAGGTATAGGCTTTGAAGATAATGCCGGTATAGTAATCGTAATGGTTGAGCATACTCAGATCGTAAGTGATATTCTGCTCCAGGCCGTAACTGACTAAGATATCATATACCGTATCCAGACGGTCAAGTGCTTCAATTGCCTCCTGTCGCGTCACACATTTTCTGGCGTATTCCAGAACTTCTTTTCCCCCGAAAAGATCCGGAAGCCGGATCAGAAATTCTTTCAGATTGGCAGAAATATTCTGTGATTCCATCATCTCTTCTACGGCAAAAATATTTTTATTGGCAACATATTTTTTGTATTCTGCGATTTCGTCTTTATTAAAATGAGCTTCTTCCAAAATTCCCCGAATCAGACCGGCATGTCCGACATCAATCTTAAACTCCTTTAATCCGGATTTCGCCAGACACTCTACGGTAAGTGCGATCATTTCTGCGTCGGCATCGGAACTTCCGTCATTCATCAATTCTGCGCCGATCTGTGAGATCTCAGACATTTTCCCCTGATATCCGCGGCGGTGGATAAACGTGCTTCCGCAATAGGACAGGCGGATCGGCATCGTCTCCTGCTCATAATATTTGGCGACGCAGCGTGCAATGGATGGCGTAATATCCGGGCGGAGTACCAAGGTGTTATTGTACTGGTCAAAAAACTTAAACATATCCTTGGAAGCTACAGTTCCGCGCTCCCGGTTAAAAATATCGAAAAATTCGTAAGTAGGAGTCTGAATGTCCTTAAATCCATAGGATTTCATGATTTTATGGATATCTGCTTCAATTTTTCTGCGTTTTTCACATTCAATTCCGTAAATATCCCGCACTCCTTCGGGAGTAAATAGTAAACTTTGTTCGTAACTCATGATTATTCTCCGTTCTTTTATTGATAAATCGCTGTAGGCATCTGATTTTTTGGACAGTAGCCGGCATCTTTTAATGCCTGGATGATGGATTCTTTGTGTTCATGTCCAAAGGCTTCCATCGTGATCGTAAGTTCTACTGCAGCATTTCGGTTGATGCTGACAAACTGGTTATGCTCCAGACGGATGATATTTCCCTGCGCTTTGGCGATGACTTCTGCGACATGAAGCAGTTCACCCGGACGGTCCGGAAGTTCAACGGATACGGTAAATACACGTCCACGCTGGATCAATCCGTGCTGAACGACCGAAGCAATCGTAATAACATCCATATTTCCACCGCTCAGGATGGAAACAACTTTTTTGCCGCGGATATCTAATTTTTTCAGGGCGGCCACGGTAAGCAGTCCGGAATTTTCTACGACCATCTTGTGATTTTCCATCATATCCAAAAAGTTTACGATCAGATCATGATCGTCTACGGTGATGATATCGTCAATGTTTTTCTGAATATATGGGAAAATATTGGATCCCGGTGTTTTTACGGCAGTACCGTCGGCAATCGTACTTACCCCAGGCAGTGAAGTGACTTCCCCATTTTTCAAGGATACCTGCATACAGTTTGCACCCGCCGGCTCTACTCCGATCACGGTAATGTTCGGATTCAATAATTTGGCAAGTGTGGATACCCCGCAGGCAAGTCCGCCGCCACCGATCGGTACGAGAATGATATCGACGGTAGGAAGCTCTTTAAAGATTTCCATTGCGATTGATCCCTGTCCGGTAGCAACGACTTCGTCATCAAATGGATGGACAAACGTATAGCCATTTTCTTCTGCCAGTTTCATGGCGTAGGCGCAGGCATCATCGTACACATCTCCGTGCAAAACGACTTCGGCACCGTAACTCTTGGTACGGTTTACTTTAATCAGTGGGGTCGTCGTAGGCATGACGATCACGGCTTTTACCCCAAAGATTTTAGCAGCGTAAGCAACTCCCTGTGCATGGTTTCCGGCAGAGGCAGTGATCAGTCCTTTGGCACGTTCTTCTTCGGAAAGGGTGCTGATCTTGTAATAGGCACCACGTACTTTATAGGCACCGGTGTACTGCATGTTTTCCGGTTTAAAGTAAACTTTTGCTCCTGTCTGGGCACTGTAATATTCGCTGTAGATCAAGTTCGTAGGAAGGATGACTTCCTTTACACGTTCGCTTGCTTCTTCAAATTTATCTAATGTCATCATGGTTGTTATGTCCTCCATTTTATTCAAATAATGCATCGACAAAAGCGTCAGCATCAAATTTTTGTAAATCTTCGATCCCTTCTCCAATACCAATGTATTTGACAGGAATTCCCAGTTCGGACTGAATGGCGATCGCAATACCGCCCTTTGCAGTTCCGTCGAGTTTGGTTAAGATAACGCCGGTGATGTCGGTTACTTCACTAAACTGTCTGGCTTGTACCAAAGCATTTTGTCCGGTCGTTCCATCTACGACAATAAAAGTTTCAAGATGGGCATCGGCGTATTCATTTTCAATGATCTTATATATTTTATGAAGTTCTGCCATCAGGTTCTTTTTGTTATGAAGACGTCCGGCAGTATCGCACAAAAGTAAGTCGGTTTTTCTGGCTTTTGCTGCGGCAACTGCATCGTAAACGATGGAAGCAGGATCGGCTCCTTCCTGTCCGGCGATGATCTCCACTCCGGCACGGTTAGACCATTCTTTTAACTGATCGATCGCTCCGGCACGGAATGTATCGGCAGCGGCTAAAAGAACTTTCTTTCCCAAATCTTTCAACTGATGGGAAAGTTTTCCCACACTGGTTGTCTTTCCGACGCCGTTTACTCCGATAAATAATACAACGGACTTTTTATTTTCAAAATCATAAGCGCCCTCATCGACGCGCATCTGTTCTTTGATGGAATCTTTTAACAATTCCCGGCACAGAGAGGCCTCTTTGATCTTCTGTTCTTTTACTTTTTCCTGAAGATCCTCAATGATCCGTGTCGTCGTCTCCATTCCGATATCTGCCATAACGAGCTGCTCTTCCAGCTCTTCATAAAAATCGTCATCAATTTCAGAAAAACCGGAAAAAACCGCATTCATACCGGATACAAAAGAATCTCTGGTCTTTGACAGACCACTTTTCAGTCTTCCAAAAAATCCTTTTTTTTCACTCATGCATGTTCTCCTTTTTTATTTTCATTTTTTAACTGCTCTTCAATCAATTTGACGGATACCAATGTCGAAACCCCTTTTTCCTGCATCGTAATACCGTATAACGCATCGGCGGCAGACATCGTACCCTGTCGGTGGGTGATAACGATAAACTGGGTGTTTTTCGTTAACTTATGTAGATATTTAGCATACCTCTTTACGTTCGAATCGTCAAGTGCCGCTTCAATCTCATCAAGCAGACAGAACGGCGATGGTTTCAGATTCTGGATCGCAAATAAAAGCGCGATGGCTGTCAAAGCCTTTTCTCCACCGGATAACTGCATCATGTTTTGTAATTTTTTTCCAGGTGGCTGGGCGATGATACGAATGCCGGCAGTCAGGACATCCTCTTCCTCTACCAGTTCCAGTGTACCTTTTCCGCCACCAAACAATTCGCGGAACACTTTGTCAAACTGGGATTTGATCTCCTGAAATTTTTCAGTAAACTGCTTTCGCATTTCCTCATCTAACTCAGCGATGATCTTAGTCAGTTTTTCTTCGGACTCGATCAGATCGTCGTGCTGTGTTTTCAATACCTCATAACGTTCGCTGACACTCTTGTAATCTTCAATGGCATTGACATTGACATCTCCGAGGGAACGGATCTGATTTTTCGTATCTGTCACCTGACTCTTCATGCGTGTGTAGGTAAGTCCGGTATCTTCCGCATTTTCTTTTGCGTTGTGATACGTGATCTCGTATTCTGCCCACATATAATTGACACGGGAGTCAAGCTGCTCTTCCAATTTTTCCTTTCTGGATTGAAGTCGGAAACATTCTTTGTCCAAATTTCCAATTTGTTCCATCATGGCGTTGCGGCGTTCAAAGAAGTCTTTGCGGGAAACCATCAAACGCTCTTTTTCAGCGGAAGCTTCTTCTACTTCTTTTTCCAGTTCTTTAATTTCTTTTCGGCAGAGAACCATACGTTTTTCAAATTCTTCAATCTGCTTTTTCATCTGTGCTTCCTGCTCATCGGAATCGGTCTGGTTATCGGTATGTGTGGCATATTCTTCTTCCAGTTCTTTGATCCTTGCCTCGATTCGGGACAGATTTTCCGAAGCAAATGTATTTTTCTGTGTGCAGGATGCTATTTCCAATTTCAATTCGGAAAGTTCGGTCTGACACTTGTCCAGTGTCTGCTGGCTCTGTTCCAGATCCTTTGCGGCAGATTCCACCAATTTTTTTGCCTGCTCATTCTGCTCTTCGCTGGAGCCCAGTTTTTCATCAATCTGTGCCAGTGTTTCCGCCAGTTCCTGTTTCTGGTTTTCCAGTTCTTTTCCGTCATTGAGGATGGAATTGTATTCCATCTCCTGCTTTTCTTTGATCAAAACGGCTTGTTCATACTTGATTTTCGCCGTATTTTCCTGTAATTCCAGTTCTTTTCTGATAACGGAGATGTCGGCGGCCTTTTTCTCGGCTTTTTCGACTTCTTCCTGTAACTTTGTGATCTTATCACGGGATTTTGCCATCGTCTGCTTCAGCTTGTCAATGGCTTCTTCCAGTTTTTCCATCTCACGGCGGCGGCCAAGCAGTTTACTATTGTTCTTATAAGCACCACCGGACATAGAACCTCCCGGACTAAGGAGTTCTCCTTCGAGTGTTACGATGCGGAGAGAATGTTTGTATTTTCTTCCGAGTGCCATTGCGTGGTCGATTGTATCAGCCAGTACAAAGCGGCCAAGCAGATATTCGATGAGTCCTTCAAATTTTGTCTCTTTTTCTACCAATTCCGATACTCTTCCGATCACACCGGGTTCTGAAAGAACTTCCTCTTTGATCCGGCCACCGGAAGCGGATACCGTAGTCAGTGGTAAAAAGGTGGCACGGCCAAAACGGTTCTTTTTCAAAAACCGGATCATATCTTTGGCAGTGGATTCATCCTCGGTTACAATATTCTGAATGTTTCCTCCAAGTGCGGTTTCTACAGCTGTCTCATACTTTTTATCCACTTGAATGATATCTGCGACAACACCGACAATGCCGGCATTTTTTTCTTTTTGCTCCATGACGCGGCGGATGCTCTGTCCATAACCGTCATAACGTTCGGCGATGTTTTTCAATGTCGCAAGTTCAGAATTTTTCATATGAAACTCTTTTTGCTGTTCCTGTATCTGAAGTTCGATCCCCTTGATAAATTCGCGGGTTTCAAACGACTTTTTCTGATATTCTTTTTGTTTGATATATTCGGCATCTAATTTTTTACGAATCTCTTCCAATGCCTTTTCTTCTTTCTGCATCTCCTCAATGGCAGAGGAAACCTGGCTTTTGTTGGATAAAATACGCTGATTTAACTCGGCTTTCCGGATTGAGTTTTGTTCCATCATTGACTGTACTTTTTCCTGTTCACGCCCGATTTCGGATTTCATCTCCATATTGGACATCAGAATCTCGTTCTGGGAAGAAATCGTCTGATTCATCTGCTCAATCGCAGCATTCAGCAAACGGATCTCTTCCTGTTTTTCTGCTTCCTGCTCTTCCATCGTGGCAAGGGTAGTAAGCCATTCTTTCTGATTTTCTTCGTACTCTTTTTTTTCTTTTCCGGCTTCTTCGATTTCCGCGGATACAGCTGCCATACGCTCTTCGTGAAATTCTTTTCCCTGTGATAAGGCAGCAATCTTTTCCCTGGTTACACGGATCTCACTTTCCAGGTTTGCCAGATTTACATTGTCACGGTTCTTTTTCTCTTTCTTAAATTCGATCTTCTCATCAAATTCACGGATTTGGTTTTCAACGGTTTCGTACTCTTCTTTGGTGCTTTCCTGTTTTTGTTTCAGCGCCTCCAGTTCTTTTTCGGCGTTGGAGATATGATTTCCGGTTTCTGACAATTCTTCTTTGAAACTATCATAGTCCTGAATAAACAAAGAAATCTCGTATTTTTTCAGTTCCTCCTTTAAACGCAGGTATTCGCGCGCTTTCTCGGACTGCTTTTCCAATGGGCCGACCTGTTTTTCCAACTCGGTCAAAATGTCGTTGACACGAACCAGATTCTGGCGTTCCACTTCCAGATTTTTTTCTGCGGCCGCTTTCCGCTTTTTGTATTTTACGATTCCGGCTGCTTCATCGAACAATTCACGGCGTTCTTCGGGTTTACCGCTGAGGATCTTATCAATCTGTCCCTGTCCGATGATGGAATATCCCTCTTTTCCGATACCGGTATCAAAAAACAATTCCTGAATATCTTTTAAGCGGCAGGCGGCTCCGTTGATCAGGTATTCGCTTTCCCCGGAACGATAGACACGACGTGCCACCTTGACTTCCTCATACGGAACGTTCAGCTTGTGGTCTTCATTGGAAATCGTCAGGGCAACATAGGCGTAACTTTGCGGTTTTCGAAGTTCTGTTCCGGCAAAAATGACATCCTGCATGCTCGCACCACGAAGCTGTTTTGCACTCTGTTCGCCGAGAACCCAGCGGACGGCATCGGCTACGTTGCTTTTACCACTTCCGTTTGGGCCGACGATTCCGGTGATCCCATTATGAAATTCAAATACTAATTTATTGGCAAAGGACTTAAATCCATGCACTTCAATACTTTTTAAGTACATTCCGTTATACCATTCCTTATTTATTTCTTAATGCTAAGATTGCCTGATAGGCAGCTTCCTGCTCTGCCAGTTTTTTACTGCGTCCGGTGCCGATACCGAGCCGGCGGTCGCCCAGGCAACAGGCGATCACAAATTCTTTGCAGTGATCCGGTCCCTTTTCTTCCAGCAAATGATAGCACAGCGTATTGGCGCCTTGACTTTGTACCATCTCCTGTAAAATGGTCTTGCTGTCATAAAAGAGCGTTTTATGTTCAATATCCGAAAGGACATATTGATGAATAAACCGTGAAGCCTCTTCCATTCCGGCATCCAGATAAATGGCTCCGATCACAGCTTCAAACGCATCGGACAAAATGGAATCCCGTTCGGCTCCGCCTGTCGCAGCTTCCCCTTTTCCTAAAAACAGATAGGAACCAAGATCGATTTCTCTGGCACTCTGCGCCAGACTTCTCTCACATACAAGGCTGGCGCGGAATTTGCTCATTTTTCCTTCCATCGCCGTTGCTTGTTCATGAAAGATGAAATCACTGCTTACAAGTTCCAATACGGCATCGCCTAAAAATTCGAGACGTTCGTTATTTTTCTCATAGGGAAGATGCTTTTCATTGGCATAGGAGCTGTGAGTCAATGCGTTTTGCAGCAACGTTTTCTCCTGAAACCGGTAACCGATTTTTTCTTCAAATTTTGAAAGATCATTTTTTGTCATTTTAATCACATATACTTTCTTTAATTTTTTCGTTAATTTTCTGCTTTTTAAAGGAGATACACTGCTTTAATGCAATTTCAATTTCCTTGCTGCTGGAATTTCCATGTGCTTTTACGACAAGTCCTTTTAAGCCAAGCAAAGGAGCACCGCCCTGGCTGCTTGTGTCAAACTGGTTTTTCAATCCTTTTAACGCCGGTTTTACGAGAAGAGCGCCCAGTTTTGTTCGGGTGCTGGACATCAGTCCTTCTTTCAAACTTCCAAATAATGTCAATGCCAATCCTTCAAAGAATTTTAAAACGACGTTTCCGACAAATGCCTCGCAGACGATAACATCTGCCGCACCGCTTACCAGTTCACGTGCTTCCACACTGCCGATGTAATTGATATTTTTGCACTCTTTCATCAATGGTTTGGTATCTTTTACAAGCTGGTTTCCTTTTTCCTCTTCCGTTCCAATATTTAACAGTGCTACGGTTGGATTTTTTTTGCCCATAACATTTTCATAATAAATGGATCCCATCTGTGCAAACTGAACCAGATGTTCCGGCCGGGCATCCACATTGGCACCGCAGTCGATCAAAAGGGAAAATCCTTTTGTGGTAGGAATAAACGGAGCCAGTGGAGGACGCTTGATCCCTTTCAGACGGCCGACGACAAGCTGACCGCCTACCAGTACCGCACCGGTGCTTCCGGCAGAAACGAGTGCGTCGGCCTTGCCTTCACGTACCAGTCTCATGGCAACAACTAAAGAAGAATCCTTTTTATCTTTGATTGCAACGGTTGGGACATCTCCCATATCAATGATCTCAGAGGCATGTACGACTTCAATGTCCTCTTTGGCATATTCGTATTTTTCAAGTTCCTTCGTAATCATGTCCTGTTTTCCAACTAAGATAACACGGATCTCATCACTTGAATTAACCGCTTCTACTGCGCCTTTTACGGTCTGCTCCGGTGCGTAATCTCCGCCCATCGCATCCAATGCAATAATAACTTTTTCCATTTGAATTCTCCTTTAACTAGCTTTATTCGGATAGAAAGCCACCCTAAAAACAAGGGTGGCTTCTAGCATCCATCAAATTTTTTTATAAAAAAATGATTGAAAGGTTTCCAAACCATAAACATCCGAACCTATAATCTGCTCGGTACTTCCTACAAAAAGCACACCATCTTTTTTTAATGATTGCGAAATGCCTTTGTATATTCGATCTTTTGCCTCTTCGGTAAAATAAATCAGAACGTTTCTGCACACAACCAAATCAAGGTTTCCGGGATACGTATCTTTTAACAGATTATGTTCTTGAAAGGTAATACACCGTTTCAAGGAATCAGACACCTGATAATATCCGGAGTCCATCTTTTCAAAAAATTTTTTCTGATACTTTTCAGGAAGGGATTTTAAACTCTTTTCATGGTAACATCCCTGTCTGGCCTTGTCTAAAACTTCTTTGTCCATATCCGTAGCGATGATCTCAATGCGTTCTAACGGATAGAACTCGCTGAGAACCATTGCCAGAGAATACGGTTCATCTCCCGTAGAGCAAGCGGCACTCCACACACGGATCGTTTTTCCGGAGTGTTTCATAATGTGCGGAATGACAATGCTTTCCAATGTTTTCCATTGAGCCGGATTACGGTAAAACTCAGACACATTTATTGTAAGATATGTAATAAATGCATTATACACCTCACGGTCTTTTTTTAACAACAGAAAAAATTCCGCTAAGTTTTTACACCGGTGTCTTCCCATAAAACTGAGAATACGGCGTTTCATCTGAGTTTCCTTGTAAGAGTTTAAGTCAAGTCCGGATAATAGCAAAAAATCTTTTTTAAATCCTTCATACTCGTCTAACATACCTGTTCAAAACCTCAGTCAAATTTATTATTCTGCTTCTTCTTCAGCAGCGTCCTCGTTCTGTTTTTCAATCTCAAGAGCTTTGATGCTCAGGCTGATTTTCTTTGCTTCTTCATTGAAGTCCACAATCTTTGCTGTAACTTCCTGTCCAACGCTCAATACGTCAGAAGGTTTTTCTACATGATCGATGGAGATCTGGGATACATGAAGAAGTGCGTCAATGCCCTCTTCCAATTCAACGAATGCACCAAAATCTGTCATACGGGCAACTTTTCCTGTTACAACCTGACCTTTTTCGTATTTTTCAGATGCGTTTTTCCAAGGATTGTTGGAATCTAATTTCATAGTCAAAGCAATCTTTGTACCGGAAATATCTTTGATCATAACTTCTACTTTATCGCCAACCTTGAATAATTTCTTAGGATCGTCTACACGTCCCCAGCTCATTTCTGAGATGTGAAGAAGACCATCTGCTCCACCAAGATCGATAAATGCACCAAAATCAGTAAGATTTTTCACAGTACCTTCCACCATCATACCAACTTCGATACGTGCAAGAAGTGCTTCCTGTGCTTCTTTCTTCTGTGCTACGATGAGCTGCTTGCGGTCACCGATAATTCTTCTCTTGCGAGGATTTACTTCGGTAAGAACAAACTCAATCTCCTGTCCTTCGTACTTGGAAAGATCTTTTTCGTATACGTCGGATACCAGACTAGCAGGGATAAATACACGGCCTTCTCCGTAAGAAACGCTCAAGCCGCCTTTCAATGCTGCTGTTACGGTTCCTTTCAGAACTTCGCCGCTTTCCATAGCTTCTTCGAACACTTTGTTCATCTTATCCTGCTGTAATCTCTTGTAAGTAAGAAGAACCTGACCTTCTCCGTCGTTTACTTTAAGAACCTTTACAGTGAGCTTATCATCAACTTTAACTTCTTTTGTCAAATCAACATCTGGATTATTGCTGTATTCGCTTTTTGTCAAGATACCATCTGCTTTATATCTGATATTCAAGATAATTTCATTCTCATTAACGCTGATAACTGTCCCTTCTACAATCGCATTGTTATGGATTGTTACTGATGATTCCTCTTTTAATAATTCCTCAAAACTTCTTTCTTCTGACATGCCTCTAGAACCTCCTGAATAATGTTTTTTGGGGTGGATGCCCCTGCAGTAATACCTAGGCTTGACGAAAATTGAATCTGCTCCAGATTCAAATCTTCTAATGTCTGTATAAAATAAGTGTTTTCACACTGATTTTTACTGATTTCAAATAACTTTCTGGAATTTGAACTGTTTTTCCCGCCTATAACAATCATCGCATCCGAAACGGCCGCTAACTCCTCAGCTTCTTTTTGTCTCTCAGCGGTGGCATTGCATATAGTATTCACAGCAATTATATCATAACCTTTTTTTGAAAGAATTTCAACTAAATCTTTAAATTTTTTGTAATTAAATGTCGTTTGGGCGACAATACATACTTTTTTTGTCGCATCCTTTAAGGTGAAATTCTTTGCTTCTTCCTCGGTTTCAAGGGCTTTTCCGTGCCCTTTGCACCATCCGAGGATACCCTGCACCTCAGGGTGGGCTTTGCTGCCTATAATGACAATATCATACCCTTTTTCTGCATATTTTTCAACTGTTGTATGAATTTTTTTTACAAAAGGGCAGGTACAGTCTACAATATTGGCACTTACATTTTCCAGTTTTGTGTAAATCTCTTTGGATATTCCGTGGGAACGAATGATAACGGTGGCATCCTCAAGAGGATGTTTTCCGGAAAAAAGTTCTTCTTCACTCAGGGCAAGAACTCCCTTCTGTGTGAGATCCGCAACGACTTCTTCATTGTGAATGATAGGTCCCAGGGTGTAAACCGGTTTTCCTTTGGCTGCCTCGGTATACGCCATATCGACGGCGCGCTTGACGCCGAAGCAGAATCCGGCTGTTTTGGCAAGTGATACGTTCATAATCTCTCCCGTTTTCTATTTTTTTCAGCGTAACGATTTCGTTAGTCTGCTTTTTTTACGATGTCGATCAGACAATTTACAACTTCTTCGATGGACATATCGGAAGAATCGACGAGTATGGCATCGTCTGCCTGACGAAGCGGTGAGATCTCACGATTCATATCCTGTTCATCACGAAGAATGATGTCTTTTTCAATCTGATCCAGATCACAGGTTTCCCCTTTTTCCTGTAGTTCCTTGTAACGGCGCTCGGCGCGTACTCCGGAACTGGCAGTCAGATAAATCTTCACCTCGGCATTCGGAAGAACGACGGTTCCGATATCTCTTCCATCCATAATGACATCATTTTCAGATGCAATTTTTTGCTGCAGGGAAACCAGTTTTTTGCGGACTTTTCCATATTTTGCCACTGTAGAGGCGGTCTTTCCAACCTCTTCCCTGCGGATTTCTTTGGAAACATTGGCTCCGTTAAGAAAAATCTGCTGTTCTCCGTTTTCATGGGATAATGTGATCTCGATATCATCAAGTCTGGCAACGACTGCTTCTTCGTCTGCCGGAGAAATCCCGTTGTTTAACACATAGAGAGCGATGGTGCGGTACATTGCACCGGTGTCTAAATATACAAATGATAATTTTTTTGCCACTAATTTGGCGATAGAACTTTTCCCTGCACCTGCCGGGCCGTCGAGTGCGATATTCATAACTCCGTTATTCCTTTCTTTCTTGTGATCGTTCAGCTGCCATCCTGCCGGCAAGATAACCGGTGGACCAGGCAATCTGTAAATTGTAACCGCCTGTCATCGCGTCCACATCGATCATTTCGCCGGCAAAAAACAGATGATTGATTTTTTTGCTTTCCATCGTAGAAGGATCGATGTCTTTTACGGACACACCGCCGGAAGTGATGATCGCTTCCTTCCAGTCACGAAGGGAGCGGATCGTAAAGCGCATCGCTTTGATCTCCGATACGAGACGGTGTCTTTTAGTTTTTGTAATTTGATTTACTGCCGCCGCACCATCTAAAGACGTGCGTCTCAATATAACAGGGATCATGCTTTTCGGAAGCAGTTTCCCAAGACAGTTTTTCAATGAAGTATTCGGACTTTCCTCAAAGTCCCTGACCAGTCGTTTATCCAGTTTTTCCACTGACAACGCAGGCTTACAATCCAGTATAGCATAAATCTCGTCATTTTCCAACCTTTTTCCTACTTCATGAGAGGCAGAAAGAACAATCGGACCGGTTATCCCAAAATGGGTAAACATCATTTCCCCAAAATCGCGGTAGATTTCCTGCTTTTTTCCATTCTCTTTCTCTACATAAAAAGCCATTTCCACGTTTTTCATCGAAAGTCCCTGCATCTGCATGGCATCCGCTTCTTTTACATTCATGGGAACCAGTGCGGGACGACAGGAAACGATGCGGTGGCCGGATTTTTTTGCAAACCGGATCCCATCGCCGGTAGAACCGGTCGAAGGATACGAAAGTCCTCCGGTTGCCAGGATGATACAGCCGGCATGCAGGAGCGCATCGGGCGTCCGGACAGCACAAGCCGTTTCGTGATCGTATAAAATCTGCTGGCAGGGGGTATTCAGGTAAATGTCAACGCCGCTCCGCTTACACTCTTTTCCCAGGCATTGTATGACATCGGAAGATTTATCAGAGACAGGAAATACGCGGTTTCCTCGTTCTACTTTTGTAGAAAGCCCCCACTCCTGAAACAATTCTATCGTTTGAAAATTTGTCAATGTATAAAGACTGCTGTACATAAATTTGGCATTGGTATTGACAGCAGAAAAGAACTCTTCCGTCTCACAGGCATTAGTGAGATTGCAGCGTCCTTTTCCGGTAATATATATTTTTTTTCCTAGTTTTTCGTTTTTTTCGATCAAAGCCACCTGTGCGCCTTCTTTGGCTGCGGAGATAGCAGCCATCATACCGGCTGCACCACCGCCGACTACGATCACATCATATTTTTTCAATATTCGTTCCTGCTTTCCGTTTATTTGGAGCGATAAACTTCGTTTTCGTCAAATTCATAGTTGGCAGAATGATAAGCTCCCGTGTCACAGCGGAAGATCACATCATCCACATAAGAAAGATTGTCCAAAAGGCTGTTTGCCAGACAGTCTAAAACAAGGGTTTCGTATTTTTTCGAACAATTTTTTACCGGTGCATACTGGGAGTCTAAAGTTACAAAGATCTGTCTTCGTTCTACCGTAAGTTCGGTTACTTTTATCGTATCTTCCAGATTATTTATCACCTCATCGGTAATAAATGCCGGCGTTACTTCATTATCGTATAAAGGGACAGAAATCGGCATAAGTTCTTCGTTGACCGTATCCACCGTATAGATGGAAATGGTTTTGATATTCCGTTTTTTGGGAGTTGATATCGCGGCAGGGGTCGTATCCTGCACCGAATCAATTTCTTCCTGTGTCAGCTCCATATCCGAAGTGTCTTCAAAAGGAAACAGGGAACAGGAGCATAAACTCAACATCACCAGCAAAATACACGCGAAAGAGAACCAATGTTTCATTGGATTCACTCCTTTAATGCTTTTTTTGCAAGAGTCAATGCTGCTTTCACTGCGGCATTCCGTACTTCGCTCCGGTCTCCTTTAAAAACATGTCGTTCCACAAAAGTGTTACCCATGCAGTAACAACCGAGATAAACCAGTCCAACCGGTTTTTCGGCAGTTCCGCCATCCGGGCCGGCGATTCCCGTAGCACTCAATGCCACCTCTGCGTTCGCCGCTTTTGCTGCGCCTTCTGCCATCTGTCTGGCAGTTTCTTCACTGACGGCACCTACCGTATCCAATGTCTCTTCTTTTACACCAAGAAGGGATTTTTTTGCTTCATTGGAATAAGTTATAAATGCCTGGTGAAATACACCGGAAGCTCCGCTGGCGTTTACGATACGCCCGGAGATCAAGCCTCCTGTACATGACTCTGCTGTTGTTATCGTAGCATTTCTTTTTGTCAATTCTTTGACAAGCCATTGTTCCAGTGTTTCCATTGAAATCGCCATCCTTTACATCGTTTCCGTATCACTCAATACGGCACGATTTTTATAAATATAATCCAACAAGGATATGACGGTCAGCGCAACAGCAGTCCAGATCAATATCCATTCTACAATTTCGATGCCGGAAAAGGAAAAATCAAGGATAAGAATGATGGACATGATCATCTGTACCACGGTTTTTACCTTTCCCCAATAATTAGCAGCAATGACAATCCCTTTTTCTGCCGCGATCAGCCGGAATCCGCTGATGATAAATTCGCGGGCAATGATGACAATGACTGCCCAGGCAGGCATCACGCATTCGGGATCGGCTGCAAAACAGATCAGTGCCGAGCAGACAAGCAGTTTATCGGCCAGCGGATCCATAAATTTTCCAAAGGTCGTTGTTTCATTATATTTTCTGGCAAGATATCCGTCCAGAAAATCGGTAATGCAGGCGAGAATAAATACTGCGGCAGCAATATAATCGCCATAGGGAACGGCATCCCATAACATAAATACAATAAAGAATGGAATCAAAATCACACGAATCATAGTTAATTTATTCGGTATGTTATTCATTCATCATCCTCCTCACTACATATTTCACCGATCAGATCATAGCCTTTCGCATCGGTAACCAAAAGTTTTACTATGGTTCCGGATACGATCTCATATGGCACCTGAAAGAAAATACAGCCGTCAATCTCCGGAGTATCCCGGTAGGTTCGGGCAACATATACATCATCCTGCGGCAGATAACCGTCTACGATGGCATCGTAAGTTTTTCCTACCAGCGTTTCGTTTTGCGCAAAGATCACTTCCTGCTGTGCTTCCATGATCTCATCTGCCCACCTGCGGCGGATTTCCATGTCAATCTGTTCCGGATAATCCGCTGCTTTGGTGCCCTCTTCTTCCGAATACGGAAAGACACCGAGACGGTCAAATTTCATCTCCCGCACAAATTCGATGCATTCTTCGTGCTGTTCGCCGGTTTCTCCCGGAAATCCACTGATGAGTGTGGTTCGCAGGGCAATATCCGGAATCTCCGTGCGAAGCATCTTGATCTTTTCCATCAATTCTGCTTTTGTCGTGCGGCGTCCCATGCGTTTGAGGACCTCATCGTTGCAGTGCTGGATCGGAAGATCCAGATAGTGGCATACTTTCGGATTGTTACGAAGTTCCTGTGCCAGTTCTAATGTAATCTCTTCCGGGTAACAGTATAAGACGCGGATCCATGCAATATCACGGATTTCGGATAAACGGCGAAGCAGTTCCGGAAGTTTTTTCTCATGGTAGAGATCTACACCATATAATGTAGTTTCCTGTGCCACCAGGATCAATTCCCGGATTCCTTTTTCCGCAAGTTTTTCTGCTTCTTCAATCAAATCTTCCATCGGTACACTTCGATAATGTCCTCTCATGGAAGGGATAATGCAATACGTACAGTTTTTATTGCAGCCTTCGCTGATCTTTAAATATCCTACGTGCGACATACCGGAGGTAATGCGGTCTGTCAGGTGAACCGGGAGATAATCCAGTTCTTTTGTCAGTGCCGCATGTTCGCCCCCGAGTGCTTTTTTCACAACGACAGCGATATCATCGTAGGCCGTTGTTCCGATCACGCCGTCAATTTCCGGCATTTCTTCCAAAATGGTATCCTGATAACGTTCCGCAAGACAGCCGGAGGCAATCAGTACTTTACATTTTCCTGTCTTTTTGTATTCCGCAAGTTCTAACAGAGTTTCAATACTCTCCTGCTTGGCATCGTGGATAAAAGCACACGTATTGACGACGATGATCTCGGCCTGTTCCGGTTCATCGGTCAATTCATAGCCTTCTTTGGCAAGAAGTGCCAGCATTTTCTCACTGTCAACCAGATTTTTGTCACAACCTAAAGAGACAAAATAAATGTGCATCATTCCTGTAATCCTTTCGCTTCTACGCAGTTATTCATAAGCATGGCGATCGTCATCGGTCCGACACCGCCCGGTACCGGAGTAATGGCATGAGTGATCGGAGCCACGTCATCATAATCCACATCTCCGCAAAGTTTGCCATCTGCGCCGCGGTGGATTCCGACATCAATAACGACAGCGCCTTCTTTGACGTATTCTTTGGTAATAAATTTGGGTTTTCCGATCGCAACGATCAAAATGTCTGCCCGTTTCGTCACTTCTTTCAGATCTTTGGTATGGGAATGGCAGACCGTAACGGTTGCATTTTCCCGAAGCATCAGAAGCGCCATCGGTTTTCCGACAATATTGCTTCGTCCGACGATCACACATTCTTTTCCGTCGATTTCAACACCGGTACGTTTTAGCAACTGAATCACCCCCGCCGGTGTACAGGAAATGAATCCCGGCTGCCCAATGCTGAGTGCACCGACACTCTGTGGATGAAATCCATCGACATCTTTTTTCGGTGAGATCGTCCGGATCACTTTGTCTTCGTCCATATGAGCCGGCAAGGGAAGCTGTACCAGAATGCCATTGACATCGTCTCGGTCATTTAACTCTTTGATCAATTGCAGCAGCTCTTCTTCCGGTGTTTCCTCCGGCAGTTCATAAGCCAGGGAATGGATTCCGATATATTCACATGCCTTTTTCTTATTTCCAACATAAACGGTTGAAGCCGGATCATTTCCTACCTGGATCACAGCAAGCGTAACTTCAAGTTTTTCCTTTTTCACTCTTTCTTTTAATTCGTCTTTTATCTGTGCGGAAATCTGTTTTCCATCAATTCGAATGCTCATAGCAACCTCCTAATAGTTATTTTATGAATTTTCTACGATACGGTCACGCAGCGACTGCATATGGTAATCGGTACGATTGATCACATCAGCGCAGGCGCGCAGTTCATACATAATACTTTCCGCATCATCAATATCTTTTTTATATTTCAGCTGGTGCTCCAGACTTGCCCAGAAGTCCATCGCGATCGTTCGGATCTGCACTTCCACGCGAATCTGCTCTTTGTGATCCGAGAAAAATACCGGAACTTCAATGATCAGATGAAGGCTGCGATAACCATTCATCTTAGGGTTTTTAATATAATCTTTGCGTTTGATCAATTCAATGTCATCCTGCGCGGTAAGCATGTCTGCCACCTTATAGATATCATCAATAAAAGCGCAGATGACGCGAACCCCTGCCACGTCCGAAAGATTTTCAAACACCGACTGTACCGTGACCGGATAGCCTTTTCTGCGGAGCTTGCTCGCAATGCTGTCGGGCTGCTTTACACGGGTTTTGATAAATTCAATCGGATTTCTCTGTCTTTTTATGGATAATTCATCGTTTAATACTTGTAATTTGGTCTTTATCTCTTTGATCGCACAACTGTACATCATCATCATCTGTCGAAATTCAGTTTCCTGATCGATAAATACGTGTCCTGCATCTGCCGGTATATATATCTGATTTAACAAAGAGGTGTCAACTTCTTGTTCTAACATCGTTTATTCGCCAACCTTTCTCCTTACCTGAATGCATAAAAATCCTTTTACGCATACAATATAATTTTATAAGAAAATGACGGTAAAGTCAAATAATTCTTTACTTTTTCGAAAAATCAAAGTATAATCAGTAAAAAGTATGGATGCGAAATGAAAAAAGAAAGGAAATTAACAGATGTTTCGTTTATGGGCAAAAGAATTTAAAAGCAATCGAATGATCCGGGACGTAGTTGTGGAAAATGATTCCCCGGAGATGTCCCGGACTAAAAAAGTATTTGCAGCACTGGAAGACGTGTGCTACGAATTTGATCTTTCCAAACCGATCTGGCTGGAACACAATATCGAAGAATTCAAGCGCGTCGACAAAACCCGCTTTCGCAGCGATAATTTTATCGACGGCATCGAATTTGATTATCTTGAGATCCACGTTATTGAGGAAGATTAGGGATCGGTTCAATACTTCGCTGTAAAATCCCTTTCATGTAGGCAATGGCAATTCCATAATTGGTAAATGGAACGCCTTGATCGACCGCACATTTCATACGATATTTCACTTCTCTCTCATTGAGCATACATCCCCCACAATGGATGACCATCGCATACGGAGATAAATCTTCCTTAAATTCCCGGCCGGAACTCCATTCGAATTTCAGATCTTTCCCGGTATATTTTAAAAGCCAGTTTGGCAGTTTTACAGTGCCGATGTCTTCGCACTGGCGGTGATGTGTACAGCCTTCCGAAATGAGGATGCGGTCTCCGTCTTTCAGTGAATCTACCGCTTGAATTCCTTTGACAGCGGTTTCCAGATACCCTTTAAAACGCGCCATTAAAATAGAAAACGAAGTCAATGGAATCTCTTTTGGCACAATGGCTGCGACCTCTTCAAATGCCTGACTGTCCGTGATCACCATCCGAACCTTGCCTTCCAAATTTTGTAAAGTCCGGGCAAGTTCCGTATTTCTTACAGTCACTGCAGCAGCACCTGCCTCCAGAATATCCCGGATCACCTGCTGCTGTGGCAGGATCAGACGGCCTTTTGGTGCAGCGGAATCGATCGGAATGACAAGCACGGCAAGGTCTCCCGGATTCAAAAGATCTCCTACGATCTGAAGTGTCATATCTTCCGTGGAGATCCGATGGGCAAGTTTTTCCTTACATTCCTGAATTCCGATTTTTTCCAAAGCACTGATATAGATACTGTGCTCCTCTTCTGCCGGAATGCTCTCCAAAAGATCAGATTTATTATAAATGATAAGATACGGCAGTTCTTTTTCCTGAATCAATGCAAGCAGCTGCTTGTCTGTCGCTGCTAACCCTTTTTGTGCATCGACGACAAGAACCGCGATATCGGTTCGGTTTAAGATCTGTTTTGTCTTTTGGATTCGTTTTTCCCCCAGTTCACCGACATCATCGAAGCCGGGAGTGTCAATGATCATAACCGGTCCTAACGGAAGGAGTTCCATCGCTTTTTGCACCGGATCGGTTGTCGTTCCGAGGACATCTGACACAACTGCCAGCTCCTGCCCGGTAATGGCATTGACAACACTGGATTTTCCGGCATTGCGGCAGCCAAAAAAACCGATATGGATCCGATTGGCAGAGGGGGTATCATTGAGTGACATACGTATACCTTCTTTCCTGTTTATTAAAAAAGATTATACCACATTTTTGAAAAATATGATATAATCTTTTTGTGTGATATTAGGGAACCAACGATAATAGAAATGGAGAATAAAGATGAATAAAACAGAAGTTACGGAAATAAAGAAAATATTTAAAAAAGACGACAATGGGATCACAAGGATCTGTGGATGCTATGTAGATGGCGAAAAGAATAAGCGTGTCGAGTTAAAAGAGGCATTTTACTCCCTTCCCGAAGAAGAAATGTTTAAATACGTGGATATTTTTCGAAAAACGATGTCCGGTACTCTTGGCAAAAATCTTATGAATATGGAATTTCCAATGGAAGAAGAAACCAATGACGATGGCAAACAGAAATTTATGATGAAGCTCGTAGACAGCGGTCTGCAAGACGACGCCCTTTTGGATGAATTTTATGACATGGTGATCAAAACATACGAATATACCGGAAATTATCTTATCGTTTTGATACATACTGCTTACGATATTCCGTCAATCACAGCGGATGGAATCGAAAACGAAGATGCATCCGATTATGTATATAATTTTATCCTTTGCAGTATATGTCCGGTGAAATTATCCAAGGCCGGTCTCTGCTACAATCCGGAAAATAACAGTATTGAGGACTGTGACCGCGACTGGATCGTACAGGCACCGGCAAACGGTTTCCTCTTTCCTGCCTTCAATGACCGAAACACAGACATCCACAGCCTGCTTTATTATGCTAAAAATGCCGATGAAGTCGATATTGATTTTTCCTATAATCTGCTTGGCTGCACATTTCCAATTCCTGCCAAGGAACAAAAGGAAACGTTCCACGCTTTGGTGGAAGAATCTCTCGGAACAACGTGCGATTACGAGATGGTGAAGAATCTGCATGAAAACTTAAATGAAATGATTGAAGAAAATAAGGAAAATCCGGAGCCGCTCGAACTGGACAAAGAAGATGTGAAAAAGATCCTCTCCTCGTGTGGAGTTTCGGAAGAAAAAATCGATGTTTTTGAAGAAAAATTTACCGAAAATATCGGGGAAGATCAGAAACTGGTGGCAGATAACATCGCCAATCTCCGCAAATTTGAAGTTCGTACGCCGAATGTCACCATTCAGGTAAACCCGGACCGGACAGATCTTGTCAATACGCAGATCATCGACGGTGTACCTTGTATCGTCATTGAGTGCAGTGACGAGGTGGAGGTCAATGGAATCCGGGTGGCAAATCCGATGTAGGGATGTAAATAAGTGGGTAAGAATAAGAGAAAGAGGCAGTCTTTGAGGGGCTGCCTTTAATATTTTCTTTTGGATTTACCAGATGAGTTGTATTAATGTGTAAAACGCACTTCCCTGTTGTTCTGTAACAAGATTTGGTTTAATATCTCTTAATAGAAATTTTTTGATAACTTCTGAATGTGGATGCTTATATTTATTGCTATAGCCAGCTGAAATCACAAAAAAACAGTTATAATCAAGAAAGTTATCATTAAAATTATATTTTGAACCGTGATGCGGTATTTGAATACATCCAATCTTGTCCCAATATTTAGAGTATGCTTTTTGTAGTTCTTTCCAGTTGTTTCTTCCAGATGCATTATAATCGCCAGTATATAAACAACCTGCTTTTTTATCAAAATTGTTGTAATTACAATAATTGCATTTACAATTTAGCAGGTATTGTCGGAAATAATCATGTGATGTTCCTGAAAATAATGTCATGGAATTTGAATTAAAATCGCCTGGTATATTTCTATATGCATTTATTATCTTATTTTGGTCATTCTTGTTCCCATTCTTCCACTTTTTTTCTAATTCATCTCCATTAATTTCGCATTTAAACTCTTTTTTCAAATTATCTTTCAATAGTACGATTTGTTCAGTTTGTTTAAAATTGAACGGTATATACATCCATTCAAAATAGGTAGCCCAATTGTAATCATCTACAATTTTATCAACTATATTTTCACCCGAATTAACGATATTGATATTTGGCAAATTATCATTTATATCCTTAATTAAATTATCTTGATTGGGAGGATAGATTCCGATAAGTTCAGGCATATTTCTATCAATTCTATTATTATTCATAACATTTTTGATAGCTTTATTCGGAGAAACTAAAAATTCTAACGTAAATTTAGCTGCTTTTTTTATTTGAAAATTAATTTCAAGTAATCTTTTTGATCCAACATCTATTATAGGGAAAATTATTTTGTTAACACAACAATGTTCAAGCAAAAACGGAATACCATTTATATGATCTTCATGTAAATGAGATAAAAATAAGGCATCTATTTTTTCATCTTTTTCAAATGTAGTTTTTATTTGTTCCTTTAAAAGCTGTATATTTGTTTTTGACCCACAATCATAAACTATATTGTGAGTTTTACCAAGAAAATGAAAGCACTCGCAATAAAACGCCCCTTGTCCAATTGGCAAAAAACTTCGTACCATACGCCAACACATTTGTATTCCTCCATTAAATCAAAAAACTTTTAAAATGAAAATATTTTTCAAAATCCTCTAACACCAGCCAATATCAATAATGCTATTACTAAAATAAGCATAAGTATTATGTAAGCAACTAAAAAGTTTTTGCTTTTTGCTTTATTTAAAAAAATAAGCATTAACCCTACAAATAATACAACCACAATACCTAATGAAATGTTAAGCATTATAAGAAATTTTAAATTAGTTATTCCTGTATTCACATTGGTGAAATTTACCATTATCATAGAAAAGACAGCAACAAATACACCCATTATAGTCATAATATTGGCATACATTTTACTTTCTTTTTCTTCTAATTCTTCTTTTTGCTGCTCAATTTTTAAAATTTTTCGCTCATATTCGTCCTGATAACCAGCAAATCCTCGATATTTCTCTTCATTATTAAAAGAAGCATTTTCTTGAAGATTATACGTTTTTTGAGGGACTTCTTCTAATTGCTCAAAAAAGATTTGAGCAATTTTGTCTCCTTTGTCAAGTTTTATTCGATTCGGTGATATATTAGAAACACGTAAAAACATGTATGTCTTATGCCCGGGAAAATAATGAGGACCACTTACTTGAATTCCAAGACGCATCTTTGAATTTTTCTCACCAATTCGCCCCATTAAATCGTCAGGCATATGTATCATTTCTTTGGTTCGGACAAAAATAGTTTCACCTGGTTGTAATATATAAGACTCCTTTTCCGCATCATTTGTTATGATGCATTCAAGAGTTACATCATAAGAAACGGAGTTTACATTGTTTTCATCATAACCTTCGATAACAATATCTTTTCCACGTTGTTTTATTTCTTTATCTACTAATATCATGGCAAATCCCCCTTTTAGATATATTATAACACTCATTTCGGCGTTTTCAAGTCGATTTCAAAAATATTTTAGTATCACACATACTCAATTGGCAATGCAATCAGGTTTTCTCTCAGATAAGTCTTTTTGTCAATCAAGCATAGAATGATTCCCGTGCCTCTTGTTTTTCCGGCAATTTTATCCAAAACAGGATTTGCTGAACCCATATTTGCTTTTGGATTTCCAGACATTTTGATCTCAATCGGATATAACGCACCATCCTCTTCAATAATAAGATCGATTTCATTTTCTGTGGAAGGATTCTTATCTTTTCCGCGGTAATAAAAAATGTTGAAACGGTAATCCATTCCTTCATTGGTATAGGATTTTAGTATTTCAGATACCACAAAAGTTTCAAACATATTTCCGGCTACAGCGGAACATTTCAAGGCATCTGCGGTCAGCCAGCGAGTAAGATAACAAGCAAGGCCGGTATCACGAAAATAAATTTTTGGTGTTTTTACGGCACGCTTTAAGGCACTTGCACTATAAGGCTGTAATAAAAAAACAATGCCGGTTCGTTCCAATATAGAAACCCAATTTTTGACCGTTGGTTCGCTCACCCCTACTTCTCCTGCTAAATTTGCATAATTAAGCATTTCACCTGTTCTTGCCGCTGTGGCAGTCAAAAATTTTGTAAAGGTAATGCTGTCTGCAGATATTAGTTCATTGATGTCTCGCTCAATATAAGTAGAAACATACGAAGAATAATATTCCTGCCAGTCACGTTCAATATCATATAATTCAGGGTAAGAACCTTTGTGTATGATTTCCCAGATGTTTTCATATGATACAATGTCTTTTTCACGCTCTATAATATACCGGTCTGTAGGAATAAAATGTTTGTTAAACGTAACACCATAGATTTCACGCAAGGATAATCCGGTCAATTCAGAAACAGATACCCTTCCGGCGAGTGATTCACTCATGCCTTTCATTAATTCGAGATTTTGTGAACCGGATAAGAGAAATAATCCTCTTTCATCCGATTCATCTACCACCAACTTAATCTCCTCTAATATAGCACTTTCTTTTTGTACTTCATCAATAAAAAGAGGGCAAGGATTGTTTAAGAAGAACAATTTAGGCTCTTCTCGTGCCTGTAATCGAGTCAGACGGTCATCAAAGTTTGCTTTATTATACTTCTCAAATTCATGTTTAACAAGTGTCGATTTTCCAACTTGTCTTGCTCCTGTAATTAAACTGCATTTGCTTGTAGATGCTCTTTTTTTTAAAACAGGTGTAATTGCTCGTTTTATATAGGACATAGCATAACCTCCGACAAATCTAAAATGTAATTTTATTATAGTCGAAACCATTTACTTTGTCAATAAGTGACTCCCCCTACTCATCTTTCTCTTCCAGCACATATTCATACACCGAATACTGCTGACCATCCAGATCAATTTCCTTATCTTCCCATTCTTCATAGGTTTCCTGAGATACGCTTTCATTATTGATCCAGTAACCTGTGCCGAGAAGAAAGTCTTCCGTTTTTCCAACGATAAATTCCTTCAGTTTTCCGTCCTTGTATTGTAATCTGCTGATAATACTGGCGCAAATATTGTCGTTGGCATCGGTTTCATTATAGCTAAAATAGCCACCGGGTTTAAGCTCAAATGCTGCCTCACTGGATAAAAATGCAGCATATTCCCCGTTTTGATAGGAGAAAATAACATCTTCTTGAAGAAAAAGTGAAAGTATTAATTCTTTGATTCCGTCCCCGGTCAGGTCAACCAACTGGACCTGACGATAAATATCTTCCTTCCCTGTCAGATATTCTTCTAAAGTCTGTTCTGTTCCATCCGGAAAATGAATTTTCTGCTCATTTTTCAACATAGGTAAATATTTGGCCAGCATGGTATAATCTTCGGGACACATGTTATACTGTTGTTCTTCCCAGTCAATATTTTTTAGGTTTTTCAGAAAATCATACCCGCTATATTCCTGAAATTGTTTTACTTTTTTGCCAATCGCAAAATTTTCCTGAGATTTTTGCAATTTATGCAGAAACTGCGATTCTGTGACTTCAGACATTGGCTGTTGATAAGAAAACCATTGAATCGCAACGGATTCTTTTTTCAATTTCCCATATTTTTCGGACATTAACGAATCGATATTCAAGTATTGCTTTTTCGTTATTTTGGCGGTTTTCTTATTTCCATTTTTTGTCAGTTTATAGTAACTGTTCTTTAATTTTCCTTTTCCTTTTTTAGAAACAATATGAGAGCCTCCTGCAAGGTAATTATCGGTAAATGTACCATTTTTCAATTGCAGAAATCCGAGTGACTCATAATTTTCGCCGCCGGACACATGGGTGATGCCATACACTCTATAGTAGTAATTATGCTCTTTTTGATCAATATAGACAGTATTAATGGCATCTAAAATGTCATGCCCTTCTTTTCCAAAGGCTTTTCCTTTGCATTTTTTCAATTTTGAACCATCTTTGCTGATCTCGTAGTACCAGTTATGGGTAATATGACCCGTTCCATTCATTTCAGTTGCAATAATCAATTCCAGCCGTCCATTTTGATCCAGATCGGTCACGGCATAATGATAGTTTGCATCATATTTCCCACGGGTCACAATCTTATCTTTTGCTCTGGCAATGGTTTTTAACTGCCCTTCTATCGATAACGGATCTACCGGCTGCATCGCAGAGGATGACGCGCTAATTGCAGAAGATGTGGTACTAATTGCAGATGCTGTAGCAGTAACCGCAGATGTGGTGGCCTCTTCGGAGGGTTTTGGATTTGAATTTTGCGCGGAATCTGCACATCCCGTCAAGATCATACTGGTCAGTAACAGGGATAGGAAAAAAATGGTTTTTAGGTTTTTCATAATCAATATTCTCCATATATTATATTTTTATAGGCGTTTGACAAATTAATATAAATTTATTTAGCACTCCTACTCTTCTTTTTCCTCCAGTACATACTTATACACCCCATACGGCTCGTTGTCCGGATACAGCTCCTCAACTCGCCAGTCACAGTAGGTATCCTCAGAGGCAAGCAACCCATTAATATGGTAAATATCTGTATCATTTTTATAGTCACTTTCCCCCTTTGCAACGATAACTTCCTGCAGTTTTCCCTCTTTGTACTGTAATTTGCTGGTAAATTCGATATAAACCTCATCGGATTCATTATCCATATCATAACTAAAATAGCCCCCGGGGGTAACGTTAAATCCCTCATCACTGGGCGGTAAAAATGCTTCATATTTTCCATTTTGATAAGAAAAAATAACATATTTATCAAGAGAAAGTATTAATTCTTTGATTCCGTCTCCGGTCAGATCAACCAATTGTACGTGACGATAGAATCCTTCCTTTCCTGTCGAATATTCATCTAATGTTTGTTCTGTTCCATCCGGAAAGTGAATCTTTTGCTCGTTTTTCAACATCGGAAAATATTTGGTAAGCATGGTATAGTCTTCCGAACGCATGTTATACTGTTGTTCTTCCCAGTCAACTTTTTTCAGGTCTTTCAGAGATTCATCATACCAATTATACTCCTTGCATTTTTTTACTTTTTTGCCAATTGCAAAATTCTCCTGTGATTTTTGCAATTTATGTAGGAACTGAGATTCTGACACCTCAGACATTAGCTGCTCATAAGAAAACCATTGAATTGCAACGGATTCTTTTTCCAATTTCCCATATTTTTCGTTCATCAAAGAATCAATATCCGAGTATTGCTTTTTTGTTATTATAGCGGTCCTCTTATTTGCATTTTTTGTCAGCTTATAGTAACTGTCTTTTAATTTTCCTTTTTTAGAAACAAAATGAGAGCCTCCCGCAAGATAATTATCGGTAAGAGTACCATTTTTTAATTGCAGGAATCCGACAGAGTCATAATTTTCGGCACCGGACACGTGCGTGATGCCATGCACTATATAGTAATAATTATGTTTCTTTGGATCAATATAGACAGTATCAATGTCATCACAAATATCATGGCCTTCGTTTCCAAAGGCTTTTCCTTTGCATTTTTTTAGCTTATAACCATCTTTGCTGATCTCGTAGTACCAGTTACCGGTAATATGCGCCGCTCCAAACATTCCGGTCGATACAATCAATTCCAAACGGCCATTTTGATCCAAATCGGTTATGGCATAATGATAATTTTCATCTTCGTTATCATAAGTCACAATCTCATCCTTCGCTTGGGCGATGGTTTTTAACTGCCCTTCTACCGATAACGGATCTACCGGCTGCATCGCAGAGGATGACGCGCTAATTGCTGAAGATGTGGTACTAATTGCGGATGTGGTGGCAGTAACCGCAGATGTGGTGGCCTCTTCGGAGGGTTTTGGATTTTGTGTGGAATCTGCACATCCCGTCAGGATCATACTGATCAGTAACAGGGATAGGGAAAAAATGTGTTTTTGGTTTTTCATAATCATATTCTCCAGATATTATATTTTTATGTTCTTTTGATAAGATTCTCAATTTGTTGAGAAAAACGGCAATTCATTATATCAATACATTTATCAAGTTTTATAATATTTGAATATTTAGCTTCTGTGTATTGTTTCGAAATAGTGCCAAATACCTTTTGAGTCGGAACTGCCGTCACATCTCTTATATCCTTTTTTAATAATGTATTAGGAACATTAAGTTTTGTTTTTTTATCTTGTATAAAACCGATACATCCACAAATATTTCCTGCAACTTTTTCTGTAAAGAGCTGTGGTCCCTTGTCTGTAAATTCACCAATCATGGTAATACTTTTTTTAAGAAGCATCATATTTTCTAAAACATCTAACTTTTGTACGGTTGAACCATTTTTTGCAAGCGAAAAATCATTCTCTGTCAATCTTTTTTTAATACATTTTTCATAAAAATGTATCGAAGAGGCAATCGTGTTTGTATTTAATTTTACGCCTGTGAGATGTAAAAAATTGCATCTGTGAAATGCTACTTCATAACTGTTTATAGAAGGCAGATAACCAGTTTGAGTTTGCAGATCTTTTTTTACATGTGAAGGTATTCCATATAAAAACAATATTTTTTGATCTTCAAGATTATTTTTATACAATTCGGCTGCTCTTGTTATAATTTGTATTGCGCGTTGTTTATTCATATATATCCCTTGTTTATGTATTTATTTTAATTGGTTGTTGTTACAAAAAGAGAATGTTTAAGCCGCAGCAATAAACATTCTCTTTTCATGGTTGATTTTTCCGTTGTCTGCCAACCTCCAGCACCTTTGTCTGGAAAATATCAGGTTTTTCCGTTGCCTGCCAACCTCCGACACCTCAGTTCGGAAAAGATATCAGATTTTAGGTGTCAACCCACCGCTGATGCACAGCTTTCTTAATTACATTATATACTATGACAGTAAAAAATGCAATTATATTTTTATTTTATGTCAGTCGACGAAAGATATTCATCCTATTTCTTATTATAGTTGATCAGACAGCCTTTCAAGATGATCTCTCTCTCATCATCTGTCAATCTGCCGAGTTTGAATTCCATCTCTTTCATGCCCTTATTTACAACGTAAGCTTTTACGCTGTCTTTTTTATTGGCAATGGCATCTTTCACATCTTTGACAAGGATGTAATCATCTTTATCGAATGGAAGGTCGCCATCAAAAATAAATGGAAGCATTCCCCAGTTGATCAAGTTGGAACGATAACGTTTTGTCGCATATTCACGCGCAATATTGGCCATACCGCCGAGAACTCTCTGGCAGCTTGCTGCCTGCTCACGAGCGGAACCATCTCCCGGTTTTACGGCAAAGATGACACTTCCGATCTCCGTTTCTTCCGGTTTTACATCGAAAGATTTCTGAATCGTCTCGTATACGTCTTTGAGCTGTGGATCTACGGCGTAGATGTCTTCTCCGGCAAGACGGGCTTTTTCTGCCTTCTGTACTTCTTTTGCTTTTCCAACGTATGCCGGATCTTTACGGGAAAGAGTAAATTCGGCAAGTCCCAGTGGATTGGAACGGTAAGAAGACGTTTCTCCGGATGGGATCAATTCGTCAGTTGTAGTAACCGGGTCATGGATCATCGAAACGGTCTTCAAAAGCACATTGTCGGTAAGTGGGAACATTTCCGGCCAGTCTACGATGTTTGGACCAAATTTGATCTCAACCGATGGATCGGCTTTTCCGACACCATTGTATACACGGTTTTCATAAATCTTCTTATCAAAGAAATATTTTGGCTTTGTGAAGTTGACATCCACGTCGGTTGCTGCGGTAAGATATCCTTTGTTTGCGGCGGTTGCTGCGATGGAACGGGCATCCATAAGGGCAACGGAAGCGATCTGTCCGTTTGTAACCTTAGAACCTTCACGGTTCGGGAAGTTACGTGTCGAATGACGGATGCTGAGTCCCTTGTTGCTAGGCACATCGCCGGCACCAAAACATGGTCCGCAGAAAGCAGTACGTACGGTAGCACCTGTTTCCATAAGATCTGCGATAGCACCATTTTTTACCAATTCCATAAAGATCGGCTGGCTGGCCGGATATACACTCAGTGAGAACTCATCCGAACCGATATATTTGCCGCGGAGAATATCCGCTGCATCACAGATATTTTCAAATCCACCGCCGGCGCAGCCTGCGATAACACCCTGCTCTACGTACAATTTTCCATTGTGGATCTTGTCTGTCAATGTAAAGTTGATGTCTTTGTTATTGTCAAGGCTTACGAGAGCTTTTTTCTCCACGTCGCGTAAAATATCTTCCAGGTTGTTATTCAATTCCTCGATGGAATAGACATTACTTGGATGGAATGGCATCGCGATCATTGGTTTGATCGTCGAAAGATCTACTTCTACCACGCCGTCATAGTAAGCCACCTGCTCCGGCTTGATCTCAGCGAAATCTTCGCTTCTGCCATGAATGTCGTAAAATTCTTTTACTTTATCATCGGTTCTCCAGATGGAAGACAGACAGGTTGTCTCTGTCGTCATAACGTCAACGCCGATACGGTAATCTACGCTCAGATTGTCGATTCCATCACCGATAAATTCCATTACTTTATTATTTACATAACCATTTTCAAATACAGCACCGATGATTGCCAGTGCGATATCCTGAGGGCCGACACCCTTTTCAGGCTTTCCGGTAAGGTGGATGGCTACGACACCCGGCATAGGGATATCATACGTCTGCTCCAGAAGCTGTTTTACGATTTCCGGACCGCCTTCACCCATTGCCATCGTACCAAGGGCACCATAACGGGTATGGCTGTCGGAACCGAGGATCATTTTACCGCCGCCGGCAAGCATTTCGCGGGCGAACTGGTGAATGACTGCCTGATGAGGTGGTACATAGATTCCACCGTATTTCTTTGCACAGGAAAGACCAAATACATGATCGTCTTCATTGATGGTTCCCCCTACTGCACATAAACTGTTATGGCAGTTTGTCAATACATAAGGTACTGGGAACTTTTCCAGTCCCGATGCTCTGGCGGTCTGCAAAATACCTACAAAAGTAATATCGTGGGATGTTAATTTGTCAAATTTAATCTTTAATTGTTCCATATTATCGGATGTGTTATGGGCTTTCAATATCCGATACGCCATTGTCCCTTTGGCTGCTTCTGCTTGTGTTGTATCCACACCTGTCTTACTTTTTACTGCGGAAAGAGCTTCTGCGCTGTCTGGAATCAGATCGGTTCCATTTACCAGGTAAGCTCCCTGTTCGTGTAATTTTACCATTTGGTTTCTCTCCTTTCAAAACGGGGGCTTGTGTCAAAATGATTACCCCAATTTAGTATTATACTTCTAAATGCAGATTTTTGCAAATATATTATTGTTTTTTCTTATAAATTGTTGTACAATGGATAAAAATATGCAACCGACAAGGGAGGTACTTATGCGACACATAATGAATGCATTGGATTTATCCGTAGATGAACTTGATGATCTGATCGCACTGGCTCAGAAAATCATGAAACATCCGGAAGAATATGCAGAAATCTGTAAAGGAAAAAAACTGGCAACTTGTTTTTATGAACCAAGCACACGAACCAGACTTAGTTTTGAAGCGGCGATGTTAAATCTGGGTGGCAGTGTTCTTGGTTTTTCTTCTGCTGATTCAAGTTCAGCTTCCAAAGGCGAAAGCGTATCCGATACGATCCGCGTCATCTCTTCGTATGCGGACATCTGTGCGATGCGTCATCCCAAAGAAGGTGCGCCGCTTGTAGCGTCCATGCACTCTTCTATCCCGGTGATCAATGCCGGGGACGGTGGACACAATCATCCGACTCAGACATTGACCGATCTTCTTACGATCAAAAATCTGAAGGGACGTCTCGACCATTTGAAAATTGGTTTTTGCGGAGACTTGAAATTTGGACGAACCGTTCATTCCCTGATCGGTGCGATGGTACGCTATCCGGGTATTGAATTTGTCCTGATCTCCCCTCCGGAGCTTCGCATCCCGGATTATCTGAGAAAAGAAACATTGGAAGAAAACAATATTCCATTTCAGGAAGTTTCTGATCTGGATTCGGTCATCGGAGATCTCGACATTCTGTATATGACCCGTGTACAGAGAGAACGTTTCTTTAATGAAGAAGATTATATCCGTCTGCGTGACAGTTTTATCCTCGACAAGGCGAAAATGGCGATGGCACCGGAAGATATGCTCGTACTTCACCCTCTCCCACGTGTCAATGAAATTGCCACGGAAGTGGATGACGATCCGCGTGCCGTATATTTCAAACAGGCAAAATTTGGTGTTTACATCCGCATGGCTTTGATACTTCGGTTATTGGAGCTTGCCTAAAGAAAGGAGAACGTAATTATGTTAAATATTGGTGGATTGAATCAGGGAGTTGTCATTGATCATATCAAGGCAGGTCATGCGATGCAGATTTATCATTACCTGAATCTGGAAAAACTTGACTGCAGTGTAGCCATTATCAAAAATGCAAAAAGCAATAAAATGGGGAAAAAAGATATCATTAAGATCGAAGGACCTCTCTGCGTAGATCTTGATATCCTTGGTGTGTTAGATGACAATATCACGATCAATATGATTGAAAATGATAAGATTGTACAGAAACGTACTCTTACACTTCCTGAGATGGTTACAAATATCATCAAATGCAAAAATCCAAGATGTATTACTTCCATCGAGCAGGAACTTCCACACCGCTTTAAATTGACAGACCGGAAACATCGTATTTACCGTTGTCTGTATTGCGAGCAGAAATTTAAACCAGCCCAGGAAAAGGAGTTTTAAAAAATGAAACAAAAACGAAAAATAGGTTTGCTCAGTCTTTTTCTCGTACTCAGCATGCTTGTCTTTACGGCATGCGGTCAGGAAAAGAAGGCGGCGAATTCTGTGATCCATGTAGGAACCAATGCAGAATTTCCTCCCTTTGAGTACATCGACGAAAATGGAGAGATTGCCGGCTTTGATGTCGCAGTCATGAAAGCCATCGGAGAAGAAATGGGATATGACGTTGAATTTACCAATATGGAATTCAAATCTCTCACCGCTTCTCTGAAAACCGGCGGGCTTGACGCGGTCGCTGCCGGTATGACAATTACCGAAGACCGAAAACAGTCTGTAGATTTTTCGGAAGGCTACTATGAAGCGACGCAGTGTATCGTCGTTTCCAAAGAAAGTCCGGTAACTGCCATGAAAGATCTGGAAGGCAAAAAGATCGCCGTTCAGGAAGGAACGACAGGTGACCTAATGGTAACTCCGGGAACCGATGACTCTGTCCTTACAGATTCTACCGTAAAACGTTTTAAGAAAGGTTCCGACGCGATCATTGAGTTAAAAAACGGCGGTGTCGACGCGGTCGTGATCGACAAAGCACCGGCGGAACGTTTTGTTTCGCTGAACGAGGACAGCCTGAAATGCGTGCAGGATTCCGAAGCCAGTGAAGTGTATGGAATCGCTGTACAGAAAGGCAATACGAAACTGTTAAATGACATCAACGAAGGATTGAAAAAAATCAAGGAAAATGGTACCTTTGATCAGATCTTTGAAGAATATATCAATGGAAATACCAATGGTGCCAGCGTAAAATCCGACAATTTCTTTGTCAATCTGTTCAATAAATTTAAGTATGTATTTATTGATACCAAAGGCTATGCCCTTTTAGGAAAAGGCCTTGGTGTCACTTTAGGAATTTCCTTTGCGGCAGCACTGCTTGGAATCGTGCTCGGTTTCCTTGTCGCTTTGATGAAATTGACAGAGGTCCGCAAAAAGAAAAAAACATTCCTCTCCCATGTTGCAAATATATATATTGATATACTGCGTGGTACACCGGTTATGGTGCAGCTGCTTATCATTTATATGGTGATTTTCCAAAACAAACTGGGAATCGTCGCTGCGATCCTTACTTTTGGAATCAACAGCGGTGCTTATGTCGCTGAAAATATCCGCGCCGGTATTCTTGCCGTAGATCCCGGTCAGATGGAAGGCGGACGTTCTCTTGGCTTTACATACCGCCAGACGATGCGCTATATCATTCTTCCGCAGGCGATCAAAAATATTCTGCCTGCCCTTGGAAATGAAATGATCACTCTCGTAAAGGAGACATCCATCGTCGGTTATGTAGCAATTGCGGATCTGACAAAAGCATCCGACTTTATCATATCAAGAACTTACGAAACATTTTTACCACTGATTGCAATTGCCATAATTTACTATATCATTGTTAAGATTATGACAAAGGCTTTGCAATACATGGAAAGGAGGCTGCGTCAAAGTGATAACCGTTAAAAATCTGAAGAAAAATTTTGGTGATCTCACCGTATTAAAAGGAATTGATGTAACGATTGAAAAAGGGGAATGCGTTGTCGTAATCGGTCCTTCCGGTTCCGGTAAAAGCACCTTTCTTCGCTGTCTGAACCGTCTTGAAGAACCGGATGGCGGTGAAATTGACATCGAAGGTACGGACCTTCTCTCCCCTCACACAGACATCAATGAGATGCGCCAGCGGATTGGAATGGTATTTCAGCATTTTAATCTGTTTCCACATAAAACCATATTGGAAAATGTGACGCTCGCGCCGATCAAATTAAAAAAAATGCCGCAAAAAGAGGCCGAGGATGCGGCACTTGATCTTCTTCGCCGTGTTGGGATTGAAGATAAGGCATCGGTATATCCATCTACCCTATCCGGCGGACAAAAACAACGTGTCGCCATTGCAAGATCTCTTGCCATGAATCCGCAGGTCATGTTGTTTGATGAGCCGACTTCCGCGCTTGATCCGGAGATGGTCGGCGAAGTTCTGGATGTTATGAAAAATCTTGCCAAAGAAGGTATGACGATGGTCGTCGTAACCCACGAAATGGGATTTGCAAAAGAAGTTGCCAATCGTGTACTGTTTATGGCAGATGGTGTGATCTTAGAGGAAGGTACGCCGGAAGAAATCTTCGAACATCCGCAGCATGAAAGAACGAAAGCATTTATTAAAGCGATTTAATAAAGTTTTTTCATTCTGAATACTTAGATAAAAAGGACTGCAGTGTGTGACTGTCAGTCCTTTTTAGATTAAGTATGCTAAAATTCGGTTTTAGAACAATCCGGTGATCTGTCCATTGTCATCGACATCAATGCCCTCTGCTGCTGGAACTTTTGGAAGTCCCGGCATAGTCATAACCGTTCCGGTAATTGCCACGACAAATCCGGCACCTGCCGATACGTAAACTTCACGGATATGGATTGTAAAATCTTTCGGGCGTCCAAGCAGTGTTGGATCATCGGAAAGAGAATACTGGTTTTTCGCCATGCAGACCGGCATAGTGCCAAACCCTAATTTTTCCAGTCTTGCCAGTTCTTTTTCTACAGCTTTATCATAAACCACTTCTTTTGCCCCATAAATTTCTTTGGCGATCGTCTCGATCTTTTCCCTCAAAGATTTGGAATCTTCATATAGACAGTGGAAATTACTTTCTTTGTTTTCAATGGTATCGATCACTTTATTAGCGAGTTCGATACCGCCTTCGCCGCCTTTTTCCCATACTTGTGACAGCGCAAATTCGCAGCCTCTCTCCTCACAGAATTGTTTTACATAATTTAATTCCGCCTCGGTATCGGTTACAAACTGATTCAATGTCACAACACAAGGCACGCCGTACTTGGATACATTTTCAATATGCTTTTCAAGATTGACAATCCCTTTTTTCAAAGCCTCTAAGTTTTCTGCACCAAGGTCTTCTTTCTTTACGCCGCCATTGTATTTGAGGGCACGTACGGTAGCGACAAGAACGACCGCATCCGGTTTCAGGCCAGCCATACGGCATTTGATATCAAAGAATTTCTCTGCTCCGAGATCTGCGCCAAATCCGGCTTCTGTAATCGTGTAATCGGCTAATTTAAGAGCTGTTTTCGTCGCTCTCACACTGTTGCAGCCATGTGCGATATTGGCAAACGGACCGCCGTGTACAAGTGCCGGTGTGTGTTCCAGTGTCTGGATCAGGTTTGGCTTCAACGCTTCTTTTAACAAAGCAGCCATTGCACCTACTGCATTGATCTCTTTCGCGGTTACCGGTTCCCCATCATAATTATAGGCAACAATAATACGTCCAAGACGTTCTTTCAGATCTTTCATATTGTCTGCCAGACAAAGAATCGCCATGATCTCGGATGCTACCGTGATAATAAAGTGATCCTCTCGAGTTACACCATCTACTTTTCGTCCCAAGCCAATGGTGATATTACGAAGAACACGGTCATTCATATCGACGCAGCGTTTCCACACGATCTGCTTTGGATCGATGTGAAGGGCATTTCCCTGCTGAATATGATTGTCAAGCATCGCTGCCAGAAGGTTGTTGGCAGACGTAATGGCATGAAAATCTCCGGTAAAATGAAGATTCAGTTCATCCATCGGTACAACCTGCGCATAACCACCGCCAGCAGCACCGCCTTTTAATCCAAAACATGGTCCAAGAGATGGTTCACGAAGAGCAATGATGGCTTTCTTTCCAATTTTATCCATTGCCTGACCGAGACCTACGGTCGTTGTTGTCTTTCCCTCTCCTGCCGGTGTCGGATTGATCGCTGTCACAAGGATCAATTTTCCATTCGGGCGGTCTTTGATCTGATCCCAGAGATCATCGGTAATCTTTGCTTTATATTTTCCGTAAAGATCCAGGTCGTCCATTGTAATATTTAATTTCTCGGCTACTTGTTGAATCGGAAGCAGGTCTGCCTCCATAGCGATTTCAATATCTGATTTCATTTCAACTTCCTCCTAAAAGAATCATGTATTTAATAAGTATAACATAATATTTATTTATCGAAAAGCATTTTCTGTATTTCTTTCATATAATCTGCCACAATATCCAGTTCCGGACAGCACCGGTAAAGCATTCGAGCACCGGCGACATCCTCAATCTCGCTGAGAACAGGAGTTCCGTCTTCCTCTAAAATAAAATCAATCCCTGCCATGCCAAACGAAAATTTTTTCAGGATGGCTTCGACCTCTTTTTGCGGGATATAATCTTGGGAAACCGCTTCTACTTGGCCGCCGCGTGAAAAATTGGCACGGAAATCTTCGTCGGAATGACGCAGTATGGCAGCATAAATGCGGTCTTTTAATACATAGACCCGCATATCCCGGCTTTCGTTTCCGACAGGAAGCATGGGCTGTATGATGTAATCCGTCTCTCTGAGCGTATTTTTCAGTTTATCCGCTTCGTTTCGAAAGGAATAGACTTCGCTTCCCCCGTGTCCATCTGCGGTCTTAATAACAAAATCTTCTGCGGTGCAGATTCTTTCTTTTTCCCACTTATAAAAATTGGAAGAAAATTCCATGTTATCTAAAATGTATTGCCGCAAAGTCTCTACGGTACAGGATAAAATCTCATTTATTTTCGAACTATTGCAGGTGACCGCAGGAGTACAGAAAACCGTATCTTTCAGATACTCTCTGGTCTTTCCCTTGTGATTGCAGATCCGGCTGACAAAGGAGGAATTCCACACAGGGATCTGACGCTTTTCCAATTCCGCATTGATCGATGGGCAGATTGTCCGGACAAGAACGGCCTGTGGCCGGCTGCCCTTTTCCAGCAAAGACAGGTATTCGGTGTCAAGAACCGCTTCTACTGCAATATCATAAGGTCTTCCCCGTTCGGCAAATAGTTCTACAAAAGTAGAATTACGGGCAAGCCCTGCTTTATCATAGATCATCCATAGTTCTTTTCCCATGCCGGTTCTCCCCTTGTTCTTTTATGTATTGTAAGATATACCAGGCCGTATTTACCCCGGTACAATCCAAAAGATTTTTAAAATGTGCATTGGAGTTTACTTCGCAGATAAGATAGCCGTCCGATCCGAAAAGCAGATCAACACCGGCAAAGTCACATTTCACTGCGCGGCAGGCTTTTACAGCGAGGTCAACGGCTTCTTGATCCGGTTGATAGGCATGCATTGTACCTCCGTTGGAAATATTGGCACGAAAATCGGTTTCGGATGTCCGCTCCATTGCAGCAACGACTTCATCTCCGACCACTTGCAGACGGATATCACGGCCGCTGCTCTCCCGGATAAACTGCTGATATAAAAACGGAACCGTTTCCAGTTTTTTTGTCAATTCACATAATTCTTTATGATCGTTTGCCATATACACTTGCTGTCCAAAGGATCCAAACGCCTCTTTTACAATAATTGGAAACGATAATTCATTCTCAATCTGTGCCAGAAAATCCAATTGCGGAAAGCCAATATTTTCATAGGTCATTGGCGCCGGAATAGTCAATGGCTGCGGCAGATTCTGCATTGAAAGTGCCAATGCGGTCTTTCGCTTGTCATCACAGATTTCAATGCCCTCTGCCGGATTGTATACCGGAATGCCACATGCAGCAAAGTATTTTGCCAAAAGGATGTCTTTGTCCCAAAAGAGAACAAAATCCGGCTGTTTTTCCGTTGTCCGTTCAAACATTCCCAAAAAGCACTCGCTGTTTGTCCTCACACAAAGCGCCATATCGTGTTCTTTGGCTGCATTCATAAAAAGATCGGTTAATTCGGAAAACTTGGATGTATATAAAAAGCCGTTTACAATGATCCAGCCCTGCATAATTTAGCCTTCTTCCTCAAGATAATTTTCAAACTGTTCCATCGACATCAGGATCACTCGTGGTTTGGTGCCCTCTTCCGGTCCAACGACACCGGCGTCGGAAAGCTGATCCATAATTCTTGCGGCACGGTTAAATCCAATACGGAATACACGCTGCAGCATACCGATGGAAGCCTTGTCTTTTTCAATAATAAACCTGGCAGCTTCGACAAACAATTCATCGCGTTCCGGGCCGCTTACGACAGCGCCGGAGGCTCCGGCAGATTTTGTACCAACCGGATTTTCTTCAATGTGCTTGCTGATTTCCTCATTGTAAGCCGGTCCATTCATATGTTCTTTCAGGAAAGCAACCACCTTATCACGTTCTTCGTCCGAGACAAACGCGCCCTGCACACGAACCGGTTTTGGATAATCCTGTGGAGCAAATAACATATCACCATTTCCCAGAAGTTTTTCCGCTCCGGAACCATCGATGATCGTTCTCGAATCGATCGCGGAGGACACGGAAAGGGCGATTCGAGACGGGATATTTGCCTTGATCAGTCCGGTGATGACGTTGACGGATGGACGCTGCGTGGCAAGCACCAGATGGATTCCTGCAGCACGGGCAAGCTGTGCAAGACGGCATACCGCATCCTCTACCTCGTTAGAAGCTACCATCATCAGATCGGCAAACTCATCCACCACAATGACAATCTGGCACATCTTTTCGTACGTATTGTCATCGTTGTGTTTCAGACCGGCGATTTTTTTGTTGTAACTCTTGATATCACGTACTCCAAGAGCAGCAAATTTTTCATAACGAACCGTCATTTCCTGAACCGCCCAGTTTAATGCGGCAGATGCTTTTTTCGGATCCGTCACAACAGGGATCAGCATATGTGGGATATCGGCATACGCCGTCAATTCTACCATTTTCGGGTCAACCATGATAAATTTAACATCATTCGGATTGGCTTTATATAAGATGCTCATGATCAGCGTATTGATACATACCGATTTACCGGAACCGGTTGCACCGGCAATGAGCATATGCGGCATTTTTGCAATATCTGTTACAATCGTCTTTCCACCGATATCTTTTCCGACAGCGAATGTAACATTCGATTTCGCATTGATAAATTCCGGACTTTCGAGAAGTTCCCGCAAAGTGACAGTATTTCTCTTGGCGTTTGGCACCTCAATTCCAACTGCCGCTTTTCCCGGAATCGGTGCTTCGATTCGAATATCGGAGGCCGCCAGACTGAGTTTGATATCATCTGCCAGACGGGTAATACTGTTTACTTTAACCCCCTGCTCGGGAACCAGTTCATACCGGGTGACACTCGGTCCGCAGCTGACATCTCCCATTTTTACTTTAACTCCGAAACTGTCGAGGGTATCCTGGAGTTTTTTCGCTGTTTGCAGCAGATCCCGGTCACTTTGTCCGCTGCTTCCCTTCTTGGGCCTTGAAAGCAGATCAAGCGACGGAAATTCATATTCCGAATCCTGGGAAGGTGCCGGCTGCGGATTGGTATGCGATTCCACTTCTGCTTTTTTCGTATCGACCGGAACGGTTTCCTGTTTTTCCGGTTTTGACTGTTCTTTTTTTACAACTGCAGATTCTTTCCGTTCGTCTGTTTCCAGAGTCTGCTTTTTTGATTTTCCAAATTTTGTCTCTAATTCTTCTTTATAAACAGTAGGCTCCTGCTGTCCTTCGCGAATGATCGAGATTTCCGGGATCTCGTCTTTGGCAGTTTTTTCCTCTTTTACCGGCATCTCCAGTGCCTGTTTTTCCGTCACTTCTTTAGGATTGGAAATTTCTTTCATTTTTCCCTTATCCGCTCTCTTACGCCGCTTTTTGTCAGCAAAGGTATGCGTCTGCATCGTACGCTCATGTTCTTCCGGATAACGACTGTCCGGTTCTTCATATTCGATATACTCTTCCTGGTCTTCTTTGTGTTCTACATACAATTCGCGGATTGCTGAAAAGATAAGTTTTCTCGTCGTCAGCATGACAAAAAGAAGGGTAAGTCCTAAAATGATAATGATCGCCCCGGCTCTTCCCAGCAGTGTTCCCAGTAATGTCGAAAGAATCCCGCCGATAAATCCACCGCCGATGTGCTCGGAACTGGATTCTTTAAAAATTTCGATCAGATTTGAGATATCAGGATCGATCACCCACTGAAAGATCGCACATAAACATATGTAAAGGAGGGCAAGATAAATGATCTTGCGCCGCACTTCCGGATTTTCGGGATTGGAGATAAAGAAACCGCTTCCAATCGGAAATGCCAGTGGAAAAATATAAGCGGTGGCTCCAAATAATCCGAATAAAAGACTTCCGATCAGGTTCCCTACCGGTCCGCACATTCCAAATAAACTAAGCAGTGCCAGTAAGGAAAATATAATGATCGCAAGCAATGTGATTTCTTTTGCTAATGGAGAACTTGTTTGTTTTGAATTTTGTCTTTTCTTGTTTGTTTTTGAATTTTTTGTCTTTGACGCCATACTCTTTCAAACCTCGCTTTGTTTTCTGGGGGTACTTATTGCGGACACTTTTTCAAGAAATCCATCACGTCGGAAAGCGTTCCTACTTTGTCTACAAGCCCCTCTTTCACGGCCTGCTCACCGACAAGGAGCGTTCCCAGATCTTTGGCAAACATAGAAGTGTTCATCATCAACTCTTCCACATGGGTTTTGCTGATCCCCCGTTTTCGGACGATAAAATCAACGATTCTCGCCTGAATTTTTTCAAATTGATCATAACTTTGCGGTGCCCCAAGGATCATGCCGCTCATCCTCACCGGATGAAGGATCATCGTCGCACTCGGTACGATACAGGAAAAATCTGTCGCTACCGCAAGGGGAACTCCGATCGAATGACTGTCTCCTATGATAAAAGACGCCGTTGGAGTTTTTAATCCGCTGATCATCTCGGCAAGTGCCAGTCCACAGGAAACGTCACCGCCAATCGTATTAAGAATAAATAATATCCCTTGAATCTCACTATTTTCATCATAAGCCGCTAACATAGGCAGCAAATGTTCATATTTTGTCGTTTTGGCAGTTCCGGAACTGCCCTCATGTCCTTCAATCTCTCCAATGATCGTAATGATCTCTATGCCTCCGATGCGGCATTCTCCAAATTCTTTGATCTGATCCGTATTCATATGTCATAACCTCCTGTTAAGAAGTAGTATGACAGTTTTTTGCAGATCCTATACGTCATTTTGGAGAAAGGATGCATATAAGGCCGGTTTACGATCCTTTGCTGTCGGAAAATCTTTTTTCCAGCGCCGGGCACGGTCAGGTTCTATCTCTATCATAAGGCATTCATCTCCATAAGAGGTCGCTTTGCAGGCGACAGAAAGCCGTCTGCCATCATAATCGTACGCAGCACTGGAAGCCTCATAATCGAGCGACACATCCCTGCCAATCCGGTTGACACCTAACAGATACGACTGTGTCTCTACTGCTCTTGCCGGAAGCAGTGCATTCCAATGTGCGACACGCCCTTTCGGCCAGTTTGCGATCACAGCAATCGCATCACAATTCCGCATCGCCTGATAAAGTTCAGGAAACCGCAGATCATAGCAGATGGATAAACCCAGAGTTACGCCATCGACGGAAACGGTAACCAAACGGTCACCGCCGCAATAATGCCGGTTTTCCTCTCCGTAGGAGAACGGATGAATTTTCACGTAATCTCCAAGAAGTTTTCCGGCATCTACGACTGCCATATGATTTTTCGCAAGACCGTCTTTTTCTCCTTTTTCGATATAGCCAAAACCGATCGCAATGGCATATTCTTTTGACAGTTGTTTAAAAAAACTCACTGTCTCGGAATCTTCGCCCGCCGGCTCACCGTATTCCTGCGGATTCATCGTAAATCCGGTCAGTGTCATCTCCGGAAAAAGGATAAGGCGAGCCCCGCATTTCGAAGCTCGCTTTATCAATTCCAAACACTTATCCCGATTTACAGACTTATCTTCCCAGGTAATGTCCATATTGGTAAGTGCAATCTTCACTCTGTTCTCATCTCCAAGATTTATTGTTTAACATCTTTCATGCTGAAAGAAATTCTTCCCATCTTGTCTTTTCCAAGACAAACGACTTTGACTTTGTCACCCAAAGTAAGTTCGTCTTCTACATGATTGATTCTTCTCTGACAGATATTGGAAATATGAACCATTCCCTCTTTTCCAGGAGCAAACTCAATGAATGCACCAAAATCTTTGATGCTTACAACGGTTCCTTCCAGAATCTGTCCTTTTTCAAAGTCGGATACGATGATCTGGATCAGGCGGATGGCTTCATCCATCATTGCTTTGTCCGTACCGCATACGGAAACGGCACCGTCATCGGTAATATCAATCTTCACGCCGGTACGCTCGATCAATGTGTTGATCGTCTTACCACGCTGTCCAACCACTTCTCCGATCTTTGCAGGATCGATCATGATCTGTTTGATCTTTGGAGCAAATTCATTTACTTCTTTTCTAGGCTCAGCGATTGCTTTGCTCATAACTTCGTCAAGGATATATGTTCTTGCTTCTTTCGTACGGCGGATCGCACCTTCTACGATCTCACGAGTCAGACCGTGGATCTTAATATCCATCTGAATGGCTGTAATACCTTTGTGTGTTCCGGCAACTTTAAAGTCCATATCGCCAAAGAAGTCTTCCAGTCCCTGGATATCCGTAAGGATCAGATAATCGTCATCGGTCTCTCCGGTAACAAGTCCTACAGAAATACCGGCAACAGGAGCTTTGATCGGTACACCGGCAGCCATCAGTGACAGTGTGGAAGCACAGATACTTCCCTGAGAAGTAGAACCATTGGATTCCATGATCTCAGATACCGTACGGATGGTATATGGGAATTCCTCTTCGGAAGGAATTACCGGAAGCAGGGCACGCTCTGCCAAAGCTCCATGTCCGATCTCACGACGTCCCGGGCCTCTGCTTGGACGGGTTTCACCAACCGAATAGGATGGGAAATTATAGTGATGAATGTATCTCTTAGAAGTTACATTTTCATCCAAGCCATCAATCTTCTGTTTTTCCGAAAGAGGCGCCAGTGTTGTAACATTGAGAACCTGTGTCTGTCCTCTCTGGAACAATCCGGAACCATGAACGGTAGGAAGTACATCGACTTCTGCGGACAATGGACGGATCTGTGTTACTTCACGGCCATCCGGACGTTTGTGGTCTTTGAGGATCATCTTACGTACGGTCTTTTTCTGGAATTTATATACTGCTTCGTCGATCAGAGCAAACCAATCCGGATGCTCTTCTTCATAGCGTTCTTCCAATTTGTCTTTGATCTGACGGATATTTTCTTCACGAACCTGTTTTACATCGGTAAATACCGCTTCTTCCATCGCTTCCGGTGTGACAAAATTTACCATATCTTCAAACATGTCTTCCGGAATATCAAAATGTTCATATTCGTGTTTTTCTTTTCCACATTCTGCTACGATCTTATCGAAAAATTCGATGATCTGTCCATTGACTTCGTGTGCTTTATAAATTGCCTCGATCATTTTGTCTTCCGGCACTTCATTAGCACCGGCCTCGATCATGATAACTTTTTCTCTGGTAGAAGCCACGGTAAGAGCAAGGTCAGAAACCTGTCTCTGTGCGGAAGTTGGGTTTACCACAAGTTCACCATCTACGAGTCCGATCTGTGTTGCAGCAGTCGGTCCATCAAATGGAATATCGGAAATACAGGTTGCCAAAGCGGAACCAAGCATTGCCGTAAGTTCCGGGCTGCAGTCCTGATCTACACACATAACGAGGTTTTCCAGTGTTACATCGTTACGGTAATCTTTTGGGAACAACGGACGCATCGGTCTGTCGATAACGCGGTCCGTAAGGATCGCATTGTCCGAAGGTTTTCCCTCTCTACGAGTAAATCCTCCCGGAATCTTTCCTACAGAATACATCTTTTCGCTATATTCTACGCTAAGTGGGAAGAAATCAATTCCCTCTCTTGGCTTCTCCGATGCGGTTGCTGTGGAAAGCACAACGGTGTTTCCATAATGCATCAAAGCTGCACCATTTGCCTGTGCGGCAACTCGTCCGATATCTACGGAAAGAGTACGTCCGCCAAGTTCCATTGAAAATGTCTTGTACATACTTATAGTCTCCTTTATTTATCTTTTTACAGAGCATCCGAAACAACTGAAAAACCTACTTACCCTGCGATAAATCGGCTTTTCAGAAGTCTCGGATAATGCCCTTTTTAATACATACACTATATATTATATCATCTGTCACCAAGCGGAGCTTGATGACCTGCGTGTGTATCAACACACTTCATTATATCATATCTTTGGTATAAAGCAAACCTCTTTTTATATCATTTTTTTGATCGGATAACTGATGTCTTCTCCATCCCACATAAGCACCTCATCATGAAAATACGGAACACGCATCAGCCCGGCTCCGAAAAGGTAGGCACGGTCGCGCTCTGCAATCTCATCCAGACGCATCCATTTTACTCCGATGATAGATTGTTCGTCTGCAGGAAGTTCCGGATCAATTCCCGTTTTTGCCACAGCATCTTCCGGAATCTCCACCAAAAAGGTAAATACACGGCTCTCAAGATCCGGTTTATATTCCACCGTCAACGGTCTTACCAAAGTTCCCTTGACCTGACACTCCTCTTCCAATTCACGAAGTGCTGCCTGCTCCGGCGTCTCATTCTCTTCGATCCCGCCGCCCGGCAGATTAAAGAAATCTCTTCCAAACAGCTGGTGTTCTACCAATAAGATGCGGTTGCCACGGATCACCATGGACTGACTTCGATCTCTCTTCATAATTTATCCTCCACATAGTCAAAAATGATACTACTGATATCGGGTAAAAGCATATCAGCAGTACCATTTTACTCTGCTCATAACGAGCACCATCATTATTTACGAATTCCAAGTTTTGCGATCAAAGCACGATAGCCTTCCAGGTCATTCTTTTTGAGATAGTCAAGAAGACCACGTCTCTTACCAACCATCTTCAAAAGACCGCGGCGGGAATGATGATCTTTTTTGTTCTCTTTCAAATGCTCTGTCAAAACATTGATTCTCTCTGTAAGAAGGGCAACCTGAACCTCAGGTGATCCTGTGTCGCTTGGTGTTCTTCCATACTCTTTAATGATTTCTGCTTTTCTTTCTGTTGTCATCATGATCGATGTACCTCCATAAAATTTTTTAAAAGCCAAGTACCAAGAACGGGTTGGAGTGTTCCACGCTCTGAGTATTGGTTGTCTAACGGAATTAGTTTAACACAATTTAACTTTCTTGTAAAGTTTTTTTCAAAATATAATTGTATTTTTTAAAATATTTTGTATAATAGAAAGCATACTACAAGATTTACAAAATATCAATAATAAAGGAAGTTTTTTATGTTAGGAAAATGGTCACGGAAACTTGGTCCTTCCCGGTTGATCGCACTGAGTTTCGTTATTTTAATACTTACCGGTACGTTTTTATTATGTCTGCCCGTTTCTGCCCGTGACGGCACTTTTACTGCTCCGCTGGATGCTCTTTTTACAGCAACAAGTGCTACCTGTGTGACAGGCCTTATCGTTGCCGATACGTTTACCAAATGGTCCTTGTTTGGACAGATTGTCATTCTCATCCTGATTCAGATTGGAGGCATCGGACTCATGTCCTTTATCTCGATGTTTTTCATATTTATGAAACGAAAATTATCGCTTCAGGATCGTATGCTTTTGATGCAGGCTGCAGGAAATACACAGTTGAGCGGTATGGTAAAACTGGTTCGGCGTATTGTATCCGGTACGTTTTTGATCGAAGGATGTGGCGCTCTTCTGCTTGCCATCCGTTTTATCCCACGCATGGGATTTGGTCAGGGATTATACTATGCAGTGTTCCACGCAATATCCGCTTTTTGCAATGCCGGCTTTGATCTCATGGGACGATATGAACCGTTCTCTTCGCTGACGGGGTATGCCTCGGATGTTCTTGTAAATGTTACAATAATGCTTTTGATTATCATCGGAGGGATCGGATTTTTAGTATGGGATGATATTTTGAAATACCGCCTGTCTTTTAAGAATTATTCCCTTCATTCAAAGATCATTCTTGTTACGACGCCGGTATTACTGGTGGGTGGAGCCATCGGCTATTTTGTATTTGAGCAGAATTATACCCTTCAGGGAAATGGCATCGGCGAACAGATCCTAAAATCGTTTTTCGCCTCGACGACAATGCGTACGGCCGGTTTTAATACGATTGATTATGCCGGCATGTCGCCTTCTGCCTCCCTTCTATCTGATGTTTTAATGATGATCGGAGGAAGTCCCGGTTCGACCGCCGGTGGAATGAAGATCACGACGATTACGCTTGTGTTTCTCTCAATGGTTTCGATGCTTCGCGGGCAGTCAGACACCGTAATCGGTAAACGACGGGTGAGCACAATTTTGATCAAACAGGCAGCCGTTATCATTTTGGTGTATGCTGTTTACATTCTGGCAGGAACTATGCTTATCTGCCACATTGAAGGACTGCCGATGTCCGATGTGCTTTTTGAGGTCATTTCGGCTGTCTGCACCGTTGGTGTAACAACAGGGATCACCCCGCATCTGTGCGCCCTGTCACATATTATTTTGATCGTTTTAATGTATGGTGGACGAATTGGCGGATTTACGTTAATGCTCATCCTCGGAAAGCAAAACAAACAGCCGCCGCTTCGAAGACCAAAAGAAAATATATTGATTGGATAAAGGAGATTATTATGAAGTCAATTCTTATTATTGGAATGGGAATGCTGGGACAATGTCTGGCAGCCCGTATGCAGGAACTTGGAAACGATGTTATGGTGATTGACCGCGACGAAGATAAAATTCAGGAATTGTCAACGGTTTTCCCGGATGCCCTGTCCGGCGACTGTACCAATCCGGCGGTTTTAAAATCCATCGGTGTCAACAATTTTGATTACTGTTTTGTCGCGATCGGTGAAGATTTTTATGCGTCACTGGAAATCACTTCCATATTAAAAGAACTGGGTGCACGGTGTGTCATTTCTAAAGCAAAACGGGCACGGCAGGCGGACTTTTTGAAAAAGATCGGCGCCGATGAAGTCTTCTTCCCGGAAAAAGAAATTGCGGAAAAACTGGCAGTACGCTACAACGCGACAAATATATTTGATTATATCCAATTAACGTCGGACTGCTCGATCTTTGAGATTCCGATCATACCGTCGTGGACAGGAAAAAGCATACTGGAAATAAATGTAAGGCAGAAATATCATGTCAATATTATCGCAATAAAAAACGGCACGGTTATTGATCCGATGCCGGCAGGGGATTATGTATTTGGATCCGATGATCATATCGTCGTCATAGGAAAATCCACCGATGTCTTTCAATTATCTTCGCAGACAACGGTGGATCCGAATTCTTATAACTGATCCCGATCGATCTTTCTGCCATCACGCCAGATGCGCTCAAGATCATAAAACAAGCGGTCTTCCGGCGAAAATACATGGACGATAACATCTTTATAGTCCATCAGGATCCAAGTGGAATTTTTATTTCCTTCGATCCGTTCATTATGAATGCCATTCTGGTGCATACGCATCTCTACATTGTCGGATAAAGCAGCGATCTGATTGCTGTTTTTTCCGTTGGCAATGATCAGATAATCCGCGATCACGGAAATTTCGTCGATCTGTATGATCCGAATGTCTTCTCCTAATTTTTCATCCAACGCATCATACGCGATACGTGCCATTTCTTTTGATGTCATAGTGTTATTCCTTTCTGATACCACTCATACGTTTCCAGCGAAATCGTATCAATGGGTTGATTTTGTTCCCGAAGATAGGAAATTCCATTTTCCAGTGCAAAGCGCATTCCTTCATCCAGATTTTGGAAGCAGGCAACCCGGACTTTTTGCAGCGAATGCGGCTTACAGTCCATCGAACGCCCCGGCTCAATATAATCGGCAAGGTAAATGATCTTTTCCAACACCGTCATATCCGGGTGCCCCGTCGTATGATAACGGATCGCGGATAAAATCTCTTCGTCGTCTACCTGATATTTTGTCTTCGCATAAAAAGCACCTAATTTCCCATGAATCAGCGCGGGATTAAGCCGCTCCGTTTCCGTCAGGGGGATGCCTGCTTTCTCACAAAGCGTAATCTGTTCTTCCGTTTCATAAAACTTGGCGCAGTCGTGTAAAAGTCCGGCAAGAAATGCCTTGTCCTCATCTGCGTTATGAACCGCAGCAAGATTTGCCGCAGTGTAAGCCACGCCTAGCGTATGCCGAAAACGTTTGGGACGCAGGGTTGCTTTTAAATAGCTTAATATCTTTGGCGTTGTAACCTTTTTCTTAAAAAGCGGTTTTTCATAGCCATATAGACTGTGAAAACAGATATATTTCATCACGGCATCCGGGATCCGGTAATCGACAGACTGCCCTTTTTGCAGCTGCCGGCGCAGTTCGCTGGAAGAAATGTCGATCAGCGGCATTTTGATAAAGGAAATCTCTGCCTTATACGTCTTCCTTAACTCTTCCGCTTTTTCTTTCAACTGTTTTCCTGTTTCATCTTCTCTGTCAGCCGCCAGAATATGGCAATGACTCATCACAAACGCCGGCTTATGCCACGTTTCGATCTCGCGCAGGGAGTCACCGCCCAAGATAAAATAGATCTCGCAGTCCGGTTTTTCTTTTTCGATAATTTCCAGCGTATCACTTGTATACGTGGTTCCTTCCCGCCGGAGTTCCAGATCTGAAAATACAAATTTCGGATTTCCCTCGATCGCATGACAGACCATGCGGCTCCGGTGCGCGGCAGACACAATGTCTGTCCCTTTTTTATGCGGTGGATTCTTCGATGGCATAAACCAGACTTCATCCAGTTCAAACTGCCTTGCAGCCTCCTCTGCCATCAGCAAATGTACATTATGAATGGGATTAAATGTCCCTCCCATAATACCAATTTTCATCATTTATCACGCCTTCTTCGATGGTTTTGGAAGTTCAATCTTTTTATTGTCTTTGGATTCGCGGTAAAGCACGACTTTCTTTCCAATCACCTGTACTACTTCCGAACGGGTACGCTCCGCGATCACCTGTGCGATCTCTTTCGGATCATCAAAACAGTTTTTTAAGATGTGCATTTTGATCAATTCTCTTGCTTCCAATGCCTCATCGACTGCGGATATCAGTTCCGGCGTTACCGAAGATTTTCCAATCTGTAAGATCGGTGTAATTTTCATTGCCAGACTTTTCAAATAAGCTCTTTGCTTGCTTGTCATCGTATTTCCTCATTTCTATTTGTAATATTCAAAACTCCATCCGTAGATCTCTACGGTGTCGCCGTCTTCGATTCCCAATGCCTCCAGTTCTTCCAGCATTCCGTTATTTTTAAGGAATTTCTGGAAAAATTCAAAGCCTTTTTCCGAATCCAGGTTCGTGTATCCTAACATACGTTCTACACGCGGACCATCGATATGATATACGCCTTCTTCCTTCGCGTCCGCATAAACGTTGTATGGTTCGTTTTGGAAATCCGGTTCTTCTACCATATATTCTTTTTCAAAGACAACTTTTTCCTCTTTAATCTCATCAAGCATGCCTTTGACATAATATAAAAGTTCTTTTACGCCCTTTCCGGTTACGGCAGAAATTGGAAATACTTTGATTCCCTTCGGCTCAAATTCTTCTTTGAGTAATGTGAGAACCGTCTCTTCCTCATCTCCGTAAAAGCAGTCGATCTTATTGGCTGCGATAACCTGTGGACGGGCTGCGATCTCTTCGCTGTAAGCGCGGATCTCCTGATTGATGATATTGATATCCTGGATCGGATCACGCCCTTCTGTCGAAGCCGCATCTACCATATGGATCATGACACGGGTACGCTCAATATGTTTTAAAAACTGATGTCCTAATCCGATTCCCTCGGAAGCACCTTCGATCAATCCCGGAATATCTGCGATGACAAAACCATCAGTTCCTTCCAGATCTACCACACCAAGATTCGGATTTAATGTCGTAAAGTGATAATTAGCAATCTTTGGCTGGGCATTGGTTACACGCGATAAAAATGTGGATTTTCCAACATTTGGAAAACCTACCAGTCCGACATCCGCAATCGTCTTTAATTCTAAAATGACTTCCAGCTCCATCGCCGGTTTTCCCGGCTGGGCATATTTTGGCACCTGCATCGTCGGTGTCGCATAATGCTGGTTTCCCTTGCCGCCACGGCCGCCTTTTAAGATCACTTCTCTTGTATTTTCATAGGACATATCGGTTATGACTTGTCCTGAATTTGCCTCTTTTACAATGGTTCCCGCCGGAACTTTTACTACGAGGTCCGCGCCGTCTTTTCCGTGGCATCGCCTCTTGCCACCCGGCTCACCGTCCTCGGCACAATATTTACGAATATGACGAAATTCATTTAAGGTATTGATTCCCGGATCCACTTCAAATATAAGGTCGCCTCCGCGGCCGCCATCGCCGCCATCCGGTCCACCATTTGGTACATACAATTCTCTTCGGAAACTGACATGACCGTCGCCGCCTTTTCCTGAACGAATATAAATTTTTGCCTGATCTGCAAACATACGTATCTCCCTTTCAAATTGAGTATAAAAGGTAAAAGGGGCTGCCACATCTCATGACATGACAGCCCCGAAATTGTCAAAATTATTCAGCATCTACTGGATATACACTAGCCTGTTTTTTGTCTCTTCCTTTTCTCTCGAAACGAAGCACACCATCAACCAAAGCGTAAAGTGTATCATCTCCACCGATTCCAACGTTTGTACCCGGATGAATCTTAGTACCACGCTGTCTGTAAAGAATATTACCAGCTAAAACGAACTGTCCATCTGCTCTTTTTGCACCAAGTCTCTTGGACTCAGAATCACGGCCGTTCTTTGTAGAACCCATTCCTTTTTTATGAGCGAACAACTGAAGGTTCATTTTCATCATGACATTTCCCTCCTAACAAAAATTAATGAAATGTAACATATTGTTTTCCATACGACTCCTGTATCCCCTGAATCCCTTTAAATAGGGACTTCAGCAGTAACACGGCACCACTGTCCAGCGGTTCCTTGCAGGTAAAATCAAGCAATCCATCGTTGTCATTCTGCACCAGATCAAACTTGGTGTCGGTAAATTCCTCAATGGAATTGATGCAGTTTATGGCAAGTGTCGAAACACCTGCACAGACAATGTCTGAACCATATTCTGCATACCCTGCATGACCGGACATATGAAATCCAATAATGTCACCACTATCAGACTTTTTTACTCGAACTTCTATCATAGACTCACCTTCTTTTTAAAAAGTGTCTACTCCTAGCTTATGCATTGATCTTGTCAATCTTTACCTGAGTAAATGGCTGTCTATGACCATTCTTTTTGTGGTATCCGGTTTTTCTCTTATATCTGTAAACAATAACCTTTTTACCTTTGCCCTCAGCTACTACTGTTGCAGAAACAGAAGCACCGTCTACGGTAGGAGTACCTACTTTCGTCTCCTTGTCACTTACTACTAATACCTGGTCAAAAGTAACAGTCTGTCCGGCTTCCACGCCAAGTTTTTCAACTTTGATCACGTCGCCTTCTTCTACTTTATACTGTTTACCACCGGTTGCTATAATTGCGTACATATAGCACCTCCTATAAATTTACTCGCCAACTACGGCGCCTGCCTTATGTAAAAATGGGCAGAACTATAACCTCGTTGTGCGGCATACTTCTATAATATACCATTGTGGTTTGGTATTGTCAAGGGGTTTTCGTTATAAAATATCCGTATATGTCAATAATTTTCCGGGCTGCTGCAAAAACCAGCTGCGTGTGACCGTAAAAGCAATGTTATGTATAAACAGGCAGGAACTTTGGAGGGTTTCCTGTCGAAGCCAGTATTTTGCTTTGTATAGATTGTATTCGGATTTTGAAACCACTACAAAGGTAATATTTTTTTTGACCATTTTTTGCAGCTGAGCCCAGCGCAGAAATCGGTAATGCAATTGTACCGGAGAAATGTTGTGAATATATTCAAAAAAATAATTTCCACTGTCTGTTTCTATATATAAAGGTATTTGGATCGTCTGAAATGTCGGTGTTATAATATAATCCGAAATCCGAAAATATTTCACCGGATTATTATTGGCAAAATGATTTAAAATAATCTGATTCCATAAAATAGTTGTTGAATAATAATAAATCAACCCGCCAAATCCACCTGCCAGAATATTGGGATCTATTTCATAATCATAGGGTGCATTCACACTTTTTACATACTCCTCTGCTCCAAAACAAAGCCGGTAACAATTTACATACTGTATTTTCAGGTTTTTATCCTGTATTGTCTTGATATCTTTCGGACAAAGCTGATTCCTCTCAACGATTCCTTTGTCAACCAGTTCATTTACCTGTTTATCAATTTCTGCCGCAGGTTCTGATTTTCCGCACAGGATCAAATAAGCCGTAATCTGTGCTGACGTCATGTTCTTTCCGGTCGCAAGTATGGTAATAATTGTTTTTTGCAATTCATTTATCCTTTCTTCTGTTTCCGGTAATATTGGTTTTGCCTTTTGAGACTGTAAACTGATCCCGGTTTTATTTTCGTAATAAAAAGGTCTTTCCAGTAACGAAGAATACTGTTTTTTTAACTGCTCTGTCTCCGTAAAGTTTTTGTCTGACCGCCATTCTCTTACATCATTCATAATTTTTTTCATCCTTTCTATCTTTTTTAAGTCTTTTAATTTTTTGAGATTTTTCCGATACCATCCTGCCAGCGTACTAAAATCTGTATTTTCGTACAAAGCGGAAAAATATGTTTGAGAACCTTTTTCTGTATCCTCCATGATCGTCTGTCGGATTGTTTCTGCCTGATGATATTGTGCACTGTGCAAAAATTTTAACAGACAAAACACATCTACATGCTGGTAATAATTGATCCATCCGCGATTAAACCCACCTATTTTGCCCCACCACTCTGAAGCAGGAAGATCCTTTTTACGGATCAGTTCATCCATCTGATCTAACATGTGGTGTTTTGTTTTTTCTCCTAATGAGAAAAACATGTTTCCTTTTGATGCCGCTGAAAAAGAATACCCCAAATACTCCAGTTCCCACGGTCGGACAATCTTCGTTTTTTCCTGATTGAGCCGTAGTTTTAGTTTATATCTCAGATAACTTTCCGCATCCGATAAAAGATAATGAGCATCTTCTTTGCTGTGACAAAATATTACAATGTCATCCGCATAGCGTACAAAACGGATCTCCATTTTTTCTAAATGTTTATCAAATGAATTTAAAAACATATTTGCTAAGATCGGACTGATTGCAGTCCCCTGTGGAAGTCCGATCCGATTTATATAAAATGTTTTTCCGCATACAGCCTTAGTTCGTATATATTTTTTCAATAGTAAAAGAAGATAGGGATCTTCAATCTTTTTATCTAATAATTCAAATAATAAAGTATGGTTTACTTTATCAAAAAAACTTTTAATATCAAGATCAACAACATACTCCGCGCCTCGATTTAGTTCAAGCAAGCAGGCAAAAAGTGCATCGTGACACCCTTTTCCTTTTCGAAAGGCATAACTTCTGTCGCTGAATTCTTCTTCAAAGTACGGTGTCATAACACTTTGTATGGCATATAAGAGCATTCGGTCAATGATACAGGGTATGCCGAGTTTTCGCTTCTTGGTCTTATCCGCTTTCGGAATGTAATGAATGCTGATTGGTCTTGGTACGTAACTTCCATTTTGTATTGTCTCTTTAATCCGTTCGCCATATTTTGCCCAATAAGCCGGTAACTCTTCCGGCTGCATCTTATCATATCCCGGAGCCCCCCTTTTTTGAACGATATGATCAATCGACATTTCAATGTTTTCCTTTGCCAGAATCTGATTCAATTCTATGTTCATGCTTTAAAGCCTCCTCCCTCTTTTCCGGCGTTTTTCTTTTAACAAAAGTTCTTTGTATTCCATAATTTTCCAGTCTCATTTTTCCTGTACTGTTTCCTTTATACACCTCCCAGTCACCTAACTGCTGTAGAATGCTTTCGAGTTCAAAGGCATCTCGCCTTTTCATATCCGAGCGGTCTTTTCCGAAGCACTCACACCATAATTCCATAAGACATATTTTGCTTTTATTTTTTGCCAGCAGATATTCACTGATGATTCCAAATCTTGGATCTGTTTCCATTGCTTCCCGCTGAACAGCCTCTGCTTCTTTTCTTATTTTTGCATCCAAATATAATTTTTCACCACTTTGATACAAATGGACAGCCTCTGCCCATAATTGTCCGATTTCGGCAGGAGTAAGATCCCATACTTTCTGTGTACTGTTTCCATTTACACATACTGGCCAAAACCTTCTATTTCCGGTAATATCACGCAAAAATCCGTTTGTCGTATTGGTCGTTCCTACCAAAATACTTGTGCGGGGATGGGAAATAACATTTGTTTCATAAGGAGCACGGTATTGGTCATCCATTCGGGACAAAAAAGATTTTACCGTCTCCACATCTACTTTCTTTATCCCAGCTAATTCGCTTAATTCCATCAACCAGATCCCCTGAAGTTTTTCCGCCGCGGATTTATCTTTCATATCTGCTATTGTCATAGAGTCGGAATACCACAAGCCTCCCATTTTGGCAAAAAGTGTACTCTTTCCAATCCCCTGCTCTCCGCATACTACCAGGATCGTATCAAATTTGATACCGGGTTCATAAACCCGTGCTACCGCGGCCACAAATGTTTTCTTTGTAACTTCTTGAACATACTCTGTCTTTTCGGCACCGAGATAATCGATCAAAAGGTTTTTCAATCGTGTTTTTCCATCCCATTTTAAACTTTCGAGATACGTTTTAATTGGATGATATCTTACTTTGGAAGACAACACTGCGTGTAAAGCATCTTTGCATTTTTTCGGTGCATAGAGATTGTATTGTTTTTCAAGATAAAGTTCAAAACATGCAAAATCCATACTGCTCCATCCCCCCGAATAATCACGCCAGGGAACTTTTCCAATTACTTCAATCGTATTTTTCATCTCGTTAAAAACAATATTTTTTAACTTTTCATCGTTTTTTAGAATCACAGCGATATTCGGCATGGTGCAAAGTATTTCTCCCCGTGCACTATACGATAACTGACTTTTCCATTTTGGAGTCTGGATACCATTCATACAAAATCAGCCTCCTCCCTTTCTGCCGGAGTTATCGGTACAAATTCTTCACTCGCTGACATTCTTCCACTTAACCGCGGACCATCTTTTACTTTTTGAATGTTACCAAGCAAAGCGCTGATTCCCTTATTGCCACCGCAGCTATAGGCATAAAATATAACACTGACTTTGCCATAACAGCCGGAATAAAGTTCCGTCGGGTCTTGAATCGGCTGAACATTCTGATCAACGATCTGCGGCTGTTCCTTGCATTTTATGTTGATGAAATAGCATTGCTGAAAGACAGGATTATCCGGCTTTTCTATGTCACCGTCCCGCAGTGGTAAATGACAGTTTTCCGGGACTCTTCCGCCCCACTTATCAACCGATTTTTCTTTGATGTAATCAACTGCTTCCCGAATCCTGCGAATGGTTTCTTTATCTGATTTTTTTATAATGGCTACCACAGAATATCTCTGCGCCCCAAATACAGAAATTGGTTTCCAACAATTGACATATGCCAATCTACATGGAATAATGATTTTACTTTTACCTGACATTTTTAACCTCCTTTTCTTTGTTCGAAGTATGCTTAAATTCTTTTTCAGCCAATGCAACATGGTAATATTGCAGCAAAAATTCACATGCTTCTGATACCTGATCTGTTATGTCGATAATCTTTTCCAAAAAAGATTTTATCATTTCATCCGGCATCGTATATCACTCCTTCCGTGTTTTATGATGCCACCATTGTAAAGAAAAAAAGTAACGATAAAGTAACCATATTCAATTTTTTTAATACACCATTGTATGGATTGGAGAAAAGAATGATAAAGATATTAGAGATCACCCCCAACTTGTATATAGACCTGGCGACCGGAAACTGTAGTAATTCGAAAGATTTTAATACCATTTCTTATTCAACGTATCATCTCACGCGCAGTCAGTTGATATTATTAAATTATCTGATTGAAAATCAGAACCGCATATGCACATTTTCTTCATTGGAAAGTTTATTTGATGATCATTTGGAATCAGACCAGTTTCCGGGAATAAAGCAGCAGATTTCACGCATAAAGACAAAACTCCGTAAACTGGATTCCTCGTTTGATAAAAAAGTGGCAGGAGAGATTTTTCAGTCTGTTTCGGGAATTGGTTATACATTTGATCCCAGTCACAGATGCAGGATCTATTCCTCTTCCTCTATAAACGATGTTGTTATTTCGGTAAACAGAGCCGTTTTGGAACATTCCGGCTTAACGCCGTCAGAGAAGGAAAATATCCGTAATGTTTTTTATCATTTTCCAAGTTGCAGTGATATTATCTTTCAGGCTGTCCTCAACAAACTTCACATTACAAACATGAAATATATAGAACTCATTCACTCTGTTATAAAATACATATTTGAAATGAATGACTTCTTTTCCCCTGTTTTTTTGATGTCCGGCCCCGGCAGCGGAAAGACTACTTTTTTGTGTGCTCTTTGTATCACCACTGCAGAAAATCATCCGGGCTGGAATATTTACTACTTATCTTTTACTGAGATTTCTTCCGAACCTGATCTGATCGAACAGCTTGTTCCCTACTTGAAAGAAAACGGAATCAGCCGGACACGCAAAACGCTGTTATGTCTGGATGATATCTGTGATGCAACTGCCGGATTTATTGAGCTGTTTCGCATTTTATCTGCGCAAAAGCTCCCCTATCTTTATATTTTAATAGCCGGTAAAATTTCAGAAACATTTGACATAATGGAACGTTTTTCTATATTTCATAAAAACAGCAGAATGAGGATTGCCTATATTGAAAATACGATGTCGGATCTAAGACTCTTTCGGAAGTCCGCTGTATTATATGAAAAAATAAAATATTATACGTTTCCCTCTGAACTCAAGAGGGACATCCTCTATCATATGTTTTCAAATTACTGTCATCGTTTGAAAGCGATGGATACAGCAAATTTTTCTTTCCCTACCACACAGCAAACCATCATTGATTTATTTTATGCGGTGAGGGAATCCGCGGCAGGTCCGGATTACTGCGTTTGTTCGCAGGAAAACTTTATTCCGGCCACAAAGATGGATTGGGATGAATGGCAGAAAAAATGTTATTCCCTTGATCCGTTTTGCAGCAAATTGTTGATTTCCGAAATTTTTCCTTATATTGCAGCCTGCCAAATCTTTGAAGTGCCGATCACTTTTGAGTTCATACATACATTGACCGGCTTTTCATACAAATCCAAATTATATATTATTTTTCCGAGAGGCTTGGGGGAGACCTTTCAATTTGTGGATGATGTACTTCGGTTTCGACATTCTGCTGTGGCGAGATATTTTTTTCTTTGCCATAATGAATATTCCCTATATTCCTGCATTTATGATATGTTTACCAGATATTTTCCGGATGAATCTACTCTTTTTTTGCTAAAAGAACGGATCTTATGTATGTAAAAAATGCGTTTCTGTAACGATTCCGTTGCCGATGTTGCCGATTTTTTCATCCATCTCTTCTGCTGTTTTCTGCCTTTTTTTATATCATTTTCTCTTTTTTATCGGCAACATTGGAAACATTTTCTAATTATTTTTTATGTTTGTATTGAAAAAAAACTCTTCTTGTGATATGCTCTTTACAGATTGTTTTTTTTTTTTTTACATTTTGTTCATAATTAAAGAACATATATTCGGATAAAAAAAACAATCTCGCACCTTGATAATTTCATATCGAAGTTTAATAAAATTTTATATCAGGTAAAGAAAAAGAGGATAAAAGGTAAAAAATGCTGTATGCAAAATGCAGCAAATTGATAGGAGGAAATGTTTATGAACAAAAAAGTCTTAGTTACGTTATCAATGGTTATTATGGCGCTTGTAATTTGCTTTAGTGTATCACCAGTTGTTGTCCGGGCGGATAGTTCTGATGGTCAGAGCAAGTATCCTGTTTACACATATACTAAAGATGGAGAGACAATATCTACTTGGGTGTATGAGGGTGAGGATAAAGAAGTTGATGGGGACTTCTATACAGAAGGACAATTTCATATTAAAGGACCTAAAGGGATTTTTTATTTGACGAGTGATAATCCTATAAGTTATGGATTTGATCGCTATGGCACTATTTGGCTTGTTGATGGAGATAATAACTCTATTTCTGGATGGAACTATTATCTTCAATACGATGAAGCTAGGACATATAAAAATTATATGTATCGTAATCAAATTTGGGTTAACGATGCTGTTTCAGTAGTCTTTGATGAAAACAATGAATATGTTGTTGGATATAAAACAATTTCAGGTGATGTATATCCAATATATTCATATGATGAGATTGTTGAAAAAATAGCTGATAACCCCAAAAAAGACCCTGATCCTACTCCTACTCCAACAGCACCATCCACGCCTAAGCCGATCCCATCTAGTCCATCGCAACCTGTTACACCTGTTAATCCAGGAGTAACAACGCCTGTGCCAACTGTTCCTGTTGTAACACCAAACGTTACACCAAGTGTAACACCAGATGTTACAACAAATCCTACAACTAGTCCGAATGCTCCTCAAAAGATTTCTATTAAGAAACAGAAATCAAAGATTTCTCTCTATGTGGGAAGCAAATTAATGAGTAGTTATGGACTAAAAAAAGGAACTCTTACCTGGAATGTTGGCAAGAAGACTGGCAAAGTGAAGAATGTTAAGGCTGCAGGTTATATTAAGAAGAGTAAAAATCTTATTTATATAACTAAAAATGGCAAAGCCTATATTATTTCTTCCAAAGGTAAGAAGAAAGTTATCCTTAAAAAAGGCGCAAGAAAGCTTGTATTTAAGGGTGGCTTTGTAACTAAAATCAAAAAGAGTTCAGGTTCTACAAATGTAGTTAATTATTAATTTAACAAATATTTTCCTAAGGGGCAGTAGAGTTTTCTACTGCTCTTCTATTAGCAAATTGTATTGCAGGAATTTAAGGATTTAGCCTTGTTGCTCGTAAACCCTTTCAGAGGTATATTAGCAACACGCTAATACTTCTGTACCTTGAAAAAATGATTGGAGGAATCATTATGATTAAGAAAACAACAACAGCGTTTTTGTTTATGGCACTGTTAACTTGCTTCATCTTGTTAGGCGGTACTACTGCTAAGGCAGATGATCTTCCAGATTGTAAGGTTGTTAAAACTTGCACTTGCACTGTAGATGGTGTTGTTCGGACATTAACAGTGTATGAAAACACATATATTTACATGCAAATTGGAAATGAAGAACCCAAATTCGTTTATGGAGATACATTAGATGTTGGATTTGATAAATATGGTACTGTATGGGTCAAAGATTATAATTCTTCTTTACGTTGGTGGAATTATGAATTAATAGGATACCCTGCCATATTCAATAGCATATCTGAGTTTGACCTGATTTATATTCATTCTTTAGTTTATGATGAAAATAACTTTGTTATTGGATATAAACTAAAAGAAGATGGTGAAACATATCCAGTTCTTACACTCGATGAACTTAATTCTTTTTTATCTCCTGACGATGATCCTGACCCAACACCAACGCCTATTGCTCCAACTCCTACACCAATAACTCCTGTTACTCCTGTGACACCTGTCACGCCTGTAACTCCAGTTGTTCCTGTTACTCCTAATGTAGAGCCTACTCCTTATGTTACTCCAACTCCTAATACTAAAGTTAATAAGATTTCTGTAAAGAAAAGTAAATCTACTTATTCTATCTACAGCAATCTTAAATTGCTTGGCAATTATAAGTTGAAGCGTGGAGCTCTTACTTGGAAATTAGGTAAAAAGAGTGGTAAGGTAAAAAGTGTTAAGTCAGCTGGTTATATTAAAAAGAGTAATAATCTTATTTATATGACCAAAAACGGGAAAGTATATACTATCTCAGCTAAGAACGGTAAAAAGAAGCTTATTGTCAAAAAAGGTGCAAAAAAACTTGTGTTTTCAGGTGGTTTTGTAACTAAAGTCAAAAAAGCTTCTGGTTCTACTAATGTACTTAAATATTAATTTCAAATACACAACGAAAGAGCGGTAGAAATTAAACTACTGCTCTTCCCTTTCAGAGGTATATTAGCAACACGCTAATGCTTCTGTACATTGAAAAAATGATTGGAGGGTTTTCTATGAATAAGAAAACACACAAATATGTAGCTTTATTAACAATGTTAGCAATGGTTATTTGTACAATGTTTTATACAAATACAGCCAAAGCAGATACTAACTTACCATGGGATAAATCTGAAATAGCAGAAACATCTACATGTGTAGTTAATGGCGTAGAACGGATTCTAATCATTCTTACTAATAACGATATGTACCTAAAAGTAGGAAATGATGATCCAATATATTTAACTCACAGTACTGCTCCATTTAAATTCGACAAATATGGAACACTCTGGTGTATTGAAACAGATGATGTTATATACTGGAAAAGCTATGATTTTGGCGAAATAGATGTTTCATATCCAGTCAGGGTACCAAACAATGATGGATATTTTTCTCCTGTAGAGGATGTTGAATCTTTCATATTTGATACTAATGGTCAGTTTGTAATTGGTTTTAAACTAATGTCTGGCGACTCTTACTACACATACACTGCTGATGAAATTAAGTCTATAATGGATAGTGATCGTTCTCAGTATCCTGATCTTAGGCCAATTCCATCATCAGGTAATACGCCAACTCCGACACCATCAAACATTCCCACCCCTACTCCAACCATTCCTGTAGCTACTCCTAATGTTCCTATTTCTCCTGCAACTCCAACTCCAACAGTTAGTCCTATATTTACTCCTTCAACCCCAGATATTCCTGTTGTTATGCCAACACCAGTTACAAACACAAAAATATCTGTAACAAAGAAAGGTGGTTATAACTGTCTTTCTCTGGGAAGTAAAATTACAAGTAAGTACAAACTTACTAAGGGAAAACTCGCTTGGAAAGGAAGCAGTAAGAGTAAGAAATATTCTGGAGTTAAATCAGCTGCCTTTATAGAGAAGAGTGGCAACCTTGTCTTTTTAACGAAGAAAGGTAAAGTATACATTTTATCCTCTAAAGGGACAAAAAAATGTATCGTTAAAAAGAATGGTAAAAAACTTATCTTAAAAAATAAGTTTGCAGTAAAGGTTCAGGTAGGTAAGAAGTTTATTAACGTAGCTAATAAGTAATACTAACCGCTGATTGTAAACATTTTTCTTGCTATTAAATAGATAACGGCTTAACTACAGAAATTTGCTGTTAAGCCGCTATCTATGTCTAATCTAATTCCAACGGGGCACGACCTGAAATGATTATTTGTCTTCCACTTTGGGCTGCTCTTCGTTGGTTTTTCACTACTTTAACAAAATGTATCAAATCAAATATATTATCCGGTTTGTGCTTATTCCCTCTAACTAATTTTTTAGCAAGTTCTTTTTCTCTCGTCGAAGGAATGTTTGGAACTTTTTGACGTTCAGGGCTTGCTATATATGCATCAAGAACTTCCCGTAAAATTACACAATAATTTAATTGCGGATCATGAAATAAATATTCAATTGTGTTCGATATTTGTTTAAACGCTTCCTCTATATTAATTCCTTTTAACTCAATCATATGTGTTTTATTACTGTTAATCCCTAATACCATAAAATCACACTTTTTGGTATCGATACTTTGATCGATCAGCGCATGATCCACATTTACTAATTTTAAATCATCTTTTGCTTTAATATAAATTTTAGCATTCACTTCAGATTTTGGATCCACTAAAGTTTTGCTCTTTCCTGCACATAATACTTCAGAAAAATTGTCAATTTTTTTCATCGGCGATAAGTCCTTCCTCCATATAAAACAGTTTACTGTATATTTCATTAATTTCCTGACTAATATCATCAATCTCTTCTGCTAATAGTTCCCCGGTTTCTTTTTCAATCAAAGAAAGCACCTCTGTTCCATGCAAACCATTACTTAACTTGTAGGCATTCAGTTCCTCTAAAAAAATGTAGGCCCACTTTCCGACAAGTTTTTCAACTTCTTTGCGGATACTATCATTGTTTTTCATTTTTCCTATAAAACACAGATTGTTTGTTTCAGTCAAAATATACGGACTATGTGTCGTAATTATTGCTGATCCACCGGTAATATTTATATATTTAACAATAAAATCTACTATATTTTTCTGCAAAATCGGGTATAAATGAGCTTCTGGTTCTTCAATTATAACAAAAGCTTTTTCGTCTTTTAACATCAAAACATATAATTGATTATACAGCCATAAAATCTCCTGTTGCCCTGACGAGGTGAAGTTTATTGCAATTTCTTCCTCACTGTTTTCCATTTGCAGATACTCTCTGCCTTTTTGATAAAAGTATTCCCCTTTCATTCCGTGAATAATTTCTTCGCTTATTTTCTTAACATTAAATTTTCTTTCAGAAATGGGATAATACTTATGAACGTGTGTTGTTCCATCTGCAAATTTAGGCTGTAATGTCTCTATGGTCTGCATAAATTTCCGATTAATAGGATCAAGTTCTCCATAATTCAAATACGTTTTTTGATTGCATAATAAAGAAAGCAGACCTCTTCCGGCAGGGATATAGTATGTTGTCATATCGTCTACAAGTATCCGTGAAACCTCATTTTCCAAATATTCATAGAATTTTTTGTTTTCTAATACTGGTAATATTGACCGTCCATTAATTGCCGTTATGGACTCATAAAATTTATTTGCATAATTATCCAGAGTCTGCAATTCTTCTAATAGTATTTTACTAAACTCAACAGAAATATATTTTCTCTCTGCCTGCATTAATTTAATTTTTACCCAGTGCTGTTCGGAATAATAATAGTCCATAGATAAGTCTGCCGGCAATTGCCAGCTGTACCCAAAAAGACTGACAAATGAATCTTTAAGTCTGCTGCTTAGTTCTTTGAGTAACCCTCTACTGCTTTCGCCTTCTTGCCCAACAGTATAGTAATAGTCCAGCAAAACCTCTTTTAAATTTCTAAAATAATATACCGCTTTACATAACGTACTTTTCCCGGTAGCTTGTTCTCCAATAAAAATATTCACTCGTTTTATATCCATTTCGACATGATGTATGGATCCCAAATGGTTTATAACTATCTTAGCCACGATGATTACTCCTTTATATGCTTGTTTGTGTAACTAGGCACGAACACTCTCCTTAGTTTATTAAAAAGAAGAGATTGTCCCCTCTCTCTCGAAAATTTCATCACTCGGTCACTTTTTATTTACCGAGGTGTCAGAACCGTCACACCTCTCATCACTCGGTCACTTTTCGTTTAATGTCTTGTCAGAACCGTCACAAGACTCATAATGTGATGAAGAAAACATTTTGTTTTCCTATTTATAATATATACTATTCTATGAAAAGATACAATATATTAATTCAAATTTATCGTCATCTATTCTTCAAATATTTTCAATCTTTTAGCAATCTCCTCCGGCCCCGGCAGCATTTCTTTCATATGTTTTGGCAAGGTATTCCTCAACTTATATGTTGCCACTCCAATCGGAGAATTGCTATTCTTTAATGCGTATTCCACATAAGTTTTATCCTTGCTTTTGCAAATAATAATTCCAATTGATGGATTCTCCTCTGGTAATTTCACTTGCTCATCCAATGCAGACAAATACAGCTGCATCTTGCCAGCATATTCAGCTTCAAATTCACCAATTTTTAGTTCTATTGCTATCAGACTTCTTAACCTTCTATGAAACAATAATAAATCAATATAGATTTATTATTGTTTCAGAATTAATCAACTTTATAACTTGATACTGTTTTTTATGAATTAATTCTTTTAACTCATCTACAAGCGGTTCATATCCAAATATCTCATCTTTCTTCATAGCGCAGCTCCCCATTTCTCGCACCAATGGTGCGAGTTTCTATAATCCCATCAATTACCATAATTTTCCATATGGATTTCTAAACCAATATACCTTTTTACACAACGTACTTTTACCTTTAGTTTTAATCATATCACAAAAGAATGTTTTTTTCAAATTTTTTATGAATTTAAAATCCCCACAGACAACTGCCTGCGGGGATCTGAACTTCAATACACTTTGTAACTATTCAGGCCCCCTCCCACACATTCGCATTTCGAACACTTCGTGTTCTTTCCCGCCTTTGGCAAGGCTAAAAATGCTCATATGGGGAGGGGGAGCCCTATTAGGATCTAAATGTATGAAAATCAAAGTCTCTTACGTGCAAGCACGACGATTCGTTGATTTTCATACATTGATCCTGAATAGTTACAATAATTTTCAAATTATTTATCTTCCGGTGTATGCCATACCCAGTCACGTACTTCCGGAAGATCGATACCTTCTTCGTGGATGTACTGTTTGTGAGCTACGAGCATATCGTTCATCTTCTGGATCAAGAAGGAACCTTTGTTTCCAAGCTGTGGAAGGTTCTCGATGACAGATTTTGTCAAGTTGAAACGGTCGATCTTGTTCTGAACTCTCATGTCGAATGGAGTTGTGATCGTACCCTCTTCCTGATATCCAAATACATGAAGATTACGGTTTGTTCTATAGTATGTCAACTCATGAATCAAAGTTGGATATCCGTGGAATGCGAAGATGATTGGTTTATCTTTTGTGAAGATAGCATCATATTCTGCATCTGTCAATCCGTGAGGATGTTTGGAATTGGATTCCAGCTTCATAAGGTCAACTACGTTTACGAAACGGATCTTGAGGTCAGGAATGTTGTCACGAAGGATTGTAACAGCAGCCAAAGCCTCTTTTGTAGGTGTATCACCGCAGCATGCAAGTACTACATCCGGCTCTTCGCCCTGATCGTTACTTGCCCATTCCCAGATACCGATACCCTGAGAACAATGTTTTACAGCCTGCTCCATAGTCAGCCACTGGTGACTTGGGTGCTTGGATGCTACGATTACGTTTACATAGTTCTTACTTCTGATACAGTGATCGAAGCAGGAAAGCAGACAGTTAGCGTCTGGTGGCAGATACATACGAACAACATCTGCTTTTTTGTTAGCGATGTGATCGAGGAATCCAGGATCCTGATGCGTAAATCCGTTGTGGTCCTGCTGCCATACGTTGGATGTAAGAAGAAGGTTCAAGGAAGCGATCTTCTGTCTCCATGGAAGTTCGGATGTAACTTTCAACCATTTTGCATGCTGAGCAGCCATAGAGTCTACTACACGGATAAATGCTTCGTAAGAAGCGAAGAATCCATGACGACCTGTCAAAAGATATCCCTCTAACCATCCTTCGCACATATGCTCGCTCAGGTAAGAGTCCATGATACGTCCATCGTTTGCAAGTTTATCATCATCATCGTATTTTTCAGCCATGAAGTCACGGTTTGTAGCTTCAAATGCATGATACAGACGGTTAGACATTGTCTCGTCCGGTCCGAAAATACGGAAGTTCTTTGTCTCTTCGTTCAATTTGAAGATATCACGTACAAATGCACCAAGCTCGATCATATCCTGTTTTTCAACAGAACCCGGTTTTGGTACATCTACACCATACTCACGGAAGTCTGGGAGACGAAGATCTCTCAGCAAAAGACCACCGTTTGCATGTGGGTTTGCACTGATACGTGCATCGCCAACTGGTGCAAGTGCTTTCAATTCTGGGATCAACTGAGCATTCTCATCGAAAAGCTCTTCCGGTTTGTAGCTGAGCAACCATTCTTTCAACTGTTCCAAATGCTCCGGTTTCTCCATTGTGATAGGTACCTGGTGAGCACGGAAAGAATCTTCGATCTTATTTCCGTCATCATCAAATTTAGGACCTGTCCATCCCTTAGGAGTACGAAGAACGATCATTGGCCAGATTGGGCGCTCTGTGTTACCATTTTCACGAGCATCTTTCTGGATTGCTTTGATCTTTTCTACTGCTGTATCAAGAGCCTCAGCCATCTTACGATGCATTGTCATGATATAATCCGGACTCTTCATATCGTCTTCTACGAAGATTGGCTCCCATCCGCATCCCTTAAAGAAGTCTTCTACTTCTTCATGAGAAATACGTGCGAATACAGTAGGGTTGCTGATCTTGTATCCGTTCAAGTGAAGGATTGGAAGAACCGCACCGTCAGTAACAGGATTCAAGAATTTATTACAATGCCAAGCTGTAGCAAGTGGACCTGTCTCAGCTTCACCATCACCTACGATAGTAGCTGTGATCAGACCTGGGTTATCAAATACAGAACCGAATGCATGAGCGATGGAGTAACCAAGCTCACCACCTTCGTTGATAGAACCAGGAGTCTCCGGTGCTACGTGGCTGGAAATACCGCCTGGGAAAGAGAACTGTTTGCAGAGTCTCTTCATACCTTCAATATCTTCACTTACGTTTGGATAAATCTCACTGTAGTGTCCTTCCAAGTAGGAGTTTGCTACGAAGAAGTTTCCACCGTGACCAGGACCGGAAATCAATACCATATCCAAATCATATTTTTTGATAGCTCTGTTTAAATGCGTATAAACAAAGTTCTGTCCCGGAACTGTACCCCAGTGACCTACGATTTTTTTCTTTACCTGATCTCTTGTGAGAGGCTCACGTAAAAGAGGGTTGTCAAGCATGTAAAGCTGAGCTGCTGCTAAATAGTTTGCTGCACGCCAATAAGCATTCATTTTTTCCAAATACTCATCAGTCAATGGCAGCTTTTCTGGACAATCATTCATGTTTGCCATTTTCATTTTGCTCCTTCCAAATTCTGTTTTTATTCGATCTGCTCTCTTTGTACGAGTTATGTAATACTAAAAAAAGGCAGTTTCGATAGCTTTTTGAGTAGAAAAACCGCAATGGCTTTCACTACACCGCTTTCCATTATACCATATAATTCATTTTCAGCAAGTTTTTTTTGTGATTTTATCAAAATTATTGTAAAATGCACAAATTTTGTCTTCTTTTTGAAAAAAATTGTACATTTTCGCTAATTCACGTCTTCCATTTCAGACAGAGTTGTCATATATTGGCGTGCCGGTATGACAAACATCGCGAATACAAATACGATACACGCCGCGACAAACACCGCAAAGACAATCCATGCGGCAGCTTCCTGCACATTTTTTGTGTGACGTTCAAAAAATCCTCTGCGGTTCAGAAGCCACACACTGCAACAGATAAGAAGGGCTGCGAACGTGATAATGCCGCCCTGTACTCTTCCCTCTGCCTGATACTTTATGGAAATCGTATTGGTTCCCTCTGCAACCGGGATTCCCATCATACCGTCAATGGATGTAACCTGATCGGAAACATTTTCACCATTCACCCTGCATATCCAGTTTTTGTCAAAAGGAACCGGGATAAAAATGGTTCCCTTCTCTGCATTTTTTACATCAAAAGTGGCTCCACTGTGCTTTTGCTTAAGATTTTCCACCTGCATACCGGTCGTATTAAGCCGGGAAGCGGTCTGCTCCAGCAGGGTATAATCAAGCACACCCACATGCAGATCCGTAACCGGTGCACCGGTTGCAAACTGGATCAGTACATTTTGGTTTTCAAATGCGCCAAGACAGACAAGACCGTTACAAAAATCATTTGGGTACTGCTCATTTTCATAATAACTGGAAGCAGGGATTTTTACCGGCTGTCCATCCACGTAGACCGTCACCGGATTTTCGCCTGTATTTGTTCCGTAAAAATAAATTACTTTTTTGCCGCCGGTAACCGCAAGAGAGATCATTCCATTGTTGATCTGCGAACTTACGTCTGTGATAAGCGGCTGTTCTGCTCCGGAGACAGCACGGAACAGATCATTCTGCGCTGCAAATTTATCCGCCGAAGCTGCCAGAGACGCTGTATTGATTTGGACAGCAAACGGCATCGTTAGTTTTGCTTTATATAAGGAGAGCGAATCTTCTTCGCCGCCTTCCACATCCTTTACCTTATCATAAAGAAGCGTCGGAAGTTCTCTCTCGCTCACTGCATTTTTAATCTGGAACAAACTGTCACTGAAGATCGTGCCACCGGTATCCAGAAGCTGTGTCCAGTTGATCGTATATCCAAGCGAAGAAAACATCGGCTGAAGATCCGGGCTGATTACATGCCAATAATTGGAAATCGCCTGCTTGCCTGCTACGATGGAATACTCCATGTGATCTACTTTGTAATCCATATTTTTGATACGCTCAAACGGCTCCGTATCCGGGTCAAGACTTTTGCCTAGATTATTGGCGGCCTCCAGATATTTTGCATCAAACACCGTAATGTTGTCCTTATTTGGTGCATAACTGATCAAGGTCGTGCCGACAAGTTCCACACATAAAAGCACAGCGATCCCCCATCTGGCTTTTTTTATTTTAAACAATACAAGGTATAATAACAGGAAAATAATCTCTACCGCAATACACAGATATCCGTCCTGCAGTGTGCCATAATCCGGCCCTTCACAGTAATTTTCGTAGATTTTTTTCCAGACAAATGTCATAATTACCGTAACACCTGTTACGGACAGCGCCAGTATACGTAGTTTCTTCTGCCGGTCGTTCTGGGCAAGAGATTTCTTTTCTTTCTCATAATTATCTGCCATCAGGCGGACAGCAAAATCAATGAGCGAAAACGTAATTACATAAATAAACCGGAGCGGCCACATGGCACGGCTTCCCCCATGCCACAAAAGTTCGGTTCCCGGAACGATTACAGAAGCTGCCAGAAATACAAGGCGAAGGATGTGTGCCAGATAGTTTCTTGCTTTTTCTTTTATGGTTCCTTTGCCGGCAATGATAAAATATACGATTGCAGCCAGCGGCAGGGACATATTGACAACCATGCGCTCTACTGCCTTCCAATCCGAATCGCTCCATACGGCCTTGATTGCATTCTGATATGTCTGCATCAGATCGCCGGTCTGATATCTTGACGTACTTGTGATACTATGTAATGCCGGAATTGCCACGACAGCGCTTAACAGACATCCCGCCGCAACGGCAAAAAACAGACGCAGCACCGTCTTTCTCCGGCTCTCTGTCTCCTTCCACGGAGCTGCGAGAATACGGAGTCCGCTTGTCATAAACAGGAAAATACACAGAATACAGCCGGTATATGCATTGGTAATCATTGCCAGTGCAAGGGTAACGATAAAAAAGCGGCTGCGTTTTAATTGGATGAGCCGGTCCAGTCCAATCATCAAAAGTGGCAGGAAAAAGGCGGCATCCATTACCATCATAATTTGAAAATGTACCAGACTTGCTGCACCGAATGCATACACTGCACCACCTAAAATCGGAACAATGGCCGGCAGTTTGTAACGGCGGAGATAGAAATACATGGCAAAGCCAATGCCTATCATTTTTAAAATAACAAAAAAGTTAGCAAAATAATAAATCGCACCCCGTGGGCAGAAGAACAAAAGCAGGTTCAACGGACATAACATCGAACTTAGTGAACAGGCTCCGGAGAGATCCATTCCAAAGGCAGAATTCCAGGTGAAAAACGGGCTTGCTTTTCCGTGAAGAATATCCCATACGTAGTACATTCCATTTGGGATTGTCTGCTGTACCATATCTCCGCGCGCGATAGAATGTTCCCCGAAAGGATAAATTCCATTTGCCGCATAAGCCAGCAATGTGACCACGCTTATTACCGCGGCAAGGATTCCCAGTTCCTTTGCGGTTGTCTTCATTTGCTTTTTGTCAATCGCTTTTATCCGGTTTCTAATTTTTTGCTTCATATTTTTCTTCTTTCTCCCTTCCAAAGAATTCGTACAATGGTTTCCGTGCTTTTTTTCTGGTAATTTCTACCAGTCCGAGTGCCGTCATATCAATAACTTTTGTCGGTATATGGTCTTTTTTTGTCTCCTGCTCCAAAATCGACATCAATTCCTCGATATGTTCTTTTTCTTCCATATCAATAAAATCAATCAGAATAATACCGGATAGATTCCGAAGCCTTATCTGCCGTACCGCCTCTGCCGCCGCTTCGCGGTTGAGTTTAAAAAAGGTATGTTCTTTATTGCGTTTTCCCTGAATCGCCTTCTGGGTATTGACATCGATCACCGTCAGTGCTTCCGTCGGTTCGATCACAAGTGATCCCCCGCTTTTCAGCCACACATGCTTTCTCTGACACTTCTCAATCTGGGACGAGATCCCAAGCAGTTTATCTAATGGGTAAGAATCTTCATAAAAACATATATTTTCTTCCCGCAGCTGCAGGTCATTTTGCAATTCGTCAAATATTTCTTTTTGATCGGTTATGATCCGGTCAAAAAAATGATTCCCATTTGCTTTTATATATCGGATCACTTCGCGTTCTGCCCCATACAACTTGGAAAAACAGACACGGTGCTGCGCTTTATCCAGCAATGTCCGCATCTTTTCAATCAGATGCCGGCACTCTTTCCGGATCACATCATCCTCTACATTTTGAGCAGTTGTACGAACAATCAATCCAAATTCTTCTTTTCCAAATTCTTCCAGGAGTTTTTTTAGCCTTTCCCGCTGCGTCTGGTCAGTAATCTTTTTTGAAATATTTTTTGTGGTGATATCTGTCGTTACAACCGCGTACATCCCTGCCAATTCCAGTTTTCGAGAGCAAACCGCCTGTTTGCTTTTTACTGCCGGCTTTATGATCTGAACCGGAATTTCCATCCCCTGCATCACTTCTGAAAATTCATGTTTTTTTAACGGAAGATAACACATGTTATTTTTGGAAACTTCCAAAAAGGCTGCCTGTATATTGGGCACTACGTTTTTTACTTTGGCAAGGTAAATGTCGCCAATGGCAATTGTCTGCTCTGTTTCGACCGGTTCCACAATGACATCGTACAGTTCATTTTCCTGAAACGCAGCGGACAAAAGATGGTTTTTATAGTGAATTACGGCAAGCTGTCTGTCTATCATTCGGAAGTCTCTCCTTCCTCGTCCATAAAGTACATCTGAAGTCTGTGGATCTGGTACGAATACGGCTGAAACTGCGCCTGTACGTACTGTTCAAACGCCTGCAGGACGTGCTCCGGTTTGATATTGATCGAACTGCCGGAAGTCAGCTGCAAAAACAGGCAGTCTTCACTGTCAAATTCGTTATGAAGTTTCGGAAGCGCTTCCTCGGTCTTTTCTTCAAATGTCTGTCTGTCAAATGCGTATTGCCGGATATACGGTTTGATATCCATCTCTTTTTCGCTCTTTTTTGTCTTTTTCAAAATGACGATCTGCGGCTGCTGCATAAATGCTTCAAAGGTTTCCTGCAAAGAAAATTCTCCGACAGCACCGCCTTCTGTGTTTACCATATTTTTCCAGAAATATTCTTCCTTTTTCACCGTGATCATATAATCACAGGCATTCAGCAATGCCATGGATGTCCTGGTTTTATCCGGGAGGACTTTCATCTCCGTCACAAATAATTCGTCCGTCATGCACGTATTTAAGTACTGTACGACTTCGTCCGGATCGTCCGAAGGAAGGGAGACGAATTCAATATCTATATATTCTCCATCGCTCGTCAGACCGACGCTTAACGGAGAAGCAAAACTCATGATCTGATGTGGGTTAAATCCCTGCGAATATGCCACATCCATCTTCGCTCTTCGCAGTGCTTTCTGGAAAAAGCGCATACAGTCGAGGTGTCCGATAAATTTGATCGAACCGGTTTTTGTAAAACGAAATCTTGTTTTCATGCCTGCCTCCATTCCATGCAGACACCTGAACCAAATTTGGCGGCTCCACATCCACTGCATTTTGCCCGGCAATTCGGGGTCACTTTTTCCTGCAACGAATTTTCATATTCGCGATACAGGAAATTTTTGGAAACTCCAATATCGATAAAATCCCACGGGAAAATTTCATCTTTGTCCCGCTCGCGGTAATTATAGAAATAGCGCGAAACACCATTTTCATCCATTACCTGTTCCCATACATCTTCTCTAAAATAATCTGTCCACGCGTCAAAAATACACCCTCTGCGGTACGCATCTTCGATCACTTTGCACAGTTTGCGGTCGCCTCTGGCAAAGATTCCCTCTAACTCGGAAGTGACGGCATCGTGGCACTGATAACGGATCGAGCGCTGGTTTAACTGCTCTTTCACTTTCCCAAGCAGGAAACGCCGCTTCGACTCAAATTGCTCTGCGGTATTCATCGGTGACCATTGGAACGGCGTAAATGGTTTCGGTACAAAAAAGGACGAACTTGCCACGATCTCCGGCCGTCCATGACGTTCCTCTTTGGGCAGTTCAAAATATTTGGCAGCGATTTTATCCGCCAGCACCGCGATCTGCTCGATATCGTTTTCCCGTTCGCCCGGAAGTCCCAGCATAAAGTACAATTTTACACGGTTCCAGCCGCCCTGAAACGCCTCCCATGCGCCCGACAAGATTACTTCTTCGGTAAGACCTTTATTGATCACATTGCGCATCCGCTGGGATCCTGCCTCCGGTGCAAACGTCAGACTGCTCTTTTTGACATCCTGCACTTTGCTCATGACATCCAGAGAAAAGGCATCGATTCGTAGTGACGGCAGCGAAATATTGATCTTTCGCTCATCACACTCATCGATCAAAAAGTATACCAATTCCGATAATTCTTTATAGTCGCTGGAACTCAGAGAACTCAGTGTAATTTCCTCATACCCGGTATTATCGAGCATCGTAACTGCCATTTTTTTCAGATAATCAATGTCTCTCGGACGGATCGGACGATAGATCATTCCCGCCTGGCAGAAACGGCATCCGCGGATACATCCCCGCTGAATCTCCAGCACAACGCGGTCCTGCGTCGCCTTGATATAAGGAACCAATGGCTTCTCCGGATAATACGTATGAGTCAGATCATTGACGACCTGTTTTTTTACCTTTTCCGGCGCCGTCTCGCAGTTTGGCACCATGGCATGGATCGTTCCATCCTGATTATACGTAACATCGTACAAAGATGGCACATAGATTCCATCCACCGTCGCCGCAATTTTCAAAAATTCCCGTCTGGATTTTCCCGATTTTTTCCATTCTTTATATTTATCTAATAATTCGCGGTATGATGTCTCACCCTCGCCAATATAAACCAGATCAAAGAAATCCGCGATCGGCTCCGGATTATACGTACAAGGCCCCCCGCAGACGACAAACGGATCTTCCAGTGTGCGGTCTTTCGTATACAGCGGAATCCCAGACAGATCCAGTACCTGTAAAATATTGGTATAACACATCTCATACTGTAATGTAATCCCTAAAAAGTCAAAATTTTTGATCGGCTGCTGGCTTTCAAGCGCAAATAACGGAATTTGCCTTTCCCGCATAATCTTATCAAGATCCGGCCACGGAGAATAGACTCTCTCGCAATACGTATCTTCCCACTGGTTAAACATATCATACAATATCTGGATCCCCAGATGCGACATTCCAATCTCATACACATCCGGGAAACACATACAAAACCGGACATCTACCGATGCCGGGTCTTTTTTTACCATATTAATTTCATTTCCTGTATATCTGGCAGGTTTTTCTACACTCATCAGAATTTCATCCGAAAGTGCCAAAAAACGTCTGTTTTTCAAAGCCATAATGCAATCTGCTCCTGTTCTTAAAGTTCGTCACTTTTTCATTATAACATTCTTGAAAATTCTCTACAAGAATAAATTGCTTTTTTTTGCCTGCTATGATAAAATTGTGATTAGAAATATGCTTTAAGAAAGGAGCTTATTATGTGGTGTCCAAAATGTAGAAATGAATATATTAATGGAGTTACTACTTGTGTAGACTGCGGCTGTGATCTGGTCGAAGAACTTCCGGAAGAAATCGACGAAAATGAACCGGTTGCCATCGGCTCTCTTGCCAGTGAAGAAACGGCTTCCAAACTTGTCGGTTACTTAAACCGTGCCGGTCTGCTCAGCTGCGCTGTCCGTCCACAGCCGGAAAATGAAGAAGGAGAAATCCCTGCTTACGATATTATTGTCGCAGGAAAAGAACTGGTTTATATCCATCAGCTCTTTGACGGTCTGACGGAAGATTCCGACGAAGAGGAACCTCTGGATCTGGAACTTCTGCTTCCAAAATTCGAAGAAAAATATGCTGAAATTCAGGATGAGGAAGCAAATAAACTTCTCTCCGACCTTCGTACGGAAGCCAGTACCGTTTATGTCAATAAAAAAGATACCTATTCGGATTTTAAATTCAGTGGAATCAGTTTTATCGTTTTTGCTGTCCTTGGCTATCTTTTCGCACTTTTAAACGGCTTAGGCGTATTTACAATATTTAACACTTTTTCTGTCATTGTTTTGACGATTGTATTTACTGTTTTTATAATTATCGGAATTTCTTCCATACATAAAGCAAACAGCATCAAAACGCTCGTTTCCGAAGAAGAAAATGTACTGGAAGACGTCGAAAATTACATCGCAGAACATTTTACCGACGACTATTTTGCTTCTCTTCCATCGGATGAAAGCCTGAGTGCCGAGGAAAATTTCCTGATGATCACAGACCGGTTAAAAGACGAGTTAACCGAAGCATTTCCATTGTTCAGCCGAGGCTACATCGATCAGCTGGTGGATGAACGCTACGGCGAATATTTAGATTCTAAGGAAAGCGAAGAACCGGAAGAAGCAAGCGAAGACGAGAATGTAGAAGAATAAAATCAAAGGGTTGTCCAAAACGGGCAACCCTCTTTTATGAAATAACGTAACTATTCAGGATCCAATGTATGGAAATCAATGAATCGTCGTGCTTGCACGTAAGAGACTTTGATTTCCATACATTGAGATCCTAATAGGGCTCCCCTCCACATATGAGCATTTTTAGCCTTGCCAAAGGCGAGAAAAGAACACGAAGTGTTCGAAATGCGAATGTGGAGGAGGGGCGTCCTGAATAGTTATGAAATAACTTTTTTTGTCTGCCATTTTCCCGATAAATAACGGATGACAAAGAACAGGGAACGCACACCCCAGTCAATAAACATGCCATACCACACTTCCAAAATCCCAAGATTACATACCACGGCAAGAAAATAACTGCAAAGTACGCGGAACATCCACATGGACAAAATTCCGGTAAGCATCGTATATTTAACATCTCCCGCCGCCCGCAATGCATTTGGAAGCGTAAAACTGAGCGGCCAGATAAAGACGGCGACGGAACTGAACCAGCGAAGCACTTCTACCGCCATATCGGTCGCCTCTTTCGACAGTGAAAACACACCAGCCACCTGCGGGGCAAAGACAAACAGTAGGGCGTTCATAATCCAGTCGCCGGCATACGCAAGTATCATCAATTTCTTTGTATATTTTTTCGCCTGCTCTATTTCTCCGGCTCCCAGACAATTTCCGACAACCGTAATCAGGGCAAGTCCCATCGACATCCCCGGAATATTGGGGAATTCAATGACTGAATAACTGACTGAGTTTGCCGCGATCGCCGCCGTCCCAAATCTCGTGATCATGCTTACTACCATCAATTTTCCCACTTGAAACATACTATTTTCGATTCCACTGGGAATTCCAATCCGCAAAATTCTCGTTATCATTTTTCGATTCGGCAGCAGTTCCCGCAATCGTTTCAGCTGCAATGGATTGTATGGCTTTGTCACCAAAACGACCATGCATATTCCACACACAATACGGCTGACCAATGTAGCAAGTGCCACACCAAGCACACCGTACCCCATCATGACAAGCACGGCATTTAGCACAATATTAATCGCATTCATAACCACACTAAGGATCATACTGACTTTGCTGTTTCCGACACTTCGAAAAATGGCCGCACCGGCATTATACACACCAAGGAACGGATAAGATAACGCCGTCACAAACATATAAATCCATGCACTGTGCATTACCGTCTCTTCCACTTTTCCAAAAATTGCCGGCAGCATCCGGTGTCCAAATACGGCACAGATCAACGCAGCCGCCACCGAAAACACAAGAAGCACGGTTTCCAGCTGTGCCGCCGCAAATGTCGCCTCTTCGGTATCTTTCCGTCCATTGTACTGACTACAGACGACGGCTCCTCCGGTCGCCAGTGCCGCCATCACCTGTATGATAAGCAGATTGATATTGGTCGTCAATGCCACACCCGACACAGCGGCTTCTCCGGCTTTCGACACCATCAGCGTATCGACCATTCCTACCATAACATTCAAAAACTGCTCGAACATCAGCGGCAGGATCAATGCCTTTAATTGTTTTCTATTGTAAATCAACTCCGGGTCACGACCTCTCCTTTTTGAATCAAATAGGAAAGAAAGGCATCGCACGCCTCGTCCACATCGCGGTAAGTCCGTTCAAAATCCCCGGTATACCACGGATCCGCAATACTTCTTTCCTCCCCGGCAAAGGACAAAAATTTGTAAATCTTTTTGTCTTTATCTTCGCCAAAGACGCGTTTCATATTGCGGATGTTCATGTCATCCATCCCGATCAAATAGTCATATTCGTCATAATCTTTCTTGCGGATCTGTCTCGCCCGCTTGCCATAACAACTGATGCCAAGCCTCGACAGAATCTGCTGTGTGCCATGATGTGGCATATTTCCAATTTCTTCCGTACTGGTCGCCGCAGATTCGATATGGAACTGCTCTCCCAGTCCTAGTTTTTGAACTTTGTCACGGAAAATAAATTCGCACATAGGGGAGCGACAGATATTGCCATGGCAGATGAAAAGTATGTTTAGCATGTAAATTTCTCCTTTATAATTTAATAAATACCGCATAGCTTTACTAGGTTTTACAATGATTTTCAGCCTTTAACACTCTTCGATGAAAATGTATATAAAAATACAAATTCTTCATCTTCAGAAATTGACAACAAAAACGCCCCCAAAGCACTCCACTCTTCTGCTCTGGAGACATTTTTTATTTCCGATATAAATTATTAACTAAAACTTCTCACACTCAAAATTAATGTATACCCCTAATATCTCTTATATCAGATTGTCAGCAATAGCGTTTTTCCTGTTCAGACGCTTTTAAATCCATGAGTTGTAACTAAAAAATTACCTTGTCACTTACGGATCAATTTGTTTTCCAAGGCAAAATGCCTAGTTATTCTTCAAGACATACTATGGGTTGCTTCCTGTTATTGGTATAGGAAGTCTTAGTCATTAACCTACATAATTTTCCATTCCATACATAACACGAACTGCCTTATTACTCTTCATAAAAACAAATACATAATTAGAACCGTTATTGTAGATGGCATTTATTGCTTTTTTCCTAGCTACCTTTTTGACTTTATATTTTGTATAACTGGTGTTGTAGCCTTTGCACAGATAAAACTTTGTGGAAGCAGTGACCTTCACGCTTTTGGGTTTTGCCCAGCTCTCTGGAGAAGAGCCTGTCTGTTTTCTATAAGTCAGCTTTTTCTCGTTTATATTTGTCACTCTGCCATCTATATTAAATGCACTTAAATTAAATGATGCGGCAGACGCTCTCTTAGTAGGTACAAGACACCCTAAAAAGATCAGACATAAAACCAACGTGTATACTATTCCTTTTTTCATCGTTTCTTCACTCCTATATTATAAATAAATTATTAATTGAAACCTCTTCTATCATATGCCACAATATTTTTCTTGTCAAGCTTTTTGTGTAAAAATCTGGGGATAATGATTTTTCAAGTATATGTTCCTAAAAAATTGATTATGTCAAAGTCAATAGCTGCTTTTAGACTTTTAAGGCTGATAATTGAAAATTATCAGGCGATTTTAGAAACATAATGGATAATTATGGTTATTTACTAATCCATATATAAATGTATATTATAATACTATGTAGGGAGTGAATAAATATTGAAACCAACAATCAGTGCTCTCATGCCTGTATATAATGTTAAAAAATATGTGGTATTTGCTATCGAAAGTATACTATCTCAAACATTTGAACATTATAAACTATTGATTATTGATGATGCTTCCATATATCATACGCTAGATGTTATATATCAATATCACGACAAAAGAATCAAGGTAATTAAGAATCACACTAATCTTGGGATTGTTAACTCCTTGAATAAAGGATTAACCCTAATTGTATTGCAGCAAAAAGGGCAGCTACAAATCTTTCGACTCATAACTGCTTTAACGCTGTTGTATATTATTTTTATTTCGTCTTGCCAACTTGAAATTTTCTATACATGTTACTTCCACTAAAATTCAAAGACTTTAGCATCTGCCACTTGCTTCAAATCATATGCTAACATATTCTGAATTTCAGTAAACGCCTCATTAATTACCACCCATCTTTGAATAACAGGTTGATTCATATAAACACTATTTCCCATTTCCGTTCTTAAGCCGTAATAATACTCAAACCTACCTACCATTTTATTATTTGAATCGACTATCTTTAAGCCATCATCAAAAACAATTTCCCATCCGAAATGATTTAGTGCACGTTGTGAAAACATACACATAATATTACTGCCTTTAAAACTCTCTACTCCTACATTATGCACAAGTAAGTTACAATGTTTTTCCTCCACAAAGTCTTCACTTCGATGAATTAAAAGTCTTGCATTTCTCTCACAAACATATAAAGCAAAATCTCTTTTCATTGCAGGGAAATCAATATATGTAGTCATAAAGCCAAAGAGTTCTTTCTTATAACTATATTGCGTTAACGCTCCACCAAGAACTACTTCGTCATCACTAATTCCCATAGTGAAAATATCCTTTAACAATTTCTCCTTGTCATCTTCATCCTGTTCTTCAAACTCATCAATTTTTACATTTAATATTTTATTTTCTTGATATGGAAATATCGCTGGAGACTGCAACAAAACATAAGGTTCACTTGTAGAAAGAATAATTCTACTTAATGGAATTTCTGCTCCATCCCATCTTTCTTGATACCATTCTTTATACAATACCCTAAGAAAAGCAACATTTATATCGTACAAGGCTACACCGCACTGTTTTCTACCACCCACATCAAACAACATATGATCAGCATTACTGATTTGATTCACATATGCTGCCACTTTGTTTTCTATGTCGCTACAGTCATCCCACATTTCCTCGGTCATCCGTTTGAGTGATTCCATAACATATCTAGTACCGGTTAAATATTGTTCTGTGCTTTTTACAGATAATAGTTTCTTGGTGCTATATTCTGGAATATCTGCAAAATATTTCTGTTTTTCCTTTGGCATATCAAAACCATTTTTGCCGCATAATCTTTGTAGTAAAATTCTTGAGTAAAATGCCACATTAAAATCCGAATCATTGATATGGTTTGTAACCAATCTCTCAAGCAAAACTTTATCCATTACTTTAGTTTCAGTCAATAATTCATAAACCATCAACATCCATTCTTTAGCTCTATAATGAAATTTATCCCAGTATTCTTCTACTTTTTTTACCACTAATTTTGGATAAATTTCCATCAAATGATATATGCCTCTTAATGCATTTTCTGCTGTATCAGAGTTATCAGAAAGCATAAATACTATGAGAATCCTAATAAACAAATCCTGCAGTGTATCTATATTCTCAATATCCAAGAAACTATAAACTCTTTGAAGATTCGTATCTGCATCCTCATCAATATTTTCTTCTTGACCGCCAATTCTTCCAGCTGACGAAATCCATAGGTTGTGGGTGTTTAGTAGATTATCCAAACCTTTTTTGCAGTATTCTTTACCACATTGTTTTACTTTCCACAAACATAAATACATTATATTTTCACCTGGATAAAAGCCTTCTCTCCCCCCTTTTAATCCTGTCAAAAAATAAGACCTTATATACTTATCAGCTATTGCGTTAGGCAAGTTATTTATTGTATACTTTAAAATTTCTCTGTTTCTCCATCCATATCTTTCATTAACAAGTTCTTTCTCTAAGATTTTTTCTAAACACGAATAATAATCCTCTCGATTATCACGTATTGTCTCACATTCTTCAAAAAAATCTTGTCTATCATGATAATCCAAATCACCAGTCTGTAGATACTGTTCAATATAATTGTGCGAATTTTCTCCACATTTCGTACTCTCTGTCTTATCACACAATCCGCTTGGCTCAACACGAACACTTATTTCAGCTTTTCCCATTTCACATATTTTTTCATATACAGATGATAATTCATTTCTTTTAGCACAAATCTCTATTGCTT
>CAKRDZ010000008.1 GCA_934316845.1 uncultured Eubacterium sp. | reverse complement strand
CTCCATATATCTGCCACATTTACTACAGTTAATTCCGAGTAGTTATTGGACTTTGGTTTGTATGGCAACCTTATCCTTAACTATAGCCTCATGTGATTTCTGTTCGTCAGACCAGAGATTTGCCTCCACCTTCCTTCAGATTCCACCTCACGATGGACACCCTTGGTCTTGGCTGTATCCTTCCCACTACTAGGGTAGATTAGGGACTTTCACCCATTAGCGACGTGCGCCGCAAGGCGCACCATATAAAAAGCTCCTGTGCATTGCACAGAGAGCTTTTTTTGAACATTACTATAATGTCAAGGAATCTTCTGCATCTACCCACATCTGTAAATTCCCATCAAGATACAGTCTCGCATATTCTAGTGGTTCATCAATGGCAAGTGTGTTTAATGCACAATCTGATCCGGGTGTGGTTCTCAAATTCTTTTCTGCTTCTCTTTTTTGTATCTCCGCTATTCTTTGATCTGCTATAGCCGATACTCTAACTGCTGAATACAGTATCAAATAACTGCCTGCAATAAGAATTATTATAAGGACTTCAATTAGCACTTTGCTCATACAATCTCTCCTTTCAAAATAAAAAGTAGGACTATATCAGCCAAACGGAATATCTCCGTGGTTTCATCTAACTTGGTCCTATTATAACTCAAACACCCGTCTCCCATTTGGAAACCGTTTTATCGCTCACGCCAAGCCGGTCTGCCAGCTGCGCCTGTGTCATATTGTTTTTTTGACGCAGTTTTTTAATAACCGCTCCTGTTACATATTGATTCATAATCTTGCACCTCCATGTTTCCATTATAAGGCAGGTGGACGGGAAAGGCTACCTACGGAGAGTAGAGACATATTCTTCCAATGTAAGCCCCCGGCTTGTAATCTCCTTTGCAGCTTCTTTTCCAACATATCGAAAATGCCAGGATTCATAGTCATATCCGGTCACCTTCTCTTTCCCTTTCGGATAGCGCAGAATAAATCCGTACTCTGCACAATGTTTGCGAAGCCAGATATTTTCCGGTGTTGTTTCCTGAGTCTGATCTAGTCTTTGATTGGCTTTTGAAGTGATATCTACACAAAGACCGGTCTCGTGTTCACTGTATCCGGAAGGTGCGACAGTTTGGAGAGCATCTTTTTCAGCCTGCTCTTCACTCATTCCCGCATTTCTGTTTTTTCTTATTTCTTCCTGTAATATCTGCGTCTGCCGTGCCGCCGTCCGATACGCACTTACTACCAAAATAGAGTATCCCGGGTTATCTGCTTCGCAGTCTGACCACATAGCTTTTAAATCTTCATACATCACTTCGGCCACATATTTCCCGTTTTTCAATCGATGAAGCTGCGGGTGAAATTCTTTGGGAATTGCCTTCTTTTTATTTACAAGAACAAGGAGATCATCGTCCTTTTTTCTTTTCGAAGTGGCTGTATTTTGAACATCCTCGGCGGTGTATTTTTCATTCTCTTTCGCCGTTTTTTCAATTCTTTCCCCCTTTTCTGACTTTCTATCATCGGATTGTGAAACCGCATAAACGGCAATGGCTGCGACATCAAAAATAAGCAGAAAAATAAGACAAATTATGGCATGTTTTCGATTTTCTCTCTTCATAAAAAGATCTCCTTTCTGAAATACAATGCCATTATAAAAAACAAATGCATCATATTTCTCTAAAAGAAGTATCTTTTTTGTATCATTTAATAGGTTATTGCCGACGAATCTGTTGTTTCATCAGACTTATCAAAATACTCTTCGGTATAAAAAAGTCCTCCAAACGAAATCTGTAATCGGTTATATTTCCCACCGTTTTCCGGCCGTTCCAGCACGACATCCATCTCTACGGTATCATTTGTATTGTCAAAATTAACAAGACATTTTCGCAGCATCCGGTAGCTCTCATAATTATTTGCCAATTGCATATAACCACCATTGCCATAATACTCTGCCATCTGCGCTCTGAGTTCGAATAAAATATCACTCTCTTCTTCTTTTGTGTCAAAAAATTTTCTTACCATCTTTCCTGCCGCATTGATATAATATATTTTTTCCTGCTCCATATCAAATGCCAGCGTGTATTCCGTTTCATTTTTCTTATCCATAAATGTAAACAGCCATACCGGAAATCCATTGGTTTCATAGCTGTTATCCTGCACCAGATAATACGCTGCACTTTGAAAATCTTCCTGCAGGTTTTCTGATAAATATTGGAAATTCATCACTTTTTTTTCGATCAAAAGATCTAGCTGTTTTTTTATCTTTTCAAAGAAATGATCATCGTATTCCAGTATCTGTGAAACACTCTTCACCTGATATAAAGAACTTGTTTGCGGCCAAGTTGAAAAGATTCGGATCTTCTCTGTATAACTCAGACTGAACCCTATATTTTTATTTTCCGTCTTATCTTCCATCGCAACCTTCTGGCCAATTTTCTGATTTTCTGCCAGCGTATTTACAAAAGAGGGAATCCATAATGCTCCAAAAAACAAAACGGCTGCCACCAAAACCATAACTATTATTTTTACTGCTTTTTTCAAGATTCCACCTCCTTCGGAAATTGAATTGTGATCGTCGTTCCCCGATTCTCCACACTTTGTATTTTCCATGAAGCCTGATGCACGCGTACGATTTCCGCACAAATTGTCATCCCCAGTCCTGCTCCGCCCTCTTTTCTTGAACGGGATTTATTGACCATATAAAATGGCTTGATCACATTCTCAAGTTCACTCTCCGGGATTCCTTTTCCTTCGTCCTGAATCCGGATACAATAGCCATCCTCCATCATGTTTCCCTGCATTTGAATATGCTGTCCTCGTTCCGAGGCCTTGCATGCATTTTCCACCAAATTAGTTAAAAGAGAAAGGACTAACTCTTTATTTCCACGGAAATCTCCTTTCTGCATTTCATATGTAAATTTCAGCTGTTTTTTCTGCAAAACGGGTTCCAATACCTTTTCCACTTCTTCGCCCAGATTTTCTGCGGACATCTGTGGTAACTCCGTTTCTTCGTTTTGCAGAAGAAATAAGTGTAATAATTTATACGACAGCATCTCTAGTCGTTTTCCCTGTGAAAAAATATAGTCTGCTGCCATCATTTCTTCTTCCTGTGACAACGACATGGACCGGATCAATTCCGCATATCCGATAATGGAAGTAAGCGGCGTTTTCAATTCATGCGCAAATGCCGCAGTAAATGCTTCCTGACTTTCTGCATGTTCTTGCAGTTCCTGCATCCTTTTCTGCAATTCATCTGCCATGCGGTTAAAATCTGCCCCAAGCTCCGCGATTTCGTCTCCTCCCCGGATTTTAACCCGCTTTCCCATATTTCCATTGGCAAATTCAGCAGTCGCTGCCGACAGTCCCCGGACACGGTACGTCAGCAGCCACGAAATAATCAGAGAAAGAACTGCACCAATCAGCAATACACTACAAATAATGTATCGATATCTCTGAGTCATGTCCTGTCTCTGCGCAAATACTTCCCCCAGATCTGTCTGTGTCTCAATATAATACCCCTTCAAATTTACTGTTGTCACCATATAACTGACAGTTCTCAAATAATATTTTCCCTCATTAGAGCAAATTTCATATGCCTTATGTTTATGATCAACTTCATCTAGTAAAGAACTATCTTCTGTGCGCTTTTCTGACCCATAGATCTTTCTCTTTTTCTCATCGTAAACAAGAAAGGTGCCTTTTCCATCTTCCATACTCTCTTGTAAAGAATGCATAATTTCTTTCATGTATTTGTTTTGCTTTGCGCTGTATTTTTTCGGGAGAAGTTCCACCGCATTATGAAGTGTAGTACGGTACATCTCATTGCGACTGTTTCCGACTTCAATCTCTCGTTCCACCGAGGCTTGAAATTGTGCATAAATCATCCATGTCCCACTGATTGTAAACGTAATGGTGATTAAAATAAAAAAGCTAAAAAATATCTTCCAATAAAATTTCAAATCATACCTCCAAGCGATAACCCACTTTATAAACCGACTGTATTTTATCTCCCCAGTTTAATTTTTTTCGTAATCTCTGGACATGTAAATCAACCGTGCGGCTGTCTCCCATATAATCGCTGTCCCATATATTTTCATATATTGTTTCACGGTATAAGGCAATGTTTTTATTGCGCACAAAAAATAACAGCAGTTCAAACTCCTTCCAGGTAAGCATGATCTGTTTTCCTCCCTGCATTACCGTTCGCGAGGAAAGATCGATCGTCGTATCAAATATCTCTATTTTGTCTTCCATTTTATGATAACGACGGAGCACCGTCTCAATCCTTGCCTGTACTTCTAACATCTCAAACGGCTTTGTAATATAGTCTTCTGCCCCAGCACGAAGTCCTTTCACTCTGTCATCCAGATCTCCCATCGCTGTAATAAAAATAACCGGTATTTCTTTTGTTTTTATGTACTCCAGCAGTTCATATCCATTGATTCCCGGAAGCATAATGTCAAGAAGAATCAGATCATAATATCCGGCCTCGACAGCATCTGCTGCACTCTCCCCATCAAATGCCTGTTCACAATGATATCCTGCTTTTGTCAGGCTCATGCGAATAAGATTGGATATGGGTTCTTCATCTTCTACAATCAATATTTTAATCATTTTTCACCGTTCTCTTTCTAACTAATTTGTACAGACGGTCTGCACAAATTACTCTTACTCCATCAGTGTGATAATCAGTATCCAGTAGATGGTTACTAATGGATACTGATCGGTCATTACTGGATACCATTTGGATATTAGTATCCAGTAAATAAGTGATTGTATCTATCAACTCAATTTCACATTACTTGTCGTCATTGAATATATATTTTGTACTAGGTCCACTTCCTGTTTTTCTCAAAATATCATTTTGAATCATCTTATCTAGTAGCCTGCGTGCACCTGCTCGTGTTTTATAGTTACACAATTCCATTGCTTGTTGTGTTGAAATGCTATCATGGTTTTTAAGATAATGCATTACTCTTTGTTCTTTATTCAAATTACTTATTTCATCAATTTCTATTGGATCTACTTGTCTATTTGCCTGCAAGTCCACAGCTCCCGGAATGTAAATCACTTGTCCGACTTCGAGTTTTAATGTTACCCTGTCATTACGCTCCGAGAACTCAAATTCCGGTTTCTTCCAATTTTGTTCTTTCCATGCCGTCATAATCTTATCAACACCACTTCCGGCACGCTCACCAACATTTACAAAACCAAACATCTTTAAAATATTCGGATTTCGGGGATCACTATTGCCTCCTGCATAAAATTCTTCTTTCGTCACCCTGATAGTACCAGGATTGGAAATACTGAGTTCCTTGTCCTTTTTAATAACAAGGATTCCACGCCTGCCATAATAATTAGCATGTGCCAACGCATTTGCCAACGCCTCTTCCAATGCATCATGAACATCCACTCTGTCTACCCGGTATCCATCTCGTCTATTTGCAAATGGAACTGCCACATCATCGTCCATTCTTGTGCGCACTTTGCAAAAAAAGTCGTATAAATTACCACTCCAATCACCTTCGTTAGAATGTGTACGGAATAACCAACGTACTGCCTTATCATCGCATTCCTCACGATAGTCCAGAAAATAATTCGGGAAAATCTCCGTAATATGATAAGCCTCTCCAAAGAATAATAATCCAGCTATCGTTGGAGATAATGTACCATTTTTATTCTTCGCTGCTGCCCTCAACTTCATAAGGAACTCATCATTTTCAAGAGCATTCCATGGATGCCCGCTATGAAGCTGCTCAAAAACAATTCGGTAGCCCTTTACTGTATCTTGATTCAAAACGTCCAAGCTAAATTCATCCAGCACTTCCACATCTCCAGATATATCTCTCTGGTCCGCAAACATTGCCCGAACCGCCTCTTCCGTACAAATAAAGTCACCCTCATAATCTCTTTTATACGTTCCTTTCATTGGATCTGTTCCAATATAAACCGGTTTATCATGTCTGTCTGCCGCTGGTATATCAATTTTAAGTATCTTTTTATCTTCCACCTCGACAACCTGTACATGATGATTTAACAGAATATTTTTTGACACCTTATTTCTATCATTTAAAGTGCTCCAAAAATCCTTCTGATATTTAACAATCTGTTTATCTGTCAGTCCTTCAATCGTAAAAGAATCCCTGTGTTCCTTAATTCCAAGCAGAATAGTGCCACCATTGGTATTCGCAAAAGAAGAATAAGTCTCCCATATGCTCTCAGGAAGTCCACTAGTTGCCAATTTACATTCTCGCTCATGATCTTCGCCAAGATTCAATTTAATCAATATTTCTTGCTTCATCTATAACAAAACCCTCCTGTCTATGATTAGTCTTCTATTTTAATTTCTTTCGCAATTTTACTCTGTAATTCTTTATCATTAACCAAATTTCTATATGCTTTCCTGTACCAATATACGCTACTTTCTTCGTCCTCTCCTTTATAACTCTCAGCAATTGCATTATAAATTCTATTTTCTATTGAGTTAGGCAGTTTTATCCGATTCTTTTTAAATTTATTCTTATTATAGTTGTCCACAACAGACACAACATCTTCTAAATCAAGATCTTCCGTTGGCATTCCATAACTTTTTCCAACAACTGTTGCAATACTACATTTGTTTGTTATTGAAGAACATTTGTCTAACATTAATTTGATTTTTTCAATATAACTCTGATCTAACCCCTGAATACAGTTCACATATATCCACGAGATGACTTTCCATCAAATCAACCTTTTTCAGTTTTCTCAATTAACAGCTTCCATAATCCATTATATGAAACCGACATGTGCTCTACCTCACAATATAAAATCAAATATCCCCCATTATTCTATGCTATATATTATACCACAAAGCATAGCTCAAAGCAACGAAACGAAAAATAATCCATTCGCATTTTCGAAATTTTTCATTATTTTTCCACAAATCTTCCCCAAAAAACAACCAGTAAACAATCATCCCCTGATCATTTACTGGTCACTTACCAATCCTCTCTATTCTTTCCTACTGGCAAAGTTTCTTCACGGTCGCATTGATCACTTTTCCGTCGGCTTTTCCTTTCAGATCCCCCATAACGGCTTTCATGATCTGTCCCATATTTTTTGTCGCTACGACATCGGCAAATTTTTCTGTGATGTAACTTTCCACTTCCTCTGCACTCATCATCTGCGGCGCAAATTCAGCGATGATATCGTATCTTGCCTGATATTCTGCTTTCAGATCTTCGCGGCTGTCCGGACAGCTGTCAATCTGCTCTTTTACGGTCTTCATTTCCTTTAAGATCACGCGTCCTACAATTTCTTCGGAAATGTCATCGCGGCATCCTTCATCGATCGCTACTTTTTTCGCAGCGGATACTAAGGATGAAATCGCCTCTTTTCTCACTTTATCTTTTGCCTTCATTGCGGCAATCATTTGTTTTTGTAATTCTGCAAACTGCATGTTTCAAAACCTCCTATTTTTTCAATAATTTCCGTTCTCTTAAGAAGCGGAAAAATTCCCGGTATGCTTTATCGTAGATCCACCAGCCAACCTGTCCGACGGCAAGAAGGATCCATTTTTGCGCTGATCCGGTAAAAGCTGCTTCCCGGAGCAATATGTTTTCAAAAAATAAAACGGTCGGGATATATATTATATTAAACAAAATCCAGTTATAAATCAACTGTCTGCGCATCTTTTTTTTCGGATCTTTGATCTTATTTGCCTTTTGGAAGACAAATTCACTGAAAATTATGTAAATGCCGAATCCCAGATAAACAAAAAAATTGAACTTATCCGGATTTAAAAAGGCATCCAGGACTGTGCAGATCACGCACTGCATCAATCCGGCGGGCAGTCCATAACGAAAGATAGCATATCCCACAAGATATGCTGCCAATGCTGTCAAAAACAGCGTATTTACCGTCACAAAACTTCCTGCCACTAGAAGCAGGACAGAAAGTGCGGATAACATTCCCACTCCTGCTATTCTTTTTGTCTGCTCTACATGCATGCGCAAAGATCGCCTCCCATACATTCACACAATGTGTCGGCACACCAGAGATCACAGCAGAGATTTCCGGTTCCACAGGAATCATATCCACCGCCATAACTTCCATAACCACCATAGCTTCCGCCACCGCCATAACCGCCGCCAAACGGACTTCCAAACGAGCTTCCCCCATAAAATCCGCCGCCATTTTGCAGCTGCTGGTAATATTGACGGTACTGCATATTTCCCGGCTCCATGTCTGCCGCCTGTTTTGCGTGTTCGAGTGCCACATTGTTATTGCCAAGTCCCATATTGGCGATGGAACTGTAATAATACCATGCCGCATTATGGTTGGATATTCCGTTTAAAACATTTAAAGCCTCATTATAACGGCGCGCCCGGATATAATTCATGGCTGCCATCATATGCTGCTCATCTTCACTGTAATTTTGACGTCCCTGACCAGCACCAAAACCACCAAATCCTCCAAAATCTCCATAACTTCCTGTCGTTTTTCCGGAACGTTCATCCACGATCCGATTGTAGGCTTCCTGCACCTGTTTAAATTTTTCAGCCGCCGCACCGGCTTCTGCTTCCGATTTTCCCGCATAAGAATCCGGATGATATTTGCGGCTCAGGTCACGATATGCTTTTTTAATCTCACGGTCACTGGCATCTCTTGTCACACCTAAAATCTGATATGGGTCATTCATCCTTTTTATCCTCCATCTTCTCTTCCTCTAACTTGCTCTGTTTTTTCTGAAGTTCTATCTTTACACCTTCGTACAAAATATTCCGCAAGATTGTCACATCCTGTTCCAACGGTAGTTTTTCAAATTCCACGATGGCTGCGCGCATCGTCCCTTCCAATATATCTAATACATTTTGGGGAAAATCCATGTCTTCTTCCTGCTCAAAAAAGGGATTAAAACTGCCTTTTTTCCGATCTTTTTCAAGATCCATATACGCATCGAGAAAATATATGTATTTTCCCAGAAAGAAGCCAAACCGGCGAAGCGTATTCTCAAAGGGATCTTTTTTATAACAAAACAATTCTGCCATCAAAGTTCCAAATGGCCGGCTGATGGCATCCGGCTCTGTCACCTGCTGTTTTTCTAAATTGGCTAAATTTGTCAATTGCGTCTGTATAACCTCTGCCTTTTCCGGATATTTTTTCCGAACCTTCTCTGCCCTCCGGTGAAATGCCGTTTTTCCTGCCAGTCCGGAAACACTTTTTTCGTCCTCCCAGTCATCCAGAAAATGGTAATACGAAAGCAGAATGTTCATATCCGCCGCATATTCCGTAATCTCATTTCGGATCATCCATTGCTTTTTCGCCGGATGAACGAGACACCGCTTCTGTTTCGTTTGTTCGGATGGCTCATAAAGAGAAGAAAGCAGAAGCACTAAAAATGTCATATCATACGTAAGGGTCATCTGCCCGGTTCTGCCATACTGTTCTTTCAGGCTCTGGCAGAGTCCACAGTAAATGCCCTTGTATCTCGCAAATTCCCGAATCTTTAATTCCGGTTTATTGGTTATGACATAGCCAAACATCTTGATTCCTTTCTTTCGGTGCTGAACCGCTCACTATTCCGGACTCCCCACCCCTTTATTCGCATTTCGAACACTTCGTGTTCTTTTCCCGCCTTTTCAAGGCTGAGCAAGTCCAGAATAGCTAACTTCTGCGGATAAACTCAAATTTACATTTTGGACAGCGGATGGCAATCTTTCCACGTCCTTTCGGCACACGGATCATCTGGTGACATTTTGGACAGCGAAAAATCTTTTTCACGCCATCGCGTTCCTTTACTTTCAACTTCAAATAATTAAAATAATTTTTAACCCGGTTAAATACCGCCATAAATTTCAGATTTTCCTGCTGTCTCTTATAAATATTTTTCGAGAAAAAGCGGAAAAAATATACAAAAATGATCACATAAGATAATAAATTCAAACCAATCCTTACCTGTGGCACGCGGATAAATAATCCGACAACCCAGATTACAAGATAAAGGACAAAACAAAACATGCTGAGCTGGTCACTGCCATATCTTCCATACATCATTCTCTGAAACCGTTCACGTAATCTCATATTGCATCCTCCTGTTTTCTTTCTTAATAAAGAACCATTGTACACAATAGATATGAACAATCCGTGTCCTTGTTTTAAATAATTATTTACAAACTTGAAAATCCTTATGCGTTATTTTTACGTTTGTCCTTTTTGTATTTCACAGTCTCATACACCGAGATCACGATCCAGATCACGATCAACGCCAGAAAAATCCAGTCTGCAATTCCTCGTTTTGAATGAAGCATCGTCAAACGAAGCACATCGATCAATATCATCACACCCGTGCATACCCAGCACGAAATTACGCCATTTTTCGGGTCTCTTACTGCATTTGTTGTAGCCATACTATCGTCTCCTTACATTGTTATTTCATTGATAGGCCAAAATGCTGATACGTTTTTTCTGTCACCACACGGCCGCGCGGCGTACGCGCGATAAAGCCATTTTGTATCAGATACGGCTCGTACACATCTTCAATCGTTCCGCTGTCCTCGCCAATGCTTGCCGCCAGCGTATCCAGTCCCACGGGGCCGCCGGTAAACTGGTCGATCATTGTCATCAATATGTTGCGGTCCGTACTGTCTAACCCAAAAGTATCTACTTCCAGCAGATCCAGGGCAAAATTTGCGACTTCCAGCGTGATCTTTCCGTCGTATTTTACCTGAGCAAAATCACGCACACGCTTTAACAGGCGGTTGGCAAGACGCGGCGTTCCTCTGGAACGTCTGGCGATCTCGACCGCTCCCTGCTCGTCAATCGCCACCTGAAATACCTTTGCCGAACGTTTTACAATTTCTGTCAATTCTTCCACCGTATAAAATTCGAGGCGGTGTACTACACCAAAACGGTCGCGGAGCGGTGCCGTCAGCATACCGGCACGGGTCGTCGCCCCCACCAGTGTAAATTTCGGCAGATCCAGACGGATGCTTCGTGCGGAGGCACCTTTTCCGATGACGATATCAATCGCATAATCTTCCATCGCCGGATATAACACTTCTTCTACCTGACGGTTCAGGCGGTGAATTTCATCGACAAAAAGCAGATCCCCCTCTTGCAGGTTATTGAGAATCGATGCCAGTTCGCCCGGCTTTTCAATCGCCGGGCCGGAAGTAATCTTCAGATTTACATCCATTTCATTGGCGATAATCCCGGCAAGGGTCGTCTTTCCCAGTCCGGGAGGCCCGTACAAAAGCACATGGTCAAGCGACTCGCCGCGTGCCTTTGCCGCTTCGATATAAATTTTTAATTTTTCCTTCGCTTTCGCCTGTCCGATATAATCACTCAGCAGTTTCGGGCGAAGGCTGTTTTCCGTACGGTTTTCTTCTTCAAATAATTCCGTTGAAATCACTCGTTTTTCCATAGCCTGCTCCCTTTATAAATATTTTAAACTTGCCTTCAAAATATCTTCGGTTGTCATCTCATCTGTCAATGTTACTTTCTTTACGGCTTTCACCGCTTCGGTACTGCTGTAGCCAAGTGCCACAAGCGCCTGGACCGCATCGTTGGCGCGGTAACCCACATCTCCGGCACCGGCTGCTGCCTCTTCCGCATTCTGTTCTCCCTGCGTCAGCATCGTATCCACAGCCTCTTCAAAGTCAACCTTATCTTTCAATTCAAGAATCAGTTTGCTTGCTGTCTTTGCCCCGATTCCCGGTGCTTTTGAGATACTTTTGGCGTCGTCCGACAAAATAGCAAACCGGAGAGCATCCGTATCCATAATGGATAAAATTCCCAATGCTCCTTTGGGACCGATTCCATTAACTGTAATGAGGAGCTGAAACATTTCCCTCTCATCTTTCGTCATAAAACCGTATAACTGCATCGCATCTTCGCGTACGTGCATATACGTATATATCTTCACTTCATCCCCAATTCTTGGAAGTTTTTGAATTACCGATGCCGGAACGAGAATCTCATATCCGATTCCCCGGTTTTCGACAACAATCTGCTGTTCTGCCACCGTATCCAGCTGTCCTTTGATAAAATGTATCACTTCGATTTCCTCCTATACCAGCGTCGAAAATACTTTCAAAAAGTGCTGCATGACCTGTCGTTTGATCGGGCGGTTTTTCCACTCTTCATACGTGATCTCACGGCTTACCCGGAATGTCTCATCAAAATCTTTCCGCACTTCCTGCAAAAATTCTTCATTATAGATCCATATTCCGTTTTCATAATGAAGATAGAAACTGCGGTAGTCCATATTGATCGTTCCCACAACGGCACAATGCTCTGCCAGCACAACCTTTGAATGTACAAAACCCGGAGTATACTCGTAAATACGGATGCCGCATTTCAAAAGTTCGCCATAATAATATTCTGTCATCCATTTTACATGTTTTTTATCCGGAATATTCGGCGTAATAACACGCACATCCACACCGCGGCGCTTTGCCTCCACAAGACTTCTTGTCAATGTTTCCTCTAAGATCAGATACGGCGTCATGATATACAGCGTCTTTCCCGCATAATTGATCATCTGCTTGTATACGGAACCGACAAAACTTGTCTCCCCCAAAGCCGGTCCGTCCCGCAGCACATGGCAGTACACGTCATTCTCCGGAAACTTCTTCATCGGGCGGTAAATCTCCGGATCAATGTTCTTCTCCGAAGAACTGACAACCCACATCTCCAAAAATGTCACGGTAAGCCCCCAGACAGCATCGCCTTCAACACGGATCCCGGCATCCTTCCATACCCCAAAACGCTCGATCAGATTGGCGTATTCATCTGCCAGATTGAATCCGCCGGTATAGCCGATATTTCCGTCAATCACCACGATTTTCTGATGATCGCGGAAGTTCATATACAGCTTACTTGCGTACTTATGTATCGGATTAAAAACCTCAACCTCAAATCCTTCTTTTCGCAGATTGGCAGCAAAATCCTTTCCGGTACGGAAAAGTGCCCCAAAGTCATCATATAAAAATTTGACTTTCACACCTTCGTGGATCTTGCGGAGTAAAATTTCATGAATCTGATCCCAGATCGCCCCTTCTGCCACGATAAAAAATTCGATAAAGATAAAATGTTCCGCCTGTTCCAGATCTTCAAAAAGGTCCTCAAACGCATCTTCGCCAAACGGATAATATCTTGCCTCATTGTTTTTAAACAGCGGACTTCCCATCGCCGTCATATATTTGGACATACGGGAAGAAACCGGATGTTCCAGGGAAAATTTTTCCGACACTTCCGGATCCTGTACCAGCCGATTATCTGTCACTTTCATCTGTTCGGCAATCGCTTTGTTTAACTTATTCTTCTTTCCTACCTTTCCCCACAGGTTAAACATGATCAACCCGGAAATCGGAAAAATCAGGATCACACACATCCATGAAAATTTGTAAGCATCATTGTGCTTGTCATTTGTCAGTGCAATGATTGCGATCAGCGCACTGATTTCCAGCAAAATATAAAAAGATGTCGCATATCCTCTCAATATAAATGGAATTATGATAATAATTGCAAATTGAAAAAGCACCAGCGCCCCCACGATACAAGCCCGCAAAAAGCCACTAAAACTGCTCTGCATCCTGCCCTTTAACTTTTTTAAACGCTTTTTCGGATTCTTTGTTCTATCCATATCGTTCTCCCTTTTACGTTTATTCGTAAGTTCTGCGATACCGCAAACATATATCCTTAAATGTATATCCTTAAGCATCGTTAAATAGTAGTATAACACATTTTTGCCCTTTTCTACAAGCATTTAAACTTGAAAAGTTATTTCTTCTACGTTATACTGTATTTGTTTAAAAGAATCCAAATAGAAGGAGTGGAACAACATGCAGAAAATCGATAAAACAAGGAGCCTCACACCCGGAGATGACCGGAGCCGGGCATGGAAAGCCATCTCCCTGTATACGGGTGCGTCTTTGTCGGATCTTGTAATCTTTGACATCGAAACTACGGGACTTTCTGCCAATGTTTCCTCCCTTTATCTGATTGGTGCGCTTTGGTACGATACACAGAAAAAAGAGATGAAAATGTGCCAATGGTTTGCCGATGATTACACCAGTGAATGTACGATACTGGAAGCCTTTTCTTCTTTTGTATCCGGCTTTTCCACGATCGTTCACTACAACGGTTCCGGATTTGATATCCCATATCTTGAGAAAAAATACCGGTTTCATCATCTTGAGAATCCGTTTACCGCACTTCGCTCTTTTGACATTTACCGGGAAGTCCGCAAAGAAAAAGCACTGTTTGACAGTTCTTCGCTCAAATTATCGGTTGTCGAAAAACTCGTCGGCTTTTTGCGGGCTGACAATTACAGTGGAAAAGAGTGCATTCAGATTTATTCGGAATTTATGCAGCAGAAAATATTCCGCAGTCCGCAGGCAGAAAAAGAAAAGGAAAAACTTCTCCTCCACAATGCCGATGATCTGCGTGGAACACTGCTTAGTTCCCTGCTGCTCTATTATAACCTGCCGCTGCACTTTTCTGACAAAATTTGGAATGCAGATACACTCTGCATCACATGTCAGACACAGGAAAACGTTCCGTTCCCCTGCGGAAGGGAAACCGATGATTTTATTGTATCTTTTGAAGAAAACAGGGCTTGTATCACTCTTTCCTGTACAGAAGGGTGCTATTATCATTTTTATGAAAATTACAAAGACTATTTTTATCTGCCAAAAGAAGATAACGCCATTCATAAAAGTGTCGGAATCTATGTGGAAAAGGAATTTCGCGAACCGGCAAAAGCTTCGAACTGCTATTTAAAAAAAGCCGGAAAATTTGTACGTTTTCCAGCTTCTTCCAGTGATTACCTGACCCGGCACAGCTTGACATTGTTCCGCGAAAATTACCGCGCCAAACCGGTCTTTGTCTTAAAAGACGAAATAGAGAAACAGGACTCCCTCTTTTGGGAAGAAGTCCTGCCCTATATTACATCTGTTTAATGTATTCTGCATAACCGAGTTTATCCAGTTTTTCGGCTTTTGCAGTTACACCGTCTTTCATTTCTACTTTGTATTCTTTCAATTTCTTACGCAGTTCCATATCCGATACCGAAAGAATCTTGGCAGCAAGAATACCTGCATTGGCTGCGCCATCGATTGCCACGGTAGCAACCGGAATTCCGGATGGCATCTGTACGATGGAATACAAACTGTCGACACCGCCGACCGATTTTGTATGGATCGGAATACCGATTACCGGCAGATCAAACAATGCGGCACACATTCCCGGAAGATGTGCTGCACCACCTGCTCCGGCGATGATTACTTCGATTCCACGCTCTTCTGCCTTTGTCGCATAATCGACAAACACATCCGGCATTCTGTGTGCGGAGATGATCGTCATCTCGTATTCGATTCCAAATTTTTCAAGCATCTGCGCTGCCTTCTGCATGATCGGCAGATCTGAATCGCTTCCCATCAAAATTCCAACTTTTACCATTTTTCTTATCCTCCTTTATTTGTCATCCTTCATTCAGGATTCCTTACAGATTTCATTCAATGCCTGCGTTCCATCTAACACAAACTGTCCCTGACGGATCAGTTTGATCTCGCTTCCATCCGGACGGATCACATCGATATCCCCCAGTTCATCATAAGGGATCGTAATGTCGGTATGGCAGTTAAAATACGCCTTTGCCATATCCGTCTTTCGAAGCGCCGAGCATTCATTTTCCTTTGCCACGATCTCCTTGCCATCCGGGTTATGCAGCACGATATCTTCACTCATCGAATAGCAGGTGTCACCGACCGCAAAATGCGGGCCTGTTTTTTCCGCGATCAGAATAGGAAGTTTGGCCTCAATATCAAACTTTCGTCCCATCTCGTATGCCACGGTATTGGTTCCGATCGCAAATTCACCCATCGGAAGGGTTTCACGGTGATACAATACATTTTCTTTGATATATTTTTTATTTTCCTCTTCTGTCTCATAATTTGAACAGTTGTAGGAATCAATCCTGCCATCTTTAAATACCATCTCCAGATTCTCATAGCGGAGCTGGTTCAGGTAAACCTTTGTCACATGCAGCACACCATTGGTTCCGGCAAGTTTTGGCGAAGTAAACACTTCTCCTACCGGAATGTTGACATCGGCCAGACAGTTTTCAAAATTGGTCTCTTTTTCCGGATCTCCCAGTTTGTGAAGGGCAACACGGATGTCGGTATGGTTTTCCCCGCGTCCGGTCACATGCACATATTCTCCCTGATCGAGTGCATCGATCAATGCTTGCTGGATTTTGCGGAACTGATCCATATCCAGCGTATTTACGCGGATTGTCTCCGAAAATATCGTCTCAAACTGTGGGCCGATCTCCGGGATTGGGAACGCAATAATCGTAAAACTCCGCTCATCCGGCTTGATATAACGGTTTTGGAGCAGCGCTGCATCGGTGCGGTACTGCACGGACAACTTCTGCTGGTCTTCCCTGTAAGCCGGTGCTTCCTTCTTTGTCTGCGGCACAAATAATTTTTCGCCAAATACTTCCATTACCGCAGGTCCCGCAAAAACGGCTGCCTGATCGCGGTATTTTTCAAATGCTTTCTCCAGATGAGCCAGCCGGTCTTTGACAATCGCATTGTTCAGATATAACGCATCGTCGTAACGGTGATCGTACTCATACTGATTGTTTGCGGAAGTCGTAGACACCCCCAGATTTGCTGTATTTCCGCGGCGGTAAATAACCGGTTTTAATCCCATGTCCGCAAACTGGCGGATGGCTTCACGGATGATTCGTTCGAATCCGATATGATACCGGATATTGACGGTCTTTTTCGCACTCAAGTCAATGCCTGCTGCTTCAAATCCCTTCCGATAGCCTTCGGTATACGTACGCGCCACCAGTTCAATTGTTTCCTGTGGCAGCGACTGTAAAAATCCGGAAGTTTCTATTTCATTTTCCGTAATATAAGCACCATATTCATACAGGTATTCCGGTGTCGAAAGATCACTTTCCATCACCAGTTTCACAAGGCGGTCCCGCGATTCGTCCACCAGTTCAGCCACTTGTTTCTCTTCAAAATATTCATTATAATCATGAACATAATAATACATCGTTTCTTTGAGCCACCGTTCAGGGTCTTCTTCTGTCGTCAAAATCGTGTAGACCTGCAGGAAAAGTTCCATCTTCAAAAGAAGTGCTTCTTCGTTGTCATCAAAAACATCTTCAATGGCTCCCCGAAAATGACTTGCAAAATAACATAAAGAATCCCCCGCCACGCCAAACTGTTCTCTGGCGTACGTAGGATTGGTAAAATCAGTATCGTAATTTTCCGGGAAAAGATTGCGGTACATCGCAGTATTCTCTTCCTTTTTTTCTTCGTAAGAGCGTGTCTTTCCACTTTTTCTCTTCTCATAAATTTCAAAAATAAGCATAAAAAAGCGGGCAATCTTTTGACAATATTTGGATTCTTCTTTGTTTTCCGCGATATCGCAGATTCGCTCTCTTGCTAATTCATATCTTTCTTTCATCGATATCTCCCTGTCAAATATTATGATAGAAATGAGCAGCACGGTAAGCCGAGTTCTGTCGTTGGATGATCATCTATCTGGTCCTGCTGTTACCAGCAGGCTCTAGCGACCTACCCGAAAGCACGACGGGCCGCCGTATCGCTTTCTGTTCGGTCTTGCTTCGGATGGGGTTTACATCTGCCCTTTCTGTTACCAGAAAGGCGGTGAGCTCTTACCTCGCCGTTTCACCCTTACCAGCCGGAGCTGGCGGTTATTTTCTGTTGCACTAGCCTGGGAGTCACCTCCACCGGACGTTATCCGGCATCCTGCCCTGCGAAGCTCGGACTTTCCTCACCTGGGACCTTTCGGTATAAGCAGGTGCGATCATCTGTGCTGCTCATGCTATTTCATTGTTGATTAAAACTTAATCCAATAAGATTCCACCGCCGATAAACTCTCGTACGATTGAATTTAATGGAACTTCCTCCGGATTGATGGCGAGGAAATAATCCAAAAATTTGAGCAGGCGCTGTGCTTCTGCGTATTCCTCGCTGTCCATCGGCACACGGAACAATGCCGGCTCCGCATACGTCTTCAATGCTGCCAGTTCATAAAGCAGCGACGAATTGAACATGGCATCCGCTTTTTCCTGGAATGGGAAGATATTGGCATTTTCTCCATCTCTTACGGATTTCCACATGGCTATCGTCTTCTGGGCACTGTGTCCTCTGGTCCGCGCATCGCGCACGATCCTTCGGATCAGTCTTCCATCGGTCGTAGGGATCCGGTTGTGATCGTCTACATTCAATGTCGTCAAAGCACTGATATATATTTTAAATTTATTTTCCTTTGAAATCTTTTCCGTCAATTTATCATTCAAGCCATGGATCCCCTCGATAACAAGGATCTCATCCGGTCCAAGTTTCAGCATCGGTTTGTTATATTCCCGTTTTCCGGTGATGAAATTGTACGTTGGCAGCTGTACTTCTTCTCCTGCCAGCAGTTTTTCCAGATCTTCATTAAACTGCTTGGTGTCAATGGCTTCGATGCATTCGTAATTATATTTGCCGTCTTTGTCTTTCGGTGTATCGACACGGTTGACAAAATAGTCATCCAGTCCGATCGGATGCGGCTTCAGTCCAAATGTCTTTAACTGCGCCGACAAGCGGTAGGAAAATGTTGTCTTACCGGAAGAGGACGGCCCGGCGATCGTTACGACACGTACTTCCTTCGAAGAAGCGATCTGTTCTGCGATATTTCCAATCTCTTTCTCATGCAAAGCTTCCTGTACCAGCATCAGATCACGCATTCCGCCGTTTACGATCACATCGTTTAACTGTCCGACATTTTCCACTTCCAGCTGTACTCCGCGCTGTGCCGTCTTTTCCAGCGTATGAAACAATTTATGACTCGGCACAAACTCCGGAATATGCTTCGGATCGTCCTCTTTTGGCACGATAAGCACAAAACCGGATTCAAATGCCTGCAGTTTGAATTTGTTTAAACATCCCGTACTGTATGGCATCGGGCCATAAAAATAGTCCATTACCTTTCCTAATTTATGAATCGTCACCCGCGAACTTCTGCGATAACGCAGAAGGCGGCTCTTGTCAAACATTTTCTTCGCATCAAACAGACGAATGGCTTTCGAGACACTCATCGTCTTTTTCTCAAATACTACATCTTCGTCAATATAGCGTCTCATACGAGCACTTACACGGGCGAGCAGCTCATCGGTCACCTCTACTCCGCGCAGTGTACAATAATACCCTGTATCTATGGAGTACTCGACACTGATCTTTTCAAATTTATCTTTCGGTGTCTCTTTGTAAAAGGCTTTCAACATAACCATCGTAAGTCCTCTGACATATACACGGCGGCCGTCTTTATCCTGAAAGTTGCAAAACGTAATATGACTGCCGCTTTCCACGGTTTTCCCAAGTTCTTTTACCACACCATCCACTTTTACGACAAGCGCATCCGGATGGCCGGTCTGATTAGCCAAGTCAAAATATGTAATTCCTTTTTCACAAACCACTTTTTTTCCATCTATTTTTACAGAAATATTCTCCATGAGTTCCATCTCCTTTCGGCTCATTTCATTGTGCCTGTCAGCTCCTCCAGAAGGGTACACAGATGCTCCACTTCCAGGCGGCGCGCACCGGCAGTCTCCTGCTCTGTCAGACGCTCCAGGATCGAATCATAAACCTTCTTTTCCTGTAATAAAAAGGCAAGCATCACCGGATCCCGATGTTCGATCAGATACGTACTGTAACCGGTTCCCGGCACATTGTACACGCGGTGTTCCCCCGCTTTTTCCGACCGTTTTGCAAGCATGGCAAAGTAAAATTTTCCTTCGTCGCGGCATGCCTTTTCCTGCACAAGTTCAAATCCAAAATCTGACAATTTTCTCCGTACTGACCCGATCTCAGACTGTGGCTGCAATACCAGTGTCTGTACTTTTTCAAGCACTTCCGGGCGGGCACCCAGTATGTCAATCATCAAAGGACCGCCCATGCCGGCGATCATCAGCGTATCGACTTCTCCCGGCTCCAGTTTTTCCACGCCGTTGCTTCTGCGGCACTCAATCCTGTTTTCCAGACCCTCCCGCCGGATATGCTCTTTTGCCCGCGTGATCGGTCCTTCATTGATATCCATCGCGATCATTTTTTCTGCCACCTGATTCCGGACGAGCCAGATCGCCGCATACCCATGATCACATCCAATATCTGCCACTCTGGCTCCTGCCGGAACCAAAGATACATTCATCTGTAAACGCTCTGATAATTTCATTAATCCAAATAGTCCTTCAATTTTCTGCTGCGGCTTGGATGACGCAGTTTACGAAGCGCCTTCGCCTCAATCTGGCGAATACGCTCTCTGGTTACGTTAAATTCTTTTCCAACTTCTTCCAGTGTGCGGGCACGTCCATCATCCAGTCCAAAACGAAGTTCCAATACTTTCCGCTCCCGGTCGGTCAATGTACCAAGCACCTCTGACAGCTGTTCTTTCAACAGCGTAAATGCGGCTGCCTCTGCCGGAACAGGGACATTGTCATCCTGAATAAAGTCACCAAGGTGGCTGTCTTCCTCTTCACCGATCGGTGTCTCCAGAGAAACCGGCTCCTGCGAAATTTTCTGGATCTCACGCACACGATCCACCGGAAGATTCATTTCCTTTGCGATCTCTTCCGGATATGGCTCTCTTCCGAGTTCCTGAAGCAGCTGGCGCTGTACACGGATCAATTTATTGATCGTCTCTACCATATGCACCGGAATACGGATGGTTCTCGCCTGATCGGCAATTGCTCTCGTGATTGCCTGGCGGATCCACCATGTGGCATAGGTACTGAATTTATATCCTTTACGGTAATCGAATTTTTCAACAGCTTTGATCAGTCCCAGATTTCCCTCCTGGATCAGATCAAGGAAAAGCATGCCTCTGCCGACATAACGTTTGGCAATGCTGACAACGAGTCGGAGATTTGCTTCTGCCAGACGCTTTCTCGCGCTCAGATCCCCGGTCTCCATTTTCTTTGCCAATTCCACTTCTTCATCTGCTGACAACAGAGGAACTTTACCGATTTCTTTCAAATACATACGTACAGGATCTTCAATGCTGACTCCATCCGGCACAGAAAACTCAATATTTTCAAGTTCTTCTTCTGTTGGCTCGTCATCCACATCGAGAATAATATCATCGTCTGTATCTGCATCCGGCAAAATAACAATAATACCATTCTGTTCGAGATAATCCAAAATCTTCTCTGTCTTATCCCCATCCAGATCAATGTCTTTGAACTGCTCATTGATGTCACTGAAATCCAGTTTTCCATCCTTTTTCTTGGATAATTCCACCAATTTGTTCAACGACTCCAGAAAAAGTACCCGATCATCCATTGTATTCTTTTCTTCCTTCATATTTTCCTCCATTCTTGCAAATTTACAAGTTTCTTACCATTTATGTTAATGTAATGTGTAATGTCTCTAATTGCTTTTTTTCCATAATGATTTTTTGAAGCTGGGATAAATCCGTAATCTCCCTGCTTTTCTTATCCAGGCTTGCTTTTTTGAGCGCTTTTACCATCTCATTGAGTGCCTTCTCGCGCTCCGGCTCTTCGTTGACCTGCTGTACCTGCTTATTAAAAATACCGGCTGCCAGCGACTGTTCTTCCTTGCTTTCAAAATAACTGATGATCTGCGCCGGAGAGATCTCTCCGCTCCGCGCCTGCTCATACAGCATACCTGCAATCGTATGGTACGGTTCCTCAAAAAAATCGTCCGGCTGTAACCATCTGGAAATTTTTGGAAACAGTGTGACATCTTCCGCAATCCACGTCAAAAGCACACCCTGTATCTTTAAAATTCCATCTTCTTTCTGCGTCTTTGACTTCTGTCGGCGTTCCTGCCGGATCTTTTCGTAATCAATACCAACCCGTGCCGCCGCCTGATGGCTGACGAGACTGCGGAAATCCTCCGCGCGTATCGCATATTGTCTCGCAAACGCTTCGATGTAATTGTTTCTCTCTATCTCATTATCAAACGTAAGACATTTTTTTGCCGCTTCGTTCATAAAGCGTGTCTTTTCTTCCGGATCATCCATATTATAAGCCGTCTGCAGGCGGTCGATTTCATAAAAGAAACTGTTTTGTGCCTGATCGATCCGCTTTTGAAACTCCTCTTTTGACAATGCCTTGATAAATTCATCCGGATCTTTATACGGCCGCATATTGATGACTTTTACGGTGATTCCGGCTTCTTTCAGCATCGGGATCGCACGCAGCGCCGCTTTTACACCGGCTCCATCACTGTCATAACACAGATACACCGTATCGGTATACCGTTTTAGCAGGCTGCTCTGCTGGCTCGTGAACGCCGTTCCCAGCGAAGCTACGGCATTGGTAAATCCCGCCTGGTGCAGGGCGATCACATCCATATATCCCTCGCATACGATCATTCCTCGATCCTGCTTTCCGTGGACAAAATTAAGTCCAAACAGATTGCGGCTCTTGTCAAATATCATTGTCTCCGGGGAATTCAGATATTTCGGCTTGCCATCTCCCATCACACGTCCGCCAAAAGCAATTACCTTATTGCGGCGGTCCATGATCGGAAACATGACGCGGTTCCAAAATTTGTCATACACGCCCTTTGCCTCCTGGAAATGAAACAATCCCGTCTGATTCAGAAGCGAATCTTCATATCCTTTTGCTTTCATATATTGATACAGATCGTTGCTGTACTTGTCCGAGTACCCCAGTCCAAAATGGCGGATCGTCTCTTCGGACAATTCTCTTCCGAGCAGATACTGTTTGGCTTCTCTGCCCCGTTCCGAGTTTAGTTTGGCATAATAATAATTTGCCGCGATCTTGTATATCTCTAAAATCTGCTCTCTGACATTTCTTCGTCGTTTTTCTTCGGTTGTCTCCGACTGTTCGGGCAGTTCCATTCCGGCTCGTTCTGCCAGCTGGGCAAGTGCCTCCGGAAAAGTAAGATTTTCGTATTCCATCAAAAAGGTAAATACGTTGCCGCCGGCTCCGCAGCCAAAGCAGTAATACATCTGTTTGTTGCCACTTACTGAGAAAGATGCTGTCTTTTCGTTGTGAAATGGACAAAGACCAACATAGTTGCTTCCCGAACGTTTTAAATTTACATACGAGGAAATGATATCCACAATATCATTGCGCTGTCTCACTTCCTCAACAAAGTCTTCACTGTAATACATTCCCATCTTCCCTTTTTTTTATTCTTTTCCGCTAACGATTCCGAATCAACACGGTCCGGCACACTCTAACGCGCCAAAGAATCAGTAAATCTGCCATGTACTTGGGATCATCAGCGTCTGATACGTCGATACGGCAAACCGGTCTGTCATTCCTGCGATATAATCACATACCACGGTCGATATGCTCTCTCCCTTTTCCCAGATCATCCGGGTATATTCTTCCGGCATCTCTTCAATGTGATTGGAATAATAGGAAAACAACTGGCTGAGCATCCGCTCAGCTTTTCCTTCCTCGCGTTTGGCATCGGAATTGACATAAACATTGGCAAACATAAATTTTCGAAGTTCCTGCAGTGCCTCATAGGTTTCATCCGACATCATAATATCGTCCTTTTCCATACTATGTATCACAATATCATGAATCAGTGTATTCAACCTCTCCCTCAGATTTCTTCCAAGAACCCGGACACACGCCTCCGGAAGATCTTCTTCGCATATGATCTTTCCCCGAATGGCATCGTCAATATCTGAGTTTACATAAGCAATCTTATCACAAAGACGCACAATCTTTCCCTCTAAGGTAGAAGGATGCCCGGAAGTAGAATGGTTCAATATTCCATCCCTCACTTCTTTTGTAAGGTTTAAGCCTCTTCCATTTTTTTCCAATTCTTTCACAACACGTATACTCTGGAGCTGATGCATAAATCCATCCGGACAGATTCGGTTAAGTACGCGCTCTCCGGCATGTCCAAACGGAGTATGCCCCAAGTCATGTCCCAGCGCGATCGCCTCGGTCAGATCTTCGTTTAACCGAAGTGCTTTTGCCACCGTACGGGCATTTTGCGACACTTCCAGCGTATGTGTCAGCCGGGTGCGGTAATGATCCCCCTCCGGAGATAAAAACACCTGGGTTTTCCCTTTCAGGCGTCGAAACGACTTGCAATGTAAGATTCGGTCGCGGTCCCTCTGATAGACCGGACGCAGATCACATGGCTCTTCATAATGCTCCCGTCCCTGCGACTCATCGCTGAATGCCGCATACGGACTCAGTATGGCATGTTCTCTTTTTTCAAATTCTTCCCGTAATGTCATAACTCGTCTCCCTTCCGGGTAACAAAAACTGCCTACATTTACATATTTCAACGTTAAAAAGGATTTTCCTTTTTTTCATTGATTATTTTTTCAAAATATTGTAAGATAGAAAAAGTAAATATATTTATGATTGGAGGAATTTAACCGATGGCTCGTACTGGAAAAAATACATGGTCACTTTTTTTACTTTTGCTGGCAGGCATTGTTCTGGGAAGTTTTATCGCCCATCTGACCGCCGGCGTCCCGGCTCTTTCCTGGTTATCCTACGGAAAGACCCTTGGATTGTCTTCTCCTGTTGTGCTTGACTTAGGAGTTTTGGTTCTCACCTTTGGACTTACCATCAAATTTACGATTGCAAGCATTATCGGCATTATCATTGCCGCTATCATTTATCGGTTTTTGTAATCGGGACGGGGCAGCGGTGCTGTTCCGTCTTTTATCATGTCGATCATAAATGGCACAATTGCCGGATCAAACTGTTTTCCACTGCACTCATCGAGTTCTGACAAAATATAATCTTCTTCATGCAGTTCCTTGTAAACACGCTTGCTTGACATTGTATCGTAACTGTCTGCCACGCAGATAATGCGCGCCGCCAGCGGAATTTCTTCTCCTTTTAATCCCTCGTTGTATCCATTTCCGTCATATCTCTCATGGTGATATCTCGCGCCATCGCTGATCCCCTGAATTGCTGTAAAATCCTGTAAAATTTCTCCTCCGATCGTAGGATGGCTTCGTATGATCTGCATTTCTTCTTCCGTTAGTTTTCCCGGTTTTTTTAAAATGGCATCCGGGATTCCGATTTTCCCGATATCGTGAAGCATTCCCATATAATAGATCTGTTCCTGCTCCTCGTCCGACATTCCCATGCGTCTGGCGATCTCCGCCGAATATATCGCCACACGCTCCGAATGTCCATTGGTATTTTGGTCCTTCGCATCGATTGCATGAGCAAATGTCTCCAGCGATTGATTTACAATGTCATGATACTGTTTCTGTTTTCTCTGCAGCAGATTCGCTTTTTGATTATTATTTCTGATCACAATCAAAAGGCCTGCCACGATAACAAGCAACACACCTACAATGATCCACATTCCTGTCATTTTCCCTTTTCCTTCCTACTTTTCCTGTTCTTTCAATATTTTTTTCCACTGTGCCAGCACGCCATCTTCCCAATATGGGGCACATTCATAAACTGCGGCACGTTTTACTTCTTCTCTCGCATTGGCAACGGCATAACTGTATTTTGCCTGTTTCATCATCGCAATGTCATTCTCATTGTCTCCAAACACACACGTCTCTTCCGGCGGTATTTTTAAATATTCCTGCAAAAATGCAATTGCCGTACCTTTTCCTGCCTCTTTCGGTACACAATCAAGCCACTGGATCCCGGCAAGATTGAGTCTCACTTTTTCTTCCCACTTTGGACGGAACCAGTCTTTTGTCAACTGCTCCACCATATTATGATGATACAGCGATATCTTCACGATATCATCCGATATATTTTTTTGAAGGTCGCCCACTGCCCGGATATCAAATCCATATGAATCAGAGATCCATCGGTACATCTCGGAATCTGCACTTGTCGCATACGCATGTTTTTTTCCGCAGACCATAATATCACAGGCTTCAATCTTTCTTGCGTCATCAATGATCTGCCGGCAGATTTCTTTTTCCAGAATCTGGGAATATATACATTCTTCCTTTCGAAATATCAGACTTCCGCCGTCTGCTGCTATGTACAAAAGATCCTTTACCGGCTCAAACAATTTTTCTACACTTGCTTTCTGGCGCCCGCTGCAGATTACCACATAAATCCCGTTCCGGGTCAGTTCCTTTACCATCTCATAATACTGCGGGTTCAGCGCCGAAGCAGAGCCGCCGTCTTTTACCAGTGTCCCATCCACATCACATACAACCAATCGAATCATCTTTACCTTTGTCCTTCTGTCTAAAAAAAGCCCGGTTTATGTAACTGTCAATCACCAACCGGGCCTTTATATTTATTTTTGTTTCATCTGACTAACAAAAATTAGTTGTTGATCAACTTATCTTCGCCATTCCAGCTGTACAATTTACGGATCTCTTCACCGACAACTTCAGAACGATGCTCAGCAGCAAGTTTTCTCATTGCACGGAAGTGAGCCTGTCCACCGGCCTCAGACATATCAAGAAGGAATTCTTTTGCGAAAGAACCATCCTGGATGTCTTTCAATACTTTCTTCATTGCTTTCTTTGTATCTTCTGTGATGATCTTTGGTCCTGTCACATAATCACCATACTCTGCTGTGTTGGAAATTGAGTAACGCATTCCTGCGAAACCGCTCTGATAGATCAGGTCTACGATCAGTTTCATCTCATGGATACATTCGAAGTATGCATTTCTTTCATCATAACCAGCCTCGCAAAGAGTTTCGAAACCAGCCTGCATCAATGCACAAACACCACCGCAAAGAACTGCCTGCTCACCGAACAAGTCTGTCTCTGTCTCTGTACGGAATGTTGTCTCAAGAACACCGGCTCTTGCTCCACCGATTGCCAGTGAGTATGCCAATGCGATATCCTGAGCTTTTCCTGTTGCATCCTGCTCAACAGCTACAAGACAAGGAACACCTTTTCCTGCCTGATACTCGCTGCGTACAGTATGTCCCGGTCCTTTTGGAGCTATCATCGTAACATCCACATCTTTTGGTGGTACGATCTGTCCGAAATGAATGTTGAAACCATGAGCGAACATCAGCATGTTGCCAGCTTCCAGGTTTGGCTCGATAGACTCTTTGTACAATTTAGCCTGCAGCTCATCATTGATCAGGATCATGATAATATCTGCCTGTTTTGCAGCCTCTGCTGCTGTATATACTTTAAATCCCTGTGCTTCTGCTTTTGCCCAGGATTTAGAGCCCTCATACAAACCGATAATTACGTTACATCCACTTTCTTTTGCATTCAATGCATGTGCATGTCCCTGGCTGCCATATCCGATAATAGCAATTGTCTTACCATCCAAAAGTCCAAGGTTACAGTCACTTTCATAAAAAATCTTTGCGTCTGCCATTGTTTTCATCCTCCTAAAAATAATAAATTATTATATAAAGCTCTGCCAGATAGTTCCGGCAGATGTTTTACACCATCGCCAGTGTTTTATGCCTTACTCTTCGGTCAGGCATCCTCTTGTCAGTCCGGTAATTCCGGTACGAACCAGTTCTTTGATCTCATAACCGTCAAGCAGTTTGGTAAATGCATTTAACTTTGCCTGATTTCCGGTAAGTTCGATCATCATCGAATCTGCCGCAACATCTACGATCTTCGCACGGAATATCTCTACGATCGCATTGATGGAAGGTCTCTCTTCTCTTGCGGCTGCCACCTTCACCAATATGAGTTCTCTGCAGACAGAAGCCTCACTTGTGAGTTTTTCCACATCAATTACATTTTCCAATTTATGTATCTGCTTTTCGATCTGCTCCAATACGATTCCATCTCCCGTCACAGCAACTGTCATACGGGATACTTCTGTATTTTCTGTTTCTCCGACCGTAAGGCTGTCAATGTTATATCCTCTCCGGCTGAAAAGTCCTACTACACGGGACAATGCGCCCGGTGTATTATCGATCAAAATGGATAATACCATCTTTTGCATAATGAAACCTCCTCATCGTACTTATCAAACATTAATTTTACCAATTCTATCGTTTCTTGTCAACTCTTACACCTATATTTATTTCTCATAAATAAAATCCGATAATGCTTTTTTGTTCTTTGCCACATCTACCACCAGACAATCTGCACCATTGATCTTTTCGCTGGTATAAGCACCGTCTGCCGGAAGCCGGAACTGTTTGATATCCGTCGTTCCCATCTTAACCACCGCCAGAACATAGGAATAAATACTGTCCTTATCAAGATCTGTCGTTACATTCGGCAGGATAACATCAATCAATTCCATCCATTTATCCACAGATAACGATTTTACTTTCTTTAAAAGTGCCTGCACGACCAGACGCTGTCTCTCTGTTCTTCCGTAATCGTCGCCTTTGCCTGACGCAGTCAGAACTGCCGGATAGTGTCCGTTTTTCCATTTACCATGACGGATACGGCAGTACCCCAGTGCCTGATAACCATTGAGCACCTGTGTTCCGACTTTTACGTTACGATATTTTTTACGGCGGATATAATTTGTATCATTCAGATTCACAGCCTCACTTTCGGTCAATGTCGCCTCGACACCGCCTACAGCATTGATGACATCGATAAAAGCGTCAAAGTTTACTTCGGCATATCCATCCAGTTTGATACCAAAATTGGAAGCGATCGTCTTATACAGCAGTTTGATCCCTCCAAAGGAATACGCTGCGTTAAATTTATTCTTTCCGTATCCCGGAATATCCACATACATATCACGCATAAGAGACGTTACTTTTAACTTCTTGTGCTTCATATCCAGTGTCGCGATCATCATGGAATCCGAACGCCTTGCAGCGCCTTTGGAATCCTGCTCATCCAGGTTCTTATCTGCACCAACCAGCAGAATATTGATCACATCCGAGTCACTTACCGTATCGTATTCAGATATATCAACACTGTTTAACGCATTATCTTTATCCTGATTTACCAGTGACAATATGCCATCTGCTTTATACTTCGCCACTGCAGCCATGCTTCCCAGTGCCATGCTTAAAATAATACCGATGACCAGAAATACTCTGCCGACTTTTCTCTTTTTTCCCTTTTTATTTTTCACTTTTTCTGCCATAGTTTCCTCCAGATTCCTCTTAAATCAAAAACAGTAACGCCAGATTCCGCACCAGTCCACTTTTCAAAAAGCCATAGCGCAGTGCCAGAATTCTTCTTTTTACCGCATTACTTTCTGACATTTTTGCAAATTCATAAGCACATTTTTTTCGTTCCGGATCTGTGATCTGTTCTCCAAACATCCGGTAAAACGCAGCTCCCTGGGCGAAGGTAGCCCGGATTGCTTCCTTTTGTTCCTTCCAGTGGCGGATCCGCTTTGCCACATACTGAAAAAAACTGCTTGTTCCAATCATATTATCACTATGCTGCCGATAATGCAAGGTCATTTTATCAACATATACAATTTTTCCAAAATGACTGCAGATCAAAGCCAGCCACCAGTCATGAACGCGAATCTCCTCCGGCAGTTCCGTCAAATAATCCCGCACCTTGGCATTGCATAGGATCGTGCAGCCGATACACTTATTTTCCATGAAAAGGTGTGCCGTGTCAACCTTTTTTGTATCCAAATGACTGATTTCATGAAACGACCCCATATCTTTTTTTGTGGCATCGTCATAACTCTCCGCATCCGTAAACACCAAAATCGGCTGGTTTTCCGCACCTTCCGCCTCTTTCATGGCACGATACGTCACCTCGATCTTATCCGGTTTCCAGATATCGTCCTGGTCGCAGAACATAAAGTATGGAGCAGTCTCCCGCTGTACCGCCTTCAGAAAATTTCCGGTATATCCCTGATTTTTTTCATTCTGCCATACTGTAATCTGCGGATATTTCTCTGCGTACTCCTTGGCGATTGCGATTGTACTGTCGGTAGAACCATCATCGCTGATATGGATCTCATAATCTTTAAATGTATTTGAAAGGATGGAATCCAGCTGTTCACGCAAATACTTTTCACCATTATACGTAGCCAGAATAATTCCAATTTCTGCCATTTTTATTCTCCTCTGCTGCCTTCTTGTTCTTTCCAAAATCTAGGGTTCATCGTCACTTTCCGGATCAACCACATCGGAAGTTTCTCATAACGGAGTCCCAGTTTGTAACCGATAAATTTGAATCCGCTCTGCATGATCAGATCCGGGATCAGATACCATTTTCCATGACGCATCAGATATGATGCCGTCTGTTTGACAAGCCGCATTCCCTCGGATTCAGATTTGACACTTTCAAAAATCTCGCGGTACTGTCTCTGCGAAACAGCCATGTCAAAATTTCTTGTCAACTGCTGCCAATACGTATATTTATGGGCATGTACAACCTTGGCTCCTGCCGCATAGGCGATCTCATATCCCGCCTGCACCATATTTGCCGCCATGATCATATCTTCATTAAAAATGGTCTTCGTAACAAAACCTCCCATTTTTTGGTAAATGTCACGCCGGTACATCGCACATACATTGGAGCAGAAATACGTTTTGATGCCCAGTCTCGGAAGATCCGCTTTTCCTTTTACCAGCGGTTCCTCTGGATAATTAAACTGTCTCGTATACATCTCGATCACGCCTACTTTATCATCCGGCAGCTGTCTTCCATACGCCGCCGCAATCGTATCTTTCTGCTGTACTGCCTGCAGCAGCGTCTCGATCAAAAACTCATCTTCCGGCACGGCGTCCTGTGTCATAAAAAGCATAAATTCTGCTTCACTCATCTGTGCTCCCTGATTTCGCGTACCACCATGATCGAATGCAAGTTTATCGACAGGAACAATCTTTCCATTTTCTGATTTTTCCAGAACATTTCTGACTCTTGCATCCTCCGCCTCATCTTCTGTTATCGTCTGCATAAAAAAGATATGGGCAGGTTTTACCGTCTGCTGGTTCAGTTTTTCAATCAATTTTTCCAGTTTTTCATCTGGCCGGTACACCGGAATGATAACATCAACCACGTTTTTTCTCTCCCTCTACTATCTTCCAAGCAATTTATTTACAAGTTTAACAGCCTCTCTGGCATCTTTCGAATATCCGTCTGCACCGATCTCCTCGGCATAACTTTCGGTCACGACGGCTCCCCCGATAATGATCTTTGCCTTGACTCCCTGAGCTTTTGCCAGATCGACCACTTCCTTCATCTCGGTCATTGTCGTCGTCATAAGGGCGGACAGTCCGATGATCGCCGCATTTTCCTTGATCGCCGTATCAATGACTAACTGATTGTCAACATCTTTTCCAAGATCAATCACTTCGTAGCCATAGTTTTTCAGCATCAGCACCACAAGATTCTTTCCAATATCGTGAATGTCGCCTTTTACCGTCGCCATTACGATCGTATCCAGTTTCTGGTCTCCGCGTTCTTTAGCAAGATACGGTTCCAGATAATCAATCGCCTTTTCCATTGCCTCGGCACTGGCGATAAGCTGGGGAAGGAAATACGTTCCCTTCTCAAACAATTCTCCGACATGATTGATCGCCGGGATCAGATAACTGTCAATGATCTGACCCGGTTTTTCCCCTTTTTCGATCTCTTCTTTGGCAAGAGCCAGCGCCTGTCCGTCTTTTCCTTTTACAACAGCAAGATATAACGGATGCCCGTCTTCTTCGCTGCTCTGCCGGTTTGCATTATTTCCGGTAGAAATCTCTGCCTTATTCACTCCATTGATGTAATTCAGATCCGCATTGGCTTTGTTTAAGAGCAGATCCGTCGCCAATGCCGCATTGGTTAGGAGCGTCTGACTTGGGTTTGCGATTGCCATCGTAAGCCCCTGTGCAATTGCCATAGTCAAAAAGGCGGTATTGACAAACTGGCGCTCAGGAAGTCCAAAGGAAATATTTGACAATCCGCAGATCGTAGCAACTCCCAGTTCTTCCTTGCAGTAGCGAATGGTTTCCAGCACTTCGATCGCCGCCTTTTTGTTGGCACCGATCGTCGCCACAAGTCCGTCCACCACGATATCCTTTTCTGACAGGCCATATTTCTTTGCCTCTGTCAATATGGTATGGATAATTTCTTTCTTTTCTTCCAGATTTTCCGGAAGTCCTTTATCGGACAGCGGAAGCAGGATAAACATCGCTCCATATTTTTTTGCCGCCGGAATCAAATGCTTTATCTTCTCCGGTTCGAGTGAAATCGAATTGATCAAGGCACGCCCCGGATAGATACGCAGCGCTTCTTCCACAATATCCACATAACTGGAATCGATGCAAAGCGGCACATCGACCGCAAGCGTCAGTTCGTTGACTGCCATCAGCATCATTTCTTTTTCGTCAATGCCATTGGTTCCCATATTGACATCGAGAATTTTGGCGCCTTTTGCCACCTGCTCTTCTGCCATATCAATAACAAGATCCATCTTTTTCTGGCGCAGTTCTTCCTGCAGATTTTTCTTTCCGGTCGGATTGATACGCTCTCCTACGATAGAGAATGTTCCGTCCAGATCGATCTCTAAAAAGTTTCTTTCATTTGTGAGTGCCCGGATCTGCTTTTTGTCCGGAAGCACCGCTTTCTCATTTTCCAGATTCTGTATCATCTTTTGGATGTGAAGCGGCGTGGTACCGCAGCATCCACCAAGGATCGTAGCTCCCATCTGTGCCAGTGGGAACATCTCTCTGGCAAATTCTTCCGCATCCATGTCATATGTCGTCTTTCCGTCTTCGAGTTTCGGAAGACCGGCATTTGGCTTTACAACAAGCGGAATACTGCTGACACGCAGCATCCTCTGCACGACCTCATGCATTTTATCCGGCCCGGTCGAACAATTCAGACCTACGGCATCGACACCCATGGATTCCATTACGATAACTGCCGTCTCCGGATTTGTACCAAACAGGGTACGCATATCATCCTGAAATGTCAGTGTCACAAGGATCGGGATCGTATCTCCGCAAGTCTCCTTAATTGCAAGAACCGCTCCACGGCATTCCTGCAGACTCATCATCGTCTCTACGGCAAACAGATCCACACCGGCGTCGATCAACGCATTTACCTGCTCTTTGTATACGTCGATCAGTTCTTCCAGGGTAAGCGTTCCCATCGGATACAGCTGCTCTCCGGTCATCGTCATATCACCGGCAATATAAATCTTACGCGTCGTGCCGCTTTCTTCCACTGCCTGCCGGCTGAGTGCAACCAGCTGCTGCGTCATCTCATGAAGTTTGTCTTCCAGTCCATATTCGGCAAGTTTGATCCGGTTACAGGTAAATGTAGGCGCATAAAGCACGTCACTTCCTGCCAGAATATACTGCTTCTGCAATTCCACAAACACATCCGGGTGATTCAAAATCCAGAGTTCCGGGCATTCTCCCGCCTGCATTCCATGTTCCTGCAGGTTTGAGCCGGTCGCTCCATCCAAAAATACAAATCCTTGTTGAATATATTCTCTAAAATTCATAGATTCCGCCTTTCCTGGTTACACCATAGCTAATTCTTATGTAACTATTCAGGCACCCCACTCTCTATTCGCATTTACGAACACTACGTGTTCTTTCTCGCCTTTGCAAGGCTAAAAATGCTCATATAGGAGTGGGGAGCCCTATTAGGCCTAATGATTGCCAATGAATGTCTCTTACGTGCAAGCACGACGATTCATTCATTGGCAATCATCGGTCCTGAATAGTTACATTTTTATAACTATTCCTGAAACGGTTTTACCCCTTCCTCGATCTCATCATACAGTTTCTGTACCAATTCTTTCACTTTTGTAACTGCTTCCTCAAGAGGCACCTGTACCTGTACGGATTTGTCTCTTGTGGAAATCTCAACAACACCATTTTTCATATTTCTTGGGCTTACCACTACACGAACCGGTACACCAAGCAGATCGGCATCCGAGAACATCGCACCGGCGCGCACATTACGGTCATCGTAAAGCACTTCCAGACGGTCTTTCTGTAACCCGTCATACAATTTATCTGCAAATTCTTTACATTCTGCATCGTCCGCACGCATACAGCAAAGCTGTACTTCCCAAGGAGCGATCGTGATCGGCCAGATCGGACCGTAATCATCGCGGCGTACTTCACAGACAGAAGCTGCCAGTCTGCCTACTCCGATGCCGTAACATCCCATGATCGGATTGTGCTTTTTGCCATCCTGATCGAGATATTCCATTCCCATCGTCTTTGTATATTTCGTTCCCAATTGGAAAATATTTCCAACTTCAATACCGCGGGCAATCTTTAATTTTGGTTTTCCGCAGCATGGACAGATACCACCGTCAATCGCTTTGGCAAAATCACCATATTCCGCATCCGGTACGTCACGTTCCATATTTAATCCAACATAATGTTTATCTACTTCATTTCCGCCACAGCAGAGATTTTCAATGCCTTTCAGTGAATTATCGTAAAGTACCGTGATTCCTTCCGGAAGCTGGTATGCTCCGATAAATCCGGCGTGCAGTCCGCAGTCTTCTGTGATCACTGCCGGATGGATCGCTGCACCGAGATAATTTGTGATCTTCGTCTCATTGGCTTCGAGATCCCCACGAATAAACAATACCACGTAGGAGTCATCTTCATTTTTCTGGTAAACAACCGCTTTCATAGAGTTTTCTACCGGAAGATGCAGATAATTGCAGACTTCTTCAATCGTATGCTGATCCGGCGTATCCACTAATTTCAGTTCTGCTTTTTCCAATTTCTGGTCTTTGTTTTCAATGATGCTCTCTGCCGCTTCCATATTCGCGCGGTAATCACATTCGTCACAAAGTACGATCGTATCTTCTCCAACCGGCGTCAAAAGCATGTATTCATGCGACAGACTTCCTCCCATCATACCTGAATCGGAAGCTACCACCGCCACCTCCGGAATGCCGGCACGGGCAAAGATACGCTGATATGCTTTATACATACGGTCATAATATTTCTCCAGATCTTCCTGTGAGGTATGAAAAGAATAAGCATCTTTCATCGTAAACTCACGGACACGGATCATTCCAGCACGAGGACGAGCCTCATCACGGAATTTTGTCTGCACCTGATAGATCATAAATGGATATTTGGTATAACTGTTTGCATACTCACGCACGAGATGTACGGCTGCCTCTTCGTGAGTCATTCCCAAAACCATCTGGGCATTGTTACGGTCTTTAAAGCGGAGAAGTTCGCTTCCCACGCTCTCAAAACGTCCGGACTCTTCCCATAAACTTCCCGGAAGTGCTACCGGGAACAATACTTCCTGTCCATCCAGCGCATCCATTTCCTCACGAATGATCTTTTCAATCTTTGCGGTAATTCTTTTCAGTGGTGGAAACTGGGAATAAATACCATTTGCCACGCTCTTCATATATCCTCCGCGCACCATCAGCGCATGGCTCTCGATTGCACAATCCGATGGTCTTTCTTTAAAGCGGTCTCCAATCATTTTATCAAGTTTCATAATGTTCCTCCTAATTTAATAATTTAATTTTTTTATGATACAATCTTTTAAATAAAATTGCACTAAATGTCAATGAACATATCTCCGCAATCGGGAAAGCCCACCATATAGCATTCAGTCCAAACGCATGTGCCAAGATAAAGGCTGCCGGCAAAATGACAACCAGCTGGCGGAGAACAGATACCATCAAACTGGCAATTCCTTCTCCAAACGCCTGGAATGTCGACATCAATATGATAGAGCATCCTGCAAGCATAAAATGTGTACAAATAATACGCAATGCCATTTTTCCAATTTTTAACATTTCCGGTGAGGCATCAAACAAAAGCAGAAGCTTGTCCGGTATCGCAAGAAAGATACACATTCCGATGAACATGATCGACACCGATATTGCAATACCAAAGCGAATGGTCTGAATAATCCTCTCCTTCTTTCTTGCCCCATAATTGTAGGCAATGATTGGAATGATTCCATTGTTCAATCCAAATACCGGCATAAAGATAAAACTGTTTAATTTAAAATAAACACCAAACACGGCAACAGCTGTCGTCGAAAACGGTGCCAGGATCTTATTCATACCATAGGTCATGACCGATCCGATCGCCTGCATAATGATCGAAGGGATTCCTACGCGGTAAATCGCTCCAATTGTCGTACCATGCGGCTTCATTTTTCGAAAACTCAGCGATACATCCGTATTTTTTGTGATATTAAAAAATACCGCAAGACTCATCGCAATGATCTGTCCCACTACCGTCGCAGTTGCCGCCCCGGCAATTCCCAGACGCGGTGCTCCGCACAATCCAAAGATCAGGATCGGATCCAGGATAATATTTACCACTGCACCGACACCTTGCGTGATCATGGTAAAAAACGTTTTTCCGGTTGCCTGTAAAATACGTTCCAGCATCATTTCCAGCATGATACCGAAGGAAAAGATCAGACATATCTGAAGGTACGAAGTACCGTAGTCCACTATTTCCTTTGCATTTGGCAGGGAGGCATCTACCTGCGATTCAAAAAACACCCGTGAACCAAAGATTCCAAACAGGGCAAACACCACATAACTAAGCAGCATAAGCAGAATTCCCATATTGGCGGCGCGGTCTGCCTCTTCAAACTTTTTTTCTCCGAGACTTCTCGACAACAGGGCGTTCACTCCGACTCCGGTACCACCCGCCACCGCGATCATCAATGTCTGGATGGGAAAAGCAAGAGACACCGCTGTCAACGCGTCCTCACTGATGCGCGATACAAAAATACTGTCTACAATATTATACAGTGCCTGTACGAGCATCGATGCCATCATGGGCAGCGACATCGTGATCAATAATTTCTTTACGGGCATCGTCCCCATTTTATTTTCTTTTCTCTCTGTCATCTGTTCCATATAAAATTCTCTTTCCTCACTTTCTCGTCTCCGTTTCTTCGGATATCAGAGATGTCTTCCAATATTTCCGAAGCAGTTCCGGCGCGGTCATCAGATGCTCATAGTCATTTAGCCGCTCCAGATAAAATCTTCCGGTTTTTTCGTCGTATAAGATCTCCGTAATACTTGTATTTTCCAAGTCAACCGCAAATTGCAGTTTATGCTTCATCGGCATATGTAAAAGAAAGGCACACAGTGCCCGGATCACACCACCATGTGTCACAATCGCCACCCGCTTTTCGGGGGCTTCACATATCTGTTCAAAATCATTTTTAATCCGTTCAATGACATCTTGTCCGTTTTCTCCACCGGGGTATGCCAAATCATTTTCCTGCGCAGCACGCCGGCGGACAAACGCCCCATAGCGGGACTCAATCTCTTCATTAGATAAACCGGTCAGTTCTCCAAATTCAATCTCATGAAACGATTCCACGCATCGGACCGGAAGTCCGGTTGCTTGCGAGATTGCCTGAGCTGTCTCCTGTGCCCGTTTTAAGCCACTTGCATAAAGGGCTTCCAGTTTATACGAAATAAGCCTGTCTGCCACAAGATCTGCCTGTCTTCTTCCTGCGTCATCCAGACTTACATCGACATTACATAACTTTGATGACTGCCTGCCATGACGGATCAGATAGATTTGTTTCATCTGTTATCACCTCTGCAATCTCTTATTATATAACGGATATAAATTTTTGTAAAGAAACTTTCTTTCAAATATAATGCATATTTTCCAAAAAACTCTTCCGGTAATGCCTTCCAACAGCAATATTTCCGAAATAATTCTTTAAAACAATAAGATTTTCCGAACACACAAATTGTTCCACATACATCCGGTTTACCAAATAGGATTTATGACACTGAAACAAAAAATCATTCCCTAATCTTTCATGAATTTTACACAAACTCATATACGGCATCAAAAATACGCCATTTATCGTATGCACAAATATAGTCCTGCTGCGATGTTCCACATAAATGATATCCCGGATGTTTAAAGGTATAATCCTTCCATACTTTTGAAAAAATACCATATCATTTTCTCTGGATACAAATTTCTGTGTCACAACACTTCCTCCTCCGCCTCTTTCAGCCTGTGTTTTTCCTTTTCTTTGTAAATTTCTTCACAATTATCAAGAAGCTGACGCATCATAAAAAACAACTCTTCCGGTGTCATTTCAAATAAGGCATTGGCAAAATCATGTTCCCGCACTTTCCCGGTTATCAGATAATTCAGATCCATTCCATATTGTCTGTGAAGCATATTAAGTCCCACCAGACTAATTGCGTGATCACCTCTTTCCCACTTGCGAAAATGTCCGGTAGTCACCCCCAGCGAATCTGCCATATCAGATGCGGAAATATCCATGATGCATCGAAGGTGACGTAACCTTTTTCCTACCTGTTCATTGTCAAACAAATCCATATTCATCTCTCCTACACTTTTATTCCGCTTACCAACTGTGTATCTTTATTTTATCGTATTTTTCTGTAAAAATAAAGTGCGGAAAACGGATTATTTGTCCGCTTTCCGAGTCTATCCCGGTAAAGTATGCTTCACTTCTCCCTTTAACACATCTGCAATTACTTTTGCCAAAGGCGCCGCTGCATTTTTGGCTTCCTCAACCGTGTTATTTTCATTTCCCAGCTCAATCAAGAGCGAACGCTCTTTTAAATGAAGATTATAACGATACCCTTTTAGATAGATCGGCTTGGTAAACCCTTCAAAAAGTTCCATGGCATGGCACTTTAACTGCAGACTAAATGCCAGATTTGCCTCACGGTTTGGATTTGCCAGATATTCGATCTCGCCCTCGCGGTTTCGGCTCATCCCATTGAAAAACATAACAATCGCCGAACGTTTTCCATTGATCGTTGTATAGGTATGCTTATTTTTGCCGACGGAATCTCTATGTAAGTCAATAAGTACCTGGATGTCCGGATTTTGTTCCAGCTGCCGCTGCACTCCTTCCAGCGACACATTATACGCCTTGCTTCTATCAATTCTGCCATCCATCCAGTCATATTTGGTCGTATCGTGGAGTACTTCATATCCATTTTTTTCCAGTTCATTCTTTAATACTTCCCCGACTCCGATCACCCCGTCTTCAATTTTCCCCGGACGGCTGTCCACAAATGTCTCGGAAGCCCCATGCGTATGATAGATCAAAATCTGTTTTTTCCCCTTCTGCGGCTCCAGACACATATTTCTTTTTAAAAGCTGTTCTACCGGAAACAGTTTCTTCCGGACAGAAGTCGTTGAATCCACAATGTAAAAATGATCCCACAGATAATTTACATCCTTCGTCTCCCATAATTTTTTAACGTACGCTTCACTGCCTGTATTTTTCATTGTCCCGGCAGCCGGCACTACAGCGGCCTTTTCGCTCTGCACCACCGTGTCCCCCTGGAGTCCCTGTGTTTCATAATCCCTGTTTTCCTGCTGCAGCATGGTTTCATTTTCTTGCTGCAGTTTTGCCGGATCATATTCCACCTTTGCCACTTGCTTCTTTTTGGCAAAAGGCGGCAGAGAAAAAATATCTGCTGACCAGATTTCGTCCGTCTGTCTCGTAAAAAAACTGCAAAAAATTTCACCCGTGCTTTTCTTTACCTGCTCTTTCACCTCTTTTTTCAAAAATCCACTAAGGATCAAAACCACCAAAACCACTCCCACAGCCAGCCGCCGTTTCCCATTTTTTCCCATCTTTGTCCCCCTTTTGTGCACTCTTTACAATGTATCCGCATTTTCTTCGAAATATTCCTCACTCTTTTTTTGAAGACAGTAATTCATCACCTTTGCCAGGCCTTTCGCCAGTATCCTCACCGACTCATCCACATTTTTCGGCGTCACAAACAGATTTTTTGTTTCCTCCCGGAGGACTTCCCGGATAAATTGTTCGCGTTCCCATTCCCGGTATCCCTGTTTTGTCAAGACCTGCTCCAGATGATCACTGATGATCGTCCGGGCATCCACCACCGTCGGAATCCCGACTGCCACGACCGGCACCCCAAGAGTTTCCTTAGATAACGCTTTCCTCACATTTCCGATGCCGGATCCCGGACTGATCCCGGTATCCGTAAGCTGTACCGTGGTGCATACCCTCGCCAGACTTCTGGCAGCAAGTGCATCCACTACGATCACCAGTTCCGGCTGTGTTTTTTCCACAATCCCCTTCAATACCTCGCCTGCCTCCATGCCTGTCTGTCCCATTACTCCTGGTGCAATGGCGCTGACATTTCCGTATTGATGCTTTTTCATAAACCTTTCCCCAAATTCATTTTGAAAATGCCGCGTAACAAAAATCTCCTCTACCATACGCGGTCCCAGAGAGTCACTGGTTACATGGCGGTTTCCAAGCCCTGCGATCAACACCTTTTTTTCCCGCAGTCCCGTCACCATTCGTTCCAACTCCCGGCAGACGCATAACAGCAATTCCTCGTTATCCTCGTCCTCTTTCAAAAATCTTTCGGATTCGATCGTAACATACGTTCCTTTTGGCTTTTTCATTGCATTGCTTGCTTTATCATCCTTAATCTCAACTACAGTCACCTTAGCTCCGCTTTTCTCATCTTTTCTCTTTTCCAGCACAACCCCTTTAATTTCCACATTATCCCGCGGAAAACTCTCTCTGACTTCCATCGCCAGATCTGTCTTTCTCTCTGTCATCCTGTCATCACTCCTATCCGTCATTCTTTCCATTATTCTTTCTCCATTATTCCCCAAATTTTTTCCATTTATGTATTGACAACATTCTCTTTTTGTACTATTATAAATGAGTATGTTTATGTTAATGTCCGTGTCCGTTTAGCAAAACATCATAAATTAAATGAAATATAACAATGGAGGTGTTAGAATTGGCAAATATTAAGTCTGCAAAGAAAAGAATTCTTGTTTCACAGAAAAGAGCTGACAGAAACAAATCAATCCGTTCTAAAGTTAAGACTGCGATCAAAAAAGTAGAGGTTGCAATCGAAGCAAATGACAAAGCAGCAGCAACAGACGCATTGAAAGCTGCAGTTTCCGAAATTGATAAAGCTGCCAAAAAAGGTATTTATCATAAGAACAATGCAGCAAGAAAAGTATCCCGCTTGACACTTGCTGTAAACAAACTTTCATAATTTGACTTAAGTATGTAGAAGGCAGTCGTACTGCTACTACAATTCTACCCGTCATAGAAAAAAGGAAATGTCGTCCGGCATTTCCTTTTTTGATGTTCTCAAAAAACGAACCACGGCATCCTTATATAAGACCATGAAAAAGCCGTAAAAAAGGTTTACAAACTTTCAAAAAAATGGTATGCTTTTATTTATATAAATGAGTATTTATACGAGAATGGAGATTACTATGAAAAATACAGATTATCTGTCATGGGATCAGTATTTTATGGGCATTGCCACATTATCCGCTTCACGAAGCAAAGATCCGCACACACGTGTCGGTGCCTGCATCGTCGCTCCGGACAACCGTATTTTATCAGTCGGTTACAATGGTATGCCGCGTGGCTGCTCCGATGACGAATATCCTTGGGACCGCTCCGGTGATGACCTGGACACAAAATATCTTTATGTCTGTCATGCCGAATTGAATGCATTACTGAATTACTCCGGTTTTCGCCTGCAGGGTGCCCGTATTTATACCACACTCTTTCCGTGCAACGAGTGTACAAAAGCATTGATCCAGTCTGGAATCAAAGAAATAATTTACGCCGAAGATAAGTATGCCGATACCGCCAGTGTGATCGCTGCAAAAAAAATGATGAAATCTGCGGGTGTATCTTATCGTAAATACGAAACCAAAGGCGGAGAATTGACTTTATATATTTAATCAAAACACCAAGAACGGAGGACTCTCATGAAAAAATTATTAAATATGAAGAAAAAAGAAAAAACAGTTCGTACTCCTAAAGAAAAAAAGCCAAAAGCAGAGAAGGTAAAAAAGGCACGAATGAAACAGCCAAAAAAGGCGGCACGTAAGCCAAAGATCAAGCCGCCACGGCCGGTGCGTCAGAAAACGCATACAACAAAATCTTCGAAGCAGCTTCCAAAGCCGATCGGATTCGTATGGGATAAGCTGAAATGGCTGGGGCGCCGGATTGCAGCATTAATCCGCATCATCCCAACACTTTTGCCGAAAAAATCAGCAAAAGATGCTCCGCTTCTGGATGGGAATGTAAAAGTCCTTCCTCAATTTTGCATTCAGACAAAATTGATCGGCTGTTACCTCATCCCGGTTATGTTGATCGTAATATTGGGAATCGTTTCTTATTCCCGATCCTCAAGAGCCTTGAATGATAACTACGAATCCGCTGTCTCGCAGACCATGAATATGGCAAATGAATATTTTACTTTTGCCTTGTCAAACATTGAATCAGATATGAACACTGTATTATCCGACAGCGAACTTAGTACATATTATTCCGGTGAATACAGTACCAATGACGCACAGCAGAAAACCAGAGATGACTTGAAGAAAAAATATGATGCTCTTCAAGAAAAAATCAACTCCCTCACCCCGGGCACTACAGCCTATTACAAAACCTATTATGATTATGCTACGATCAAAGATGAATTTGAAGAAGCAGACCAGGTACTGACAGACGCAAATAACGGAAAAACAAATGTATACAATTCTTTCAACCAGTCCATCAGTAACAAAGTAGCTGCGAACCAGTTTATTGGAAATATATACATTGTAAAAGGCGGATATAATACCTTTAGTTCCCAGTCAAAACTGCGCGGTCAGGAAGATAAAACCAAAGAAGACGTTGAAGCCAAACGTGACATTCACTCCAAAGGCGAAGAAATCTACTCTGCTTTCCTTGATACCGAACTGGGAAAAGAAGTTTCGATGGATGCCACGAGTTATTACTGGGTAGGTTCCGGTTCCATGCCAAAACTGGATGAGCTTTTGCTGGTAGAACCGTCTTCTTATATCCTTCGTGTAGCTCATGATGTGTCCTCTACGACAGATGCTGTAATGATCGTAGATATTAAAAAAGATGCTATCTTAGATATTTTAACAAACTTTAACCTTGGTGAAGGAAGTTATGTCGGTATCATCACTCCGGACAATCAGGAAATGGTTGTTGAAGGAAAAGATATTACAAAAGAAGAAGAAGGAAAAGCAAAATCGCAAAATAACATTGTAAAAGAAACCATTTACAAGGATCAGGATTTTTATAAAGACGCTTTGAAAAGTGAAAAAGATTCCGGAAAAGATTATGTTCGCTTTGATGGAAAAACGTATCTGTTTACCTTCGAAAAAATCGGTCGTTCCGGCATCATGCTCTGCAGCATGGTTCCACAGTCCGTCATCGTAGCACAGGCAAACAGCATCCGCGTGCTTACGTTTGTTATGGTTGTTATTTCCTGTATCATTGCGATGATCGTAGGAACATTGATCTCCAAAGGATTTAGTAAATCCATCAATCTTTCCATTAAGGAATTGGCAAAAGTTTCCAAAGGAGATCTTACCGTCGAATTCCGTACGAATCGCCGTGACGAATTTTCCCTTCTGTATGGAAGCTGTAATGACATGCTTGCCAACATCCGCAGTCTGATCATGGAAGTGGAATCCGTTTACGATGCCTTGAGCGTATCGCTGAACAAAGTAAACACCTCTTCCACTACGTTCTCCGAAACGACAAAAGACATCCAGTCTTCAGTACATGAGATTGAGATTGGAGTCGGCGAACAGACCGAAAGTGCTACGGACTGTCTGAATGAAATGGACAGCTTGTTTACAAAGATCAACGTCGTAAATGATAATACAAATGAAATCGGAAGCATCGCCGCTTCTACACAGGTAGCGATCAATTCCGGATTAACCAACATGGATAACCTGAATGCGAAGACAAAATCGACGACAGACATTACCGATAGTGTCATCCAGACAATCAAAGAATTGTCCGTACATTCGAAAAACATCGGCCAGATTGTCAACAGTATCAATGACATCGCCGAAGAAACAAACCTGCTTTCCTTGAATGCTTCAATCGAAGCAGCCCGTGCAGGTGCTGCCGGTAAGGGATTCTCCGTCGTAGCAACGCAGATCCGTAAATTAGCTGACCAGTGTCTTGCTTCTGCCGGTAAGATTTCAAATATCGTTACCGAGATTACAGAAGCCACTAAAGAGGCTGTAAACACGGCACAGACAGCAGAGGAAATTGTCGATGAGCAGGTAGAAGCCGTAGCCGCTACCGCCCACTCCTTCCAGACTTTGAAACAGCGCATCGAAAAACTTTCCGAATACCTCGAAAGTATTCAGAGCAGTTCCAAAGACATGGAAGCATCCGGTTCTTCCACTTTGAACTCGATGGAAAACATTTCCGCGATTTTGGAAGAAACGCTGGCATCTGTTACTTCGGTTGCTAACGTAACCGATAAACAGTCCGAGGCACTTACCTCTTTAGATGACGCTTCCTCCCAGCTGATGATCCGTGCGGAACGTCTGGGAGATGCAATCTCTAAATTTAAGACCAAATAAACCAATAAGATAGAGATAAAAACGGTATCTCAGGTGAAGTTTTCACCGGGATACCGTTTTTATTCTGATTTTTTAATTCTGGTATTTTTTCAATTCCATGCCAACATCTTTTTTGAACGTTTCCCATGCATCGGGATGCTCCACAAAATATTTCGGACAGATTTTTCCCGTCACATCGTAATGCCGTATCAGATTCTCTTCCGTAAGATCAAATTTGATGCACAGATAAGTACACAATTGTATCAGAGCGGCCTGCGTCTGCGCCGTAAACTTTCCATTTTCCTTTTTATGGCAGCACTCGATGGAAACCGTGTCAGAATTTCTGTCATTTGACGCATACGCCATCTCTTCCAATGGAATGCATTGCACAATCGTGCCATCCAATCCGATTACAAAATGGCTGCTGGCATACGTCTTTTTTTGTTTCTTTTCATTTGCTTTCGGCAAATTGTTAAAATAATTGCGGTTTGCTACCGCATCTACTCCGGGATTCGCTGTATAGTGTACGACGATGGCATGAACTTTCTTCAATGCCAGTTGTGGTCTTGAGTAAGGGTTGGGGTCTAAAAAGCGGACATCAAAGGTAATATCCGGGTACGTTTTCTCGCTCGCCGTCTGCTGCTCTGCCTTTTGCCGGCGGGTTCCAGCCACGACAAGAAGCGTGATAAAAAGAACAAGGGCTGCTATGCCGATTATCGCAGCATAGCGCCCTCTTTTACTCATACGACGCCGTTTTCTGCGCCGGTATATTCTTTTATTCGACACTATAGTTTGGTGCCTCTTTTGTGATATGAATGTCATGTGGATGACTCTCTTTCAAAGATGCTGCCGAAATCTTAACAAATTGTCCGCTTTCTTTCAGATCTTCAATCGTCTTTGCTCCACAATATCCCATACCGGAACGGATACCACCAATCAGCTGGAATACCGTATCTTCTACAGTTCCTTTGTAAGCAACTCGTCCTTCTACCCCTTCCGGAACAAGTTTCTTCGCATCCTGCTGGAAATAACGGTCTTTACTTCCGTTTTCCATGGCAGCGATCGATCCCATACCACGATAAACTTTATATTTTCTTCCCTGGAACAATTCGAATGTTCCCGGACTCTCATCACATCCTGCAAAGATACTTCCCATCATGCAGACATTTGCTCCTGCAGCGATGGCTTTTGTCATATCACCGGAATACTTGATACCACCATCCGCGATAATTGGAATACCATATGGTTTTGCAGCTTCGTAACAATCCATGATCGCTGTCACCTGAGGAACCCCGATACCGGCTACAACACGTGTCGTACAGATGGATCCCGGTCCGATACCTACTTTAACAGCATCCACACCTGCTTCGATCAATGCCTTTGTAGCCTCTCCTGTCGCTACATTACCGGCAATAATTCCAAGTTCCGGATATGCATCACGTACCATCTTCACAACACGAAGAACGTTTGCTGAATGACCATGCGCCGTATCAATAACAATAACATCAACTTTTGCCTTTACCAAAGCATCCACACGGTCAAGAATGTTTGCCGTAACACCAACACCTGCACCACATAGAAGTCTTCCCTGTGCATCTTTTGCGGAATTTGGATATTTAATCTGTTTTTCGATGTCTTTGATCGTAATCAATCCACTCAAATTTCCTTCGTCATCTACAATAGGAAGTTTCTCTTTACGTGCTTTGGCAAGAATCTTCTTTGCCTCATCCAAAGTAATTCCTTCTTTCGCTGTAACGAGCCCGTCGGATGTCATGCTTTCTTTGATCTTTTTCGAAAAATCTGTCTCGAACTTAAGATCACGGTTTGTAATGATACCAACTAATTTTCTTCCCTCTGTGATCGGTACACCGGAAATGCGGAATTTTGCCATTAAATTATTGGCATCTTCCAATGTATGCTCCGGAGACAAATAAAATGGATCTGTAATAACTCCATTCTCAGAACGTTTTACCTTATCGACCTCTTCTGCCTGCTGCTCAATTGTCATATTTTTGTGGATAATACCGATACCACCCTGACGTGCCATCGCAATCGCCATACGGTGTTCCGTAACCGTATCCATTCCTGCGCTCATCATAGGAATGTTCAATTCAATGTTTTTTGTCAAATGAGTTTTTAACTCTACCTGGTTAGGAATGACTTCCGAATAAGCCGGAACCAATAAAACGTCGTCAAATGTAATGCCTTCACCAATAATCTTACCCATTTTTTCGTCTCTCCTTTTCTTATTAATCTTTTTTGTATATTTATAAAATTGTATACAAATTTTTGAAACTTGTCAAGAGAATTTGCCCTTTTAATAGGAAATAAAATTTTTTTGATTTTTTTCAAAAAAACACTTGCATTTTGAAATTTCTTGTTGTATAATATCACTTGTCGGTTGACATTGGGCTATCGCCAAACGGTAAGGCACTGGACTCTGACTCCAGCATTTCAAGGTTCGAATCCTTGTAGCCCAGTTATGAGAAAAGCTTTGAATGGCAGTAGTTGTTCAGAGCTTTTTGTTTTAGTAACTATTTTAGACTTCCACCCACTGTTTCTGAATAGTTACTTGCTTTAATAGAAAGAAGAATGGAGTTTGATCATTTATGAGTAACAATTTGAAACAGGAAATCGAAAAGCGGCGTACCTTTGCTATCATCTCACACCCGGATGCCGGAAAAACAACTCTAACCGAAAAGTTCTTATTATATGGAGGGGCGATTAATCTTGCCGGTTCCGTTAAAGGGCGGAAAGCCGCTAAGCATGCCGTCTCCGACTGGATGGAGATTGAAAAAGAAAGAGGAATTTCCGTCACTTCTTCTGTGCTGCAGTTTAACTATGACGGATTCTGCATCAACATTCTGGATACTCCCGGACATCAGGACTTCTCCGAAGATACCTACCGTACACTGATGGCTGCGGATTCTGCCGTCATGGTGATCGACGGCTCCAAGGGTGTCGAGGCACAGACGATCAAATTGTTTAAAGTCTGCGTCATGCGCGGGATTCCTATTTTTACCTTTGTCAACAAAATGGACCGCGAGGCAAAAGATCCGTTTGAACTGATCGATGAGATTGAAAATGTGCTGGGGATCCGCACCTGTCCGATCAACTGGCCGATTGGTTCCGGAAAAAATTTCAAGGGCGTTTATGACCGGAATACCAAAACTATCTCCCGCTTTCTTCCTTCCGACAACGGACATAAGATCGAGTCCATCGAAGCCAAATTAGGTGACAGCGGACTGGATGACCTGATTACAAAAGAATATCATGATATTTTGGTGGATGAAATTGAATTGCTGGATGGTGCAAGTGACGAATTTGATCTGGAAAAAGTACGTGCCGGGCAGCTATCCCCTGTCTTTTTTGGTTCTGCACTGACAAATTTTGGTGTAGAAACCTTTTTACAGCACTTTCTGGAGATGACTACCTCTCCTCTCCCACGTATGTCCGGAGACGAAGTCATTGATCCATTTTCGGAAGATTTTTCTGCCTTTGTCTTTAAGATTCAGGCAAATATGAATAAAGCACACCGCGACCGTATCGCATTTATGCGTATCTGCTCCGGCAAATTTACGGCCGGCATGGAAGTCACCCATGTACAGGGCGGCAAAAAGATCCGTCTTTCCCAGCCTCAGCAGATGATGGCGCAGGAGCGCAAGCATGTGGAGGAAGCATACGCCGGTGATATCATCGGTATTTTCGATCCCGGTATCTTTTCCATCGGAGATACATTATGCAAATCCAAAAAACCGATCCGTTTTGCCGGCATTCCGACCTTTGCACCGGAACATTTCGCCCGTGTGCGCCAGGTCGATACGATGAAGCGTAAGCAGTTTATGAAAGGGATCACACAGATTGCACTGGAAGGTGCAATCCAGATCTTCCAGGAATTTAATACCGGTATGGAAGAGATCATCGTCGGCGTAGTCGGTGCCCTCCAGTTTGAGGTGCTGCAATACCGCCTGCAAAACGAATACAACGTAGAGATCCGTATGGACCAGCTTCCTTATGAGCATGTCCGCTGGATTGAAAACGAAGACATTGATGTAAACAGTCTGTCACTTACTTCCGATGCCAAGCGTGTCAAAGACTTTAAAGAACGCCCTCTGCTGCTCTTTACGCACCCTTGGAGCATTCAGACTGTCTTAGACCGAAATGAGGGACTGGTCTTAAGCGAAGTAAGCCAGAACAACGAATAACGAAAGGAGACTTTATTTATGAAGAATATCACAAAACTACTGGGACTGCTGCTTTTATTTTCCGCTTTTGCCATGACGGTGTCTGCACCGGTGCAGGCAAAAAAAGATTTTACAGTAAGCACTTCCAGCAAACCTTACAAAAACAAATATGTTAAAAATCCGGTATATAACAAGTATACCAAACATTACCTCACACTCCGCTCCTACCTTGACGAAATGTCGAAAAAAGGCGGTGGAACACTGACGATCAAAAAAGGTACCTATAACATCAGCAATGCTTTGTTAGTTCCATCTAATGTAAAAATCATACTGAAAGATGGTGTTGTCATGAATAAACTTGGCAACTCCCATACAAAACAGCTGAAAGCCAGCCATGTTATGTTTGAATGCGTACGCAGTTCCCGCATCAATAAGAAAAAGATCGTCGGGAAATACAATGGCGAAAAAAACATCCAGATCATCGGTGAGGGAAAAGTTATTATGAATCTGAGCGGCTGCAACAAGAGTGAAGCCATCCGTATCCCACACTGTTCTAACGTCTTGGTTGACAACATTACGTTTACCAATCTCCGTGACGGACATTTTATCGAAGCCATCGCTTCTAAAAATGTTACAATTCAAAATTGTACGTTTAAAAACAATCTGAACGGAGAACGCTGTGCGATCAACCTCGATACTCCGGACAAAGTAACCGATGGTTTCAACGGGCAGTATTCCAAATTTGACAAGACACCGGTTCTCAATGTTACCATTCAGAACTGTGGTTTTTATAACCTGTACCGCGGCATTGATACCCACCGTTTTTCACCGAATAAATACCACACCAATGTGAAAGTTCTGGGCTGTACTTTTAAAGATTCTGACCAGAGTCCGATCATGATGTTAAACTGGAAAAATGCTGTCGTGAAAGGAAATACGATCGATAACGTAAAGGGCTGGAACACAGATAATATCCAGTTGGAAAAATTTGCCATCTATATGCGTGGCGGCGTGATCGATCCGGACATCTCCGAAAATGAGATTGATGGCGTTTATATGCCGTTTTACGCTAAAGGACATAAAGAAGGTGCCGGTGATATCGCCGCAAGATATGCAGCAACTTACAACAGCATCTCCGCAGCAAGCATTGCGAGCATGAAAAATAATACTTTGGGTGAGAACTGTGTTCTCCGCTATTTTGCGGTCAATCACAAAGATATTCTGTACATTGCAAGAAGTGAAAAACATTACGATAAATATGAAATAGACGAATAAACATACGGTGCTTGGCGCACCACCTAAAAGAATGGTTCCCTTATCCTGCATAGATAAGAGAACCATTCTTTTTTATTTACACTTATGATAATACGATTTTATTTTTATTTGTCATCCTGCAAAGCATCAAATCCGGTTTCACCCGTTCTGACTTTGACAACATCCTCAACATCGTATACAAAGATCTTACCGTCTCCGATATGTCCGGTATACAATGCCTGTTTTGCTGCATCAATTACCGCTTTCACCGGCACAGCACTTACAACAACTTCGACTTTGATCTTAGGAAGCAGGGAGAATTCAACCGGTACACCACGGTAATACTCTGCTTTTCCTTTCTGAGTACCACATCCAAGTACCTGTGTCACGGTCAGACCTTTGACGCCGATCTCATTGAGGGAGGTATTCAGATCCTCAAACTTATTCTGCTTACAAATAATGGTAACTTTTGACAATTTAACATCGGATGCCATTGTCTCTTTTGGCTCGCGAACCTGTACCGGAACTGCCTCGTCCACAGGGACTTTCTTCTCTTCGACTTCCGGTGTCGATGCTGCGATAGCTGCCAATGCGCTGTCACCAATTGTATTTACGCTGTCCGAGATAACAAATCCGGAATAAGCGGATTCCAAACCGTGTTCTGTTGCATCGAGTCCTGCAATTTCCTCTTCTGCCGTAACACGGAGACCTACTGTCTTCTTAATTACAAGGAATGTGATCGTAATCGTAACTGCTGTCCACAATGCGGTACAAAGCATACCGGTAAGCTGGATACCGAGAAGTTTAAATCCACCGCCATAGAACAATCCGAGAAGTTTCTCACCATTGGCACCTGCCAGTGAATAGGTTGGTGCTGTATCAGTAGCTACCAGACCAACTGCCAGAGTACCCCAGATACCATTCATCATATGTACTGCCACGGCTCCAACCGGATCATCAATACGTAATTTGTAGTCAAGAAGCCATACACCGAATACAACAAGTACACCGGAAACAGCTCCGACGATCGTTGCTCCAAAAGCATCCGTCACATCACAAGGTGCTGTGATCGCAACCAGACCGGCAAGAGAGGCATTCAGACACATGGAAACATCCGGTTTGCCATATTTTACCCAGGTAAAGATCATACATACTACTGTAGCTACTGCCGGTGCGATGGTTGTTGTTACAAAGATCGCTCCCAACTGTGGTACGGTTGTTGCAGCTGCACCGTTGAATCCGTACCAGCCAAGCCACAAGATAAATACACCGAGTGCACCGAGTGCAATATTGTGTCCCGGAAATGCACCAACTTTGATGCTTCCGTCTTTTTTCTTCTTAAACTTACCGATACGAGGTCCAAGGAGATATGCTCCGATCAATGCCGAGATACCACCAACCATATGAATACAGTTGGAACCGGCAAAATCATGGAATCCCATCTGTGCTAACCAGCCGCCACCCCATGTCCAGTGAGCTTCGATTGGATAGATCACTGCGGAGATTACTGCGGAGTAGATACAATAGGAAAGGAACTTAGTTCTCTCTGCCATTGCTCCTGATACGATGGTCGCTGTCGTCGCACAAAATACTAAGTTAAATACGAAAGCCGACCAGTCAAAGTTTGCATAATCGGTAAAAATTGCGAAATTTGGTTTTCCGATGATTCCACCGATGTCATCACCGAGAAACAATCCAAATCCCAGTAAAATAAATACTACTGTTCCAATACAAAAATCCATCAGATTTTTCATAATAATGTTACCTGTATTTTTTGCTCTGGTAAAACCTGCCTCAACCATTGCAAATCCGGCCTGCATCCAGAATACAAGGGCGGCTCCGATCAAAAACCAGACACCAAATACCTGGTCACTTATTACACTTAAAATTTCGTCTGTCATAAAGATTCCTCCTTGTTTAATTGGTTTCCTGCGACTTAGATCGGTATTTCTCTATTCACCCAGCCGCGCCTATCTGCCAGCAAAAAATAGGATAAAAACAAAAAAAACGCCAAGGCAAATGAATTTCATTCGCTTGACGTCTTTGTCGTTTACGATTGCCATTATAGGACAATTATTTTCAAATGTCAACCCTTATTTTAAAAGATTACCCAAAAGTAGTATCCCTTTACTCTTTTTTAGTTACCGGATTGCCAAATTTTTGTAATTCCGGGAACAGATAATACAGAAAATATCTGCCGCGGTCTGTATTCTCCGAATTGGTAATAATTCCATAGATCGGTTTTTGAACGACGCCTCCGCCTCCCTGGAAGATGCTGTTATACCGCTCACTCTTTTCAAGGTAGACACCATACGCGTGCTTTTTTGTATTTTTTTCATCATCCGGAATATACAGATATGGTTCTATTGCTTTTAACTCTTCTTCTGACAAAAACTCATTGAGATCCACAAAAAAGCCGTTATCATGATACGTCGTAAAATCCTTTTCTCCGGCGATCATGCCATCGAGCAGGGACGCATAGATCAAAGAGGAAATCTGCGACAGATCACTTGCTGTCGAAGCACCGACTTTTTGCGCCAGCTGTGTATCGGTATAATATAAATGAAACGACGATAAATTTTTGTCCGGATCAAGTTTCATATACTTGGTAAACTCATCAGAAAAGGCATTGACCGGGATTTCCGTCGCGACTTCGTTCACAATTGCACAGCGGAATGCAATGTCCTTTTTCATGATGACATCTTTATAAATAAAGAATCCAACCACACATAACACCAGCACGCCAATAATGAGCGGACGCAGGTAATACGTTTTAAACTGCGTGATCTTCTGGCTCCGATTCATCTTCTTCCATCTGCTTTTTCCACTTTCTGTCTCGTCGCGTTTTTCATAAATTGCTGCTTCTTCATCCAGCGACGTTTTCTTATTCTTTACATCAATTGCCATTTTTTTCCATCCTTTCATTTTGGTAAAAGTGATCCAGAGGGCCATTGCCGGCTCCCAGATCCAGTCCGGCAGCAATCGCACCGGTCAGATACTCTTTTGCCTTTTGTACACTCTGTTCCAGCGTATTCTCTTCTGCCAGTCCACAGGCGATCGCAGAGGATAACGTACAGCCGGTTCCGTGGGTATTCGGATTTTCGACAAAGGGGGCACGAAACCATACTGCCGGCTTGTCCGCCCCCGGTATCAACAGATCCTGCGCATCGGAATCGCCATATTCTCTGCCGTGTCCGCCCTTGATCAGTACGGCACAGGCATTGTCTTCTGCCAGTTTTCTTCCTGCTGTCTCTCTGTCCGGCAGCCCCATTTTTTCTGTGCGGCAAAGGACTTTTGTCTCCGCAAGATTCGGAGTAACGAGATCCACTAACGGAAGCAGTCTGGTCTGTAATGCCTCTTTTGCCTGTGGCTGCAGCAATGCTCTTCCACTTGTCGATACGAGTACCGGATCCAGTACGATCTTCGGTTGTACCACCGGCTTGTTACGGATTGCTTCGATCGTTTGCGCGACTGCTTCAATAATCTCTTCATTACAGAGCATACCAATCTTTACCGCATCCGGAAAAATGTCTTCACACACTGCTTCCAACTGCTGCCGGACCACCTCTGCCTCTAGCGGATAAACGGCTTTTACTCCGCATGTATTCTGTACCGTGACCGCAGTAATAACACTCATGCCATAACATCCAAACGCTCCAATTGTCTTCAAATCCGCCTGGATGCCGGCACCGCCGCTGCAATCCGAGCCGGCGATCGTCAACACTTTTTTCATCCTGCTCATACTCCTTTTCCCTGCAGATTTTCGATCATCCATAATAACTTAGAAAGATTTATCGGCTTATGGATCGTCGCATTGATCCCGCTCATCATATTCAGCCGGCTGTCCTCCTGCTCAATTCCATCTAACATTAAAATGATCGGAAGTTTTCGATACAATTTGCGCGGGTTAAAGCGAATTAATTTCGCCAACTCATAACATTTCATATCTTCCATATCTTTATCGATAAGTACTGTCGTAATCTGGCCGGAGTTAAATTTTTCCAGAAGTTCCATCGCCATTTTCCCGGAAGATGCCTGATATACCATCGCACCATTTACCTGTAATAAAGATGCCACCAGCGATTCCCGCCGCTCTTCATTTCCCACAAGAAGAAATCCCTGGCCCTGCATATTTACCTCTTCGATCACATCTTCCTTATGAACCTCTCCGCGGAACCGCTGTGCTTGATTATAATACAAAACCGGAATGGAAATTTCTACCACATTGCTTTGCAAAACCCCCTTTCGGAACTCCACAGTACCACCAAGAAGTTCTGTAATCTTGGAAACCAGAGAAGCGGAGAAACCACTTCCGCCCAAAGCGTCCATCTTATCATTGACATTATAATCGTATTGATCGTCTATCATTCTTTCAAAATATTTTTCATTGATCACCGGACCTTCATCTTCCATTCGGATCCGGATCACGCAGCGATCCGCTTCTACATTGGTTTCCTGAATGTATATTTTAATGGCACTGCCTTTTGGTGCATATTTTACAGCATTTCCCAAAAGATTGACAAGAATTTCTTTAAACCGCTCGCCATACATAAAATATTCCTGCTGAACCGGCAGTTCGATCACTTCCTGGATGGAAATGTCCAGTCCCAGCGATATTTTCCGTTCCTCTTCACACACTTCCCGGCACAATGCATACAAATTAAAAGAGTCATTACTTTTTCCAAACGGCGTCTGCATCAATTGATACTCTTTGATTCCACCAACCATCTCACTCATATACTCTACACATCGTTCCAATTGCGCAAGAAGTTCCGGATTTTCCGGCTCCAATAACAGATCCTTCATCCTGCCGATCGGATGCTCCATTTCTTCCGCCAGATATTTCATTAACATCTGGCGTCCTTTGACAGCTGCCCTGGCTTCGATCAAAGCGTCTGTAAGGAGCCGCTGACTGGCCTCTTTCTGATACACTTCTTCTTCCCGGATCTGGCTTACATCGCGGACAACAAGAAGAACCGTATTGATATCCGAACCATAAAAGGAAAAACTGCATAACTTATGGATCTTCTTCCGATCCTGTGTCTCCGCCCGGAAAAAGCGGTAACCGTTCGGTTCACCCGAATGAAGGATACGAAGCATCTCATCTAACTGCAGGAAAAAACCAATCTCTTGGCGGTCCTTTTCGCATACAAATGTATTGCTCCACCATTTTAAAAAAGAGGCATAATACAGATTTCCTGTATACGTTTCGTACTCCGAACTTTCGATAAAATAAGGCTGGAAAGCCCCTGTGGGTACGTCAATCTTCAAAATAAAGCTGTAATCTTTTAAAATCTGTTCATCAAAAATCTGATGCAGCTCCTGACGTATCGTCATAGGTACGGCATTATAGCTCACCTTCTTTGCATAACCTATGACGCGAATCGTTTTTTCTTTTACCATGATCTTATTTAAAAACAATTCATAATTATCATAGTACACTTTACCTGTCTCTGTATTTTTTGTCAACAAGCGGATCGTATCATTGAACGCCGTCTGTCCGCGCACAAACTGCTTAAACTTGCTTCGATCTGCACGAAAGATAATATCTTTTCCAAATATAATCTCCCGGTAGTCCGCATCCATGCTGTCCTCGATCGCGAGTTTTGTATCGTCGGAGATATAATTCTGTCCCAGAATACGGAATTTTTTATGACGAATATTATATTCAAACATCAGATCCGCCGAACTGTTTAACGTCCTCTCGTATTTTTCCTTTTCCCTGATAAGTTCATATTGGATCGTCTTTCTTGTGGTAATATCCATCATGATACAGAGATACTCTTCTCCCTGCTCGCGCGAGTCAATATAATTTCCGATGATGCGATACCAAACGATCTCTCCATGTCCTTCTAAGCGGCTACGAAATTCATAATCCAGCGGTTCCCTGTTTTTGGCCTGCTGGATAAAATGTTCACGAAGTTTCGGAAGATCTTCCGGAAATGTATATTTTCCCGAAGATCCGAGATATTCGTCCCTCTCCACGCCAAGCATATCAAAATAATGCTGGTTTGCCTCACGGATGTAAAAATTATCCTTTCCGACAACAACAAAGATAACACCTCCGGGTACACTCTCATAAGTAACATCGCGCTGGCGGATAAGCGTTTCTTTTTCATCAATATCAATCACCGTACATTGGATATACTCCTGATCCCCGCTCCAAAACCGCTCACCGATATCCCACACCCAGTGATACTCTCCTTCTGCATTTTTCATGCGGTACTTGCAGTCGTATTTTTCACTTCCCTGTATCGTCAATAGAGTTTCTTTTGCAACCCGCTCAAAGTCGTTGGGATGTATGATCTCCGACATACTGACCCCGATCATCTCGTCTTTTTGTGCAGCCGGGATCCCCAGCATCGCCGCATACGCATCATCCAGGGCAGTAATTTCGTAAGTCCATGTCTTTTTGCATATCTTCGTTCCAAATACCAGACTCTTTTTTAATGCCTGCATATTGAACTGATCTTTTTTTTCTTCGCTCATGCGAGCATCTATACTTTGCTCCATCCGTTTCTCCTGTTCCTTTCTATAAAGCAAGCCGCATCGGTGTAAACCGCATCCCCTGTTTTTTCTGCTCCGGTGTCAACGCCTCAAACCCCATCGCTTCATACGCCCTTTTCCCTTTGGGCGATGCATTGACCGTCACGGCATGCAGCGCCGGATTTTCTTCCAGACAATAAGCGATCCCACGGCGGACCAGTTTTTTTCCAATGCCGCACCTTTGGTATTCTTTTTTTATAAAAAGCAGACTCACATGAAATCCGCCCCGCATCGCGATCACGCCGACCATTTCCGACTGCTCGTAAGCGCCAAAAAACAACATCTCTCCACTTCTGACCTTTTCCATGATCGAATCTCTCTGTATAAAATGATAAAATGTTTTGATGCCAATTTCTTCATAATCTTCCTTATCACATTCATCAAAGACCGTTCGGATCAATCCAAGCGCCTGTTCTATCTGTCTGCCGCTCATTTTACAAATTTGCATTTTTCACTCCAAATTCCTATTTTTTTCTTGAAACCATACTACTAGTATAATATAATTATTATCAAAGTGCAAAACTTTTTGTAACTATTCAGGGCCGATGTGCAAAAACCAATGGATTGTCATGCTTGCACGTAAAAGGCATTGGTTTTCTGCACATCGAGTTCCCTCCCCACATGAGCATTTTTAGCCTTGTCAAAGATGGGAAAGAACACGAAGTGTTCGAAATGCGAATAGGGAGCGGGGAGACCTGAATCGTTACATCTTTTGTAAAATGAAAGGCAGGATTTATCAAATGAAAAAACGACTGAATGACAACTGGACGTTTTGCAAGTTTCCTTTGGACACTCCGATTGAAACATTATTTCAAAATACGTCCTGGACGCCGGTAGATCTTCCCCATGACTGGATGATCTATGATACAGAAAATCTGTATGAACAGGCCATAAGTTGTTATCGAAGGATTATCAACAAAAAGCAGCTTCTTGACAAGGCTGATCCGGACACGCAAAAGATGGAACTGATCTTTGAAGGTGTCTATATGGATACAACCATTTATTTGAATCAAAAAGAAATTTTCACATGGAAACATGGTTATTCAGAATTTGTCGTTGATCTGACCGACAAATTAGAGGACGGCGACAATGAACTTCTTGTCCGCAATGAATACCACCTGCCAAACAGCCGCTGGTATCCGGGCTCAGGCATTTACCGCGATGTGTGGCTTATGACTTCACGTGCAGCCCATCTCGTACATAATGGAACGTACCTTTCCACAGAAAAACTTGGAAAAACCTGGGAAGTATTTATGGATACAGAATTTATTGATGAAACAGGTGCAGCTTCTGACGGACGGATCTGCCACGAGATTTTTGATGCCGACGGCACTCTTGTGACAACCCACGAAAGCAGCATACACTTTTTGGATTCCGTTCAAGTTGACAAACAGGTATTGACCGTTATTGAGCCAAAATTATGGGATATTGAAGAGCCAAATCTGTATCAGATCCGCACTTCCTTATATGCCGGCGATACGCTTACGGACTCCATCACCCAGAATCTGGGATTCCGTGATATTGCGTTTGATGCGGATAAGGGATTTTTCTTAAATGGCCGCCACGTAAAGATCAATGGTACGTGTGAACACCACGTCCTTGGTTCCCTTGGTGCAGCCATGAACAAAGCAGCACTCCGCCGCCAGCTCCTCACGTTAAAGGAAATGGGCGTAAATTCGATCCGAAACGCGCACAATATGCCGCCGGAGCATATGCTGAATCTCTGCGATGAGCTGGGACTTCTCCTTTATACGGAAAGTTTTGATATGTGGGAGCGTACCAAAACCGATTACGACTATGGCAATGACTTTAAAGACTGGTGGAAAAAGGATCTGACAAGCTGGGTCCGCCAGGACCGCAACCACCCTTGTGTCTTCATCTGGGGTATCGGAAATGAGATTTATGATACCCATTTTGACCGCGGTCTGGAACTGACGAAAGAACTTCATAATGCTGTACGCGAACTCGATTACCGCAAAAATGCCTGCACCACACTGGCATCGAATTATATCGAGTGGGAAGCTGCCCAGCGCACCGGCGAAGTGATCGATCTTGTCGGCTACAATTACCTCGATAAATGTTATGACGAACATCATGAAAAATATCCGGACTGGAAAATATTTGGAAGTGAGACAAGTGCCACCGTACAAAGCCGCGGCATCTATCATTTTCCTCTTTCCAACCGTCTTTTGACATTTGATGACTTACAGTGTTCAACTCTCGGAAACTGTACGACAAACTGGGGGGCAAAAAATTCCGAGCATACGATCATCGCACACCGCGACCGTGAATTCTGCTTTGGGCAGTACCTCTGGTCCGGCTTTGATTACCTGGGCGAGCCAACCCCATATTTTACCAAAAATTCATATTTTGGACAGGTCGATACTGCCGGCTTTCCAAAAGACACATTCTACCTGTACCAGGCAGAATGGACCGATTATAAGAAAAAACCGATGGTACATCTTCTGCCTTACTGGGATTTCAACGAAGGACAACTGATCGATGTACGTATCTTCTCCAATGCCCCGAAAGTAGAACTCTTCTATCAGGGACAGAGTCAGGGTGTCGTTGAGATCGACCATACTCACGGCACGACGCTTTCCGGCGACTGGCAGATCCCTTACAGCAAAGGAGTGATTGAAGCCGTTGCTTACGACGAAGATGGTAATGTGATCGCAAGAGACCGCCAGCAATCATTTGGCGATCCGGCAGGCATCCGTCTTACTCCGGACAAAGAGACGCTGACGGCTGACGGCGAAGATCTGATCTTTGTCACCATTGATACCCTGGATGCGGACGGTATCCTCGTCGCCAATGGACGAAGCCGCATGAACGTATCCGTAACCGGCGCCGGCCGCCTGATCGGCCTTGACAACGGTGACAGTTCTGATTTTGACCAATACAAAGGCACCAGCCGCAAATTATTCAGCGGAAAACTGCTGGCGATCATCGCCGCAAAGACAGAATCCGGCGAAATTCAGGTAACTGTTAGTTCACCATCCCTGCCGGATGCCCATCTGACACTACAGGCAGTACCTGCCGAAACCGTTCCGGACGGCATCTCCTGCCGGATGGAAAATACGACATATTCCCTTGCACAAAAAACACTGGAAGATGGTACTGTCATTCCGGACCGCACAAATGAGATTCCGGTTCGAAAGATTGAGCTGAACAACCAGGGCACTTCGATTTTAGATGCCGAACATAAAGAAACCGTTGTAACGACAAAAATTTATCCGGAAAATGCCACCTATCAGGACATTGAATTTAAGGCAGTCACACTCAACGGCGTACAGAGCAACTCAGTAAAGATCACCGTGGACAAAGAAAGCAATACCGCTTCGATCCAGGCCGTCGGCGATGGCGAATTTCGTCTGTGCTGTACCTGCTGCAACGGCTTAGACCACGTTGAAGTGATCTCCGAATTGGAATTTGAAGTGACCGGACTCGGCGATGCCACACATGATCCTTATAAGATCGTATCCGCCATCGACTATTCCGAAAGTTCCGATGACAGTCTGATCTTAAGTTTCCAGGGTGGTGTCTATATCACCGGAAATGACCGCACTGTGGTAACCTTTGAAAATATTGATTTTGGAGATTATGGTTCCGACGAGATCCATCTTCCAATTTTTTCCTTTAGCGATGTGCTTCCGGTCGAAGTATGGCTTGGTACACCGGGACTTCCTTCCGAAAAAGGAAGCATCACCGAACCTGCCGCTCCGGGAACCACCTGTGCCACCGGCGAATGTCTGCTTCAGGCAACCTACGAGGCCAAGAGCTGGTACAACCACTATCAGGAAAATGTATTTACATTAAGCAAAAGACTCAAAGGCGTTCAGACGATCTCCATCGTCGTTTATCCGGAAATCAAGATGTCTCTGCAGGGCTTCTATTTCACAAAGGTAGAAAAAGCCTACGCAAAACTTCTTGCCTCCGACTGCTCCAACGTTACGGGAGATATGTTTACGATCGATGGCGATGCCATCCGCGAGATTGGAAACAATGTAACGGTAGAATATACCAATATGCATTTTACCGAAGATGGCTTCCACCAGATCACCATCTGTGGACGTTCTCATATCGAGATGAATACGATCCATGTAAGATTTGCTCCGGCAGACGGCAGCGATAACGTCATCAACCAGATTGTCGATTTCCCTTACAGCGACGAATCGCAGGTACAAACTTTCGAGTTAGAACCGGTATCCGGAGATTATAACCTGAACCTGATCTTCCTTCCGGGATGTAAATTCGATCTGGAATGGCTGCAATTTGAGTGATACATTGCCGCAAAGCAATTCAGACACTATCAGAATAAAATAGAATCAAAACCCCGGCGGTACAGACAAAGATATGCCTGCACAACCGGGGTTTTACTATTCTTCTTTGATTCCATGCCATTCATAGTTATCGTTCGTGGCATTCCATTTTATAATGTATGTCTGTTTTTTCGAAACCGCATTCCCCTCTCCGTCTTTCACCCGGTAGGACATCGTTACTTCCGCCCAATAGACAAAACGATCCTTTTGATCGGTAAAATATTGAATCTCTTCACACGTTCCGTATTCAAATGTCTTATCATGCACAAAAGCACCTTTCAAATGGCTCTCTGCCATCTGCTTCACATGGCTTTCGGAAATCTGGTATTTACCGGTCGAACCAATGATAAGCAGCAAGGCACTCAGGATAAGCATACCGGCGCGGATACCTGCCAAAATTTTACAGTGTTTTCTTCCCACAAAACGGCGAAACAGATAATACACCGACGGCAGGGCAAGGATAACAGCCGCAACCGCAATCAGCGGATGCCCGATCTTAACTTCCAGATACGCATAAGGAATAATAAAAATCCAGATCATCCAAAATATTACTTCCGCCACCGCACATAAAATCTTTATGCTGCGCTTTCTCGGTGTCATGCCGCAATTTGGACAGACGCCCTCACTCTCTTCATAATGAATCTTACAATAATCACATTTCATAGTATGCTCCATTCCGGGAATCCTTCCCTTTTTTTCTACATTATAGAAATCTTTCTCCGGCTTCGCAAGGGGGTCTGCCTATCTGGTCATTTTGACATCCCATTTAGCAGGATGGAAAGAGAAAACACCCCGGCTCCCATATGAATGGATACATTTCCACCGCACTTTTCCACTCCGTTTTGTATGTTTTTCAACCCAAATCCGTGTAGAAATTTATCTTCTTTGGACGTTTCAAAATATTTTTGTTTACGGTCTTCCGGGTAAGAATTTTCAAAAAGAATATATACGCCGGATCCCGCTTCTGTAATATCTACTTTAACAAATGCCTTCTCCCTCGGCACCTCTTCGCACGCCTCAATGGCATTGTCCAACGCATTGGCAAAAACAGAACATAAATAGACACTTTTAAACTCCGACAAACGTGTGGTCTGCGCCACGATCTGAAAGTCTATTTCTTTGCCGTGCGCCTCTTTTTCCTTCTCCATCAAAATCGTGTCTACAAGCGCATTTCCGGTAACTACACTGCGTTCCACAGACTGCATGGAATCCGCTAATTGTTCGATATAACCTTGTATTTCTGCCGGCTGCTCTTTCTTTAAATTTTCAAATGCTTCCATATACTTACTCATGTCATGGGTAAGTTTACGAAGTTTATCTTCAGCAAGCATTTTCGATTGATAAAATTCCAGCTGGCGCATCCGGATTTTTTCCATCGCTTCATATTCTTTCTGCTGTTGTTTCATCTCATAATACTTCTCTATTTTGAAAAAATTCACGAGAATTGCAGCATATAAAAGCAGGCACAGGAAAAAGCAGCACCGCACCTTAAATCCATCCAGGTATATAAAAGTATACTGGAAATACAGCCCTGCCGCCAGTACAACGAGGGAAAGCACCGCCATGCTGCTCTTTTCGAAAACCGCCCTCGCAGACTGGCCTTTGCGCTCCGGGCGCATATGCGGCCATATCCAGAGTAAAAAGGTATACAAGGCAACTGTCGTATACAATAATTCAAAATGAATCCAAAGTATACTATTTTCATGGATATTTTCCCAAATCACCGTATACGGTTCTGCCAAAAAGGCTTCCCGGAAAATGTAATACCACAGAAATTCAATAAAAGCACAGATTGCCATCGCTGCCAAGCCAAGGAAAAAATCCCTCTTTTTGCGCAGCGGAAATAATGTACCTGCTCCTGCAATGATCATTGTTATAAAGAAAAACATATGTATTTTATCCCTTCTGCCTATCTGACATCTTTTTCTGAAAGTCTGGTTAATTTCCTCCGGTAATACTCCATATACGTTTCTACGAATTCATCATACCGGTATTTACTGATTGGGACGCCGTCTTCTCTTCCCTTGACAAAGACAAGATGCGGACCGCTTTGATACGACGTGATCCACATGAGATTTACCAGAAAACTTTTGTGCGTCTGCACCAAAAGATCTTTGGCATCCTGCTTTTTCACTTCCTTCAGCGACCCGGTTCCCCGGAGTTTCCTTCCATCTGCCAGGTGATAGATTAGTTTATGTCGGTACACTTCTACATATAATAACTGACTCATCGCGATCATCGTAACTTCTCCATTAAAAGAAACCGCCAGATCATAACTGCTCTCCCGGATCCTGCGAAATGCCTTTTCCAGTTCCCTGCCTACCGTTTCTTCGGAAAACGGCTTTACGATATAACCGGACGCCTCAACGCGGTAGCCATCGAGTGCATACTGGCGGTGCGACGTGGAAAAGATGATAACCACTTCCTCGTCGGTCTTTCGAATATTTTCTGCCAGATGCACTCCGTCAATCCCAGTCATCTCTACATCTAAGATCAATATGTCGTACTGTTTCTCATAAGCAAGCCACAGCGCTTCTCCGCTATAATAACAATCCACACAGATCTCGCAGTCATTTTTTTCAGCGTATCGGTTTATTTTTTGCTGCATCTCTTCACAATACTTTTTTTCGTCATCACATACGGCGATATGAAACATCTTTCATCTCCTCATATAAGGAAAGCGGGGAAACGTACAACGCCTCCTCGCTTTCTTTGTTTACTCGTAACAGTTTTGTTACGCTTATTCTCCGACTTTCTCCCAGACAACGCCTTCTCTTGTATCTTTTATTAAGATTCCTTTTGCTTTCAGCTCATCGCGTATGGCATCGGCTTTGGCAAAATCTTTTGCCTTTTTCGCTGCCGCACGCTCTGCGATCTTTTCTTCCACAAAAGCACTCAATTCTTCATCGACTTCTTCTCCGGCATCTTCCCACGGTTTGGTAAGTTCCAGAGATAATACCGTATCCAGATCGGCAAGGATCGCTCTCTTGGTCGCACCGGAAAAATCTTCTTTCAGCAGATCGTACACGATCGTAAGTCCCATCGAAGTATTCATATCGTTTCCGACTGCCTCGCCAAATTTTTCATGGTAAGCAGCCACCTGATCTGCATTTACTTCTCCCTCTTCCGGAATCGCTTTGATCCGCTTTAACAGTTTCTCATAAGCGGTCGCCACATTGTCCAATGCCTCATAAGAAAATTCAAGCGGTTTCCGGTAATGCGACTGCAGGCAGAACATACGGTATACCATCGGATTATATCCTTTTTCTTCCAAAAGGGAGACCGTAAGAAATTCTCCTTTGGATTTACTCATCTTCCCGCCATTGGTCTTTAAATGGTTGACATGGAACCAGTAATTACACCATTTATGTCCCAGATACGATTCGCTCTGCGCGATCTCGTTGGTATGATGTGGGAAAATGTTGTCCACGCCGCCACAGTGAATGTCCATGTATTCTCCCAGATGCTTGATACTGATACTGGAACATTCAATATGCCAGCCGGGATATCCGACGCCCCACGGGCTTTCCCATTTCAATTCCTGATTGTCAAATTTTGACTTTGTAAACCAGAGTACAAAATCTGTTTTGTTGCGTTTATTCTCATCTTCTTCTACATCATCACGAACTCCGACCTGCAGGTCTTCTTCGTTCTGGGAAGACAATACATAATAATTCTCTAACTTTGAAGTATCAAAATATACATTTTCACCCGCAACATAGGCGTACCCTTTTTCCAAAAGCACCTCGATCATATGGATAAATTCATTGATACAATTGGTAGCCGGTTCTACAACATCCGGACGTTTGATTTCCAATTTTTTACAGTCGTCAAAAAACGCATCGGTATAAAATTTTGCGATGTCCATTACGGATTTGTGCTCTCTCTTTGCGCCGGCAAGCATCTTGTCTTCTCCGGTATCTCCGTCACTTGACAGATGTCCGACATCGGTAATATTCATGACACGCTTTACATCATATCCGGCAAAACGAAGATATTTTTCAAGCACATCTTCCATGATATAGCTGCGGAGATTTCCGATATGCGCAAAATGATACACCGTCGGTCCGCAGGTATACATAGCCACTTTTCCCGGCTCATTGGGAACAAACTCTTCCACTTTCTTAGAAAGGGTATTGTACAAATAAGTCTTCACGCTTTTACACTCCTTTAAAATGTGAATTTCTCTTCAAAATAAGCTTTCAGATCTGTGATCTTAATACGCTCCTGCTCCATCGTATCACGATCACGAACCGTAACCATACCGTCTTCTTCGGAATCAAAGTCGTAGGTAATGCAGAATGGAGTACCGATCTCATCCTGACGGCGGTATCTCTTACCGATATTTCCACGGTCATCGTATTCACAATTATAATATTTGCTCAATTCTTCAAATACTTTTTCTGCCCCTTCGTTGAGTTTCTTTGACAATGGCAGCACACCAATCTTAACCGGTGCCAAAGCCGGATGGAAATGCATTACAGTACGTGTATCTCCACCTTCTAACTCTTCTTCGTCATAAGCGCTGCAAAGGAATGCCAATGTCACACGGTCAGCACCCAAAGATGGCTCAATAACATATGGAATGTATTTTTCTTTTTTCTCATCATCAAAATAACTCATATCCTCGCCGGATACATTCTGATGCTGTGTCAAATCGTAATCTGTACGGTCTGCGATACCCCAAAGCTCACCCCAGCCAAATGGGAACAGAAACTCGATATCACTTGTCGCCTTACTGTAGAAAGAAAGTTCCTCTTTGTCATGGTCGCGCACACGCATCTCATCTTCTTTGATGCCCAGATCCTGCAGCCATTTAATACAAAATTCTTTCCAGTAAGAGAACCACTCAAGGTCAGTATCCGGTACACAGAAGAACTCCAGCTCCATCTGCTCAAATTCACGGGTACGGAACGTAAAGTTACCCGGTGTGATCTCATTACGGAAAGATTTACCGATCTGACCGATACCAAACGGTACTTTTTTACGGGATGTTCTCTGTACATTTTTAAAGTTTACAAAAATTCCCTGTGCCGTCTCCGGACGAAGATATACGGTATTTTTCGCATCTTCGGTAACACCCTGGAATGTCTTAAACATCAGATTGAACTGACGGATCTCGGTAAAATTGTGTTTTCCACAAGTCGGACATGGTACGGAATGCTCTTTGATAAAGCCTTCCATCTTTTCTTTGTCCCATCCGTCTACGGAACCGTCCAATTCTACATTATTTTCTTCTGCAAATGCTTCGATCAGCTGATCGGCACGAAATCTCTCATGACATTCTTTACAATCCATCAGAGGATCGGAAAAGCCGCCCAGATGTCCGGATGCCACCCATGTCTGTGGGTTCATCAAAATCGCACAGTCCACACCAACATTGTATTTATTCTCCTGAATAAATTTCTGCCACCAGGCTTTCTTAACATTGTTTTTCAGCTCGACACCAAGATTTCCGTAGTCCCATGTATTTGCCAGTCCACCATAAATCTCCGAACCCGGATAAATAAAGCCGCGTCCTTTTGCCAAAGCTACGATTTTTTCCATTGTCTTTTCCATTATTATCCTCCAATCAGGTGCCGGATGCACCTTTTATAAATTATTCTTACACCATTTTACTATTGTTTGGGAATAATTTCAACTAAAACTTTATGGTTTTAACAGTTCCTGATCAATAGTCAAATTTGCCGGCGTTTTTTTCTTCCAATGCCTTGATCATATGATACGTATATTCGTTGTACGGAGTAGGGATTCCCAGTTCCTTTCCCATTTTTACCAGCGCCCCGGAAAACATCTCAATCTCTGTCTGCCGTCCGGCATCCAGATCCTGCAATGTCGAATATCTTGCACTTTTTGGCACAACGCTCCGCAGTTTGGAGGAATCCTCTACCTTACTCAGATCAATCCCCTTTGCCTTGGCAATTTCTTCCAATTCTTTCCGGAGTCCATCGCTGATTGTCTTCATATGGATACTGTCCTGATAACATCCAACTCCGGCTCCCAATATCGCCTGTGGCAGATTATCACACACATTCAGCCGGAACTTGCTCCACAACTCTTCCCTAATATATTCCGTCGCCTGAAAATGCAGCGGCGATCTTGCAAAAAGTTCTTCGACTGCCTTTACCTTTTCACTGTCATAAGGTGCTTCTTTCTCGCCAAATATAATTCCTACCGTCGTTTCCGGATCAAAATAAAATCCTTCTCCCTCTCTGTGTGAAGCTATTTTGATCACCGAATACAGCATATGATCCTCCCCGACCTTCTCCGCAATCTTTTCTTCACTGTCTACGCCATTCATCAGACTCATCACAATGGTATTTTCGCCCACTGTTTCCTGAATCATCTCCATTGCCCCGGAAAGTGCGGTATATTTTAAGGCAACCACAAGCAGATCCGCCTGTCTCGCCTCTTCCGGACTCCACACCTGCGGATGGTATACCTTATCATTGATCTTACATCCTCTGTCCCTCAGCCGCTCGGCTCTTTCTCCTTCTGCGACCACTCCTAACCGGACTCCCTCCAGCCCGGAAAGCCCCCAGATCACATACGATCCGACTGCTCCTGCACCCAAAACTGCTACCGATTCAATCATTGTAATTCCTCTTTTCGTAAATTATTTTATTGTAACTATTCAGGATCAATGTATGGAAATCAATGAATCATCGTGCTTGCACGTAAGAGGCTTTGATTTCCATTCATTTAGATCCTAATAGGGCTCCCCTCCCCATATATGAGCATTTTTAGCCTTGGCAAAGGCGAGAAAGGACATGAAGTGTTCGAAATGCGAATGTGCGGGGAGGGGTGTCCTGAATAGTTACATTTTATTTACAAATAAGCATACCATCTTTTTCCGGAAACTTCAATACATCCCTTTTGCCCGACTCACCACTGGTTTCCCTCTTTTTCCTGCTTTCCGCGGTGCTTCTTCTTCCCCAAGCCGCCCGACTCACCACTGGTTTCCCTGCTTTTTCCTGCTTTCCGGGGTGCTTCCTCTTCCCTAGGCCCCCCGACTCACCACTGGTTTTCCTCTTTTTCCCGCTTTCCGGGGTGCTTCCTCTTCCCCTGGCCGCCCGACTCACCACTGGTTTCCCTCTTTCTTCCTGTTTTCCGGGGTGTTTCCTCTTTCCCAGGTCCCCGACTCACCACTGGTTTCCTGACTTTCCCTTCTTTCCGGGGTGTTTCCTCTTCCCCTAGCTGCCCCACTCACCTCTGGTTTCCTGCTTTTTCCTTCCTTTCCTCCCCTAGAACATAAAAATTCCCAAGTATGTTCTCAGCATGGGTAATAAGCCGCCGGCATGAGTATTCCTGATTTCTCAGGAATACCATGCCGCTGCGTGCTTATTCTAGTGCGAACGCCCATGCTGCAGAACATGCTTGGGAATAATGATTACTTCAACTTATACGCCTTAACCGTAGTATATGCGCCCCAGACTTTCTTGCCATTTACCGTAGTATAAGCTCTCATCTTATAATAATACGTTTTGTTGCGTTTTGTCTTCTTCGTATAAGATGAACTTGCTCCTGACTTCACCGTTTTGATACTGCTAAATCCGCCTGTCTTTGAGGTAGAACGATAGATACGGTATCCGCTTGCTCCTGTTACCGCTTTCCATGTAACTTTAACCTTTGTACGGCTTGCCTTTGCTGCTTTGAAAGAAGCTGGTGTTGCCGGTTTTGCTTTTGCACTGACTACCGGTGAATACGCACCAAAGTAGTAATTTCCATCAACCAGACGGTAAGCACGTACTTTGTAGTAGTACGTTGTACCACAGGAGACATTGGAATTTGTATAGGTTACTTTGGAACTCGTAGTAATGGATTTGACTTTCTTAAATCCACTTGTTTTTGATGTTGAGCGGTAGATACGGTATCCTGTTGCTCCATCGACACCGCTCCATGTCAACGTCACTTTATTGTATGCTTTGCTCTTTGTTGTCAAAGTTGTTACTTTATCTAGAGAAAGAACATTTTTAACCATCTCTGTTTTATCGACATTAACAGTTACGGTTACCATCTGTTTACTACCTGTGATCTGGTATGTATACGTAAAGGAAGATGGTACATCTGTTGCTTTATCCCAGATGATCGCATTCTCAGCTTCTTTATAAGTTCCCTTGTCGGAAATTGCCACTGGCTTTGCCGCACCGGTAGGAAGTACTACTCCGGCATCACTTGTGGAAACTTTCTGAAGTTTCAAAGTAACTTTGCTCTTGCGGTTTTCCATTACTTTCAGATTCTTCAAGGAAGAAACATTCATTGTTACAATTGCATTGTTATCTGAAACCAAAGTTTCAAGTCCTACAAGACCTTCCACACCAAAACTGGAAAGTACGTTATCACTGCAGTCAAGAGTTGTCAGCTGATACAAACCTGCAAGATTTAATGTTGTCAATTTGTTATTGCTTACGTCCAGTGATTTAACGGATGTAAAACCGGCAAGGTTCAATGTAACCAGGTTATTGTTAGAAAGGTCTATTGTCTCCGGTTTTGCCTCCTTGTCAAAGGTTACATCCGCAAGGTCATTGTAATCCGCTTTTACATTTACAATATTTGGAAGTTTTGACAGATCCAGCAATGCCAGTGCATTGTGAGAACAGTCAAGTTCCTTGATTCCGGTAAAATACTGGATTCCGAGAAGATTGCTGATCTCTTTTCCACTGATGTCAAGTTTGTCGGTATAACCAGCTATTTTTTCCTGCATCTCTACGGTCAGATTGTCGTCATCTTTTACTGCATTGTCAAAGACCAGTTCATTGATCACTTTTCGGAAATTAGCATCCGGAACCAATGTCTTAAATGCTGCAACAACCGGTGTCGCTGTCGGTGTTGCCGATGGATCTGCGGAAACAGCCGGGCTGACCGATGGCAAAAGTGTCGGGATCGGTGTTGCGGAAGCCTCAATACTCCCTGTCTCTGTCAATGGTGCCTGTGCAGCCGGCGCATTCACATTTTCTGCATCGACCGGTACCATCGCTAAGATTGGTACAAACATAAGTCCACATGCGCCCACACACATTTTCTTAAAAAACTTTCTCATAGTAAAAGTTCCCCCTGTCTATTTTTTGTGTAACACTTCTGTTACTTTTTATTTACAATGCCAAGTATAATAAATCACTTTGACAGTTTTTTGTCCAAAGTTTGGCAAAATAAAGTCACATTTTTTATCCGCACACATACCGGATCGGACGATAACAGCACTCAATTTCCACTTTTTTGTGGCTGCCGCCATTCTCGCCGTCTAACGTATACGCGACCTCCTGATCGGACGTGATGCGGAAATGATCGCTATGCACACCGATGATCTGGTCATTTGGCTTCAACGTCACAAAAGAATTGATCACGGCCTGCAGTTCCTGCGGATTCTTCGGCTTTCGGATAAATATTCCTTCAAATTCGCCGTCGTTCAGCGAAACCTGTCCTTTTTTAAAGAAACTGAATCCGCCGACACTTTTCGCATTGCTGACCATTCCAAATAAAAACTCATCGGTAATTTTCCCATTTTTTGTCTCTATCGTCATCGGATAGGCTTTGATATTTCCCACCTGTCCCATGCCTTCTACGATATACGCGGCACGTCCGAGCAGGTTTTTAAATGCCTGCGGCGTCTCATAGGAAACGGACGTAAATGCGCCAAATGCCGCTACATACGTAAATACTTCTCCATTCATCAGACCGATATCCATCGGTTTGATCTTATCGGTGACCGCCGTTTTGGCCGCATTCCGCACACGTGTCGGAAGTTTCAGGCCTCTGCCAAAATCATTGACCGTTCCGGTCGGAATGTAACCGCATACCGGGCGGCTCTCTGCCGGCATATTCATCAGCCCCTGCGTCACCTCGTGAAGAGTTCCGTCTCCCCCGGAGCAGACGATACGGTCGTATTTACCGCCCAGTTCCATAACCAGTTCCGTCGCTTCCCGCTCGCGCTGCGTCGCATAGACAGTCACTTCGTAATCAGCACGCATAAATGTCTCCATCACATCGGAAAGTTTTGACTTCATCGTCCCCTTTCCGGCGCACGGATTATAAATAAACAACATTTTCTTATCTCTCATAAGCTCCCTCCTTGTCGCGGATCTTGAATCTCCTTCTTTCGCGCAGACACGGCAAGTCACCGCGGCTGCACATTTTTTCCGGACAATCAATCGGTAATAAACATAGCATCTCCAAAAGAAAAAAACCGATATCTCTCTTTTACGGCCTCCTCATATGCCTTCATAATAAAATCTTTTCCGGCAAGCGCAGAAACCAGCATCAAAAGCGTAGATTCCGGCAAATGGAAATTCGTGATCAGTTCGTCCATGATCTTAAACGAATATCCCGGATAGATAAAAATCTCGGTATCTCCTTCGCAGGCTTTGATATTTCCATTCTCGTCTGCCGCCGATTCCAGCGTGCGGCAGCTTGTCGTCCCGACGCAGATGATACGTCCTCCGTTTTCTTTGGCTTTTCGTATCTTTTCTGCCTCTTCCGGTTCAATAAAATAATGTTCCGAGTGCATATGATGCTTTGCCACATCGTCTACTTTTACCGGCCGGAATGTACCAAGACCGACATGCAGCGTAACATTGGCGACGATCACACCCTTTTTCTCCAATTCTTCAAACAATTCATTGGTAAAATGGAGGCCGGCTGTCGGTGCAGCAGCAGATCCGTCGTATTTGGCATACACCGTCTGATAGCGGTTTTTATCTTCCAGTTTATGGGTAATGTACGGTGGAAGCGGCATCTGACCGAGCTGGTCTAAAATCTCTTCAAAAATCCCCTCGTAGGAAAATTGGATCAGACGGTTTCCATCTTCCAGCACATCGATGATCTCTCCTTTCAAAAGCCCTTCGCCAAACGAAATACGGGCACCGGCGCGCGCCTTTTTCCCAGGTTTTACCAGTGTCTCCCAGATGTCATCTTTCTTTCTTTTTAATAAGAGCAGTTCAATGACCGCTCCGGTATCTTCTCTTGTTCCATATAATCTCGCCGGGATTACTTTGGTATTATTCCTTACCAGACAGTCTCCCGGATTCAGATAGTCAATAATATCCGTAAAATGTTTATGTTCAATCGTTCCTGTTTTTCGATGAAGCACCATCAGACGGGACGCACTCCGGTCCTCCAGAGGATCCTGTGCGATCAGTTCTTTTGGCAGATCAAAGAAAAAATCACTCGTTTTCATTTTGATTCCTCGCTTTCCACGCGGACCACTCCGCAATACACATATATTTTAAATGATTTTTACATAAAATACTAGTCATTTTTACAAAAAAATATTATAATAATACAATAATATAACGATTCCTGCATATTGAACTCGAAAGTGCGGAATAGTTACTACTGAGCAATCATAAACGAAGGGAGGCACTTCCATGATAATTACTACGTATGCAGCAATTGACGTCGGCTCCAACGGTCTTTCCATGAAAATTTACGAAGTGTCAAAAGGAAAGGGAATTGTTGAACTTACGCACATTCGCCATAAATTATCCATTGGCTCCGAAATTTTTGCCAATCACCAGATCACATACAAAACATTATCGGAAATCTGCCGTGTATTGAAAGATTTCAAAAAAATCATGGAGGAATACAACGTTACAGCGTACCAGGCTTACAGCGGAGACGCCCTGCGCGAGGCTTCTAACCGGCTGATCGTACTGGATCAGATTAAATTGCAGACCAATATCAAAGTAAAGATTCTGAGTAACAGTGAACAGCGTTTTTTATATTATAAGGCGATCTCCATGAAAGAATCCTATTTTGATGATCTGATCGACGAAGGAGCTTTGATCGTAGATATGAGCGCAGGCAGCGTGCAGTTTTCCTTTTTCCGCCACGGCGTATTGGAATTTACGCAGAATCTGAAACTTGGTTCGACAAGGATCAACGAACTGCTTCACACGATGGAATCCGAAGTATTTCACTACAATGAGCTGATTTTGGATTATCTGGACAAAGATTTGACAACTTTTTACAATTTGTACCTCAGTCAGAAAAAAGTACGGCACATCATCGCCGTCGGAAGCAATCTGCCGGAGATCAAGGCGCGGCTGTCCGAGAGAGATCCGGATTTTCAGGGATTGATCTCGCGAAAAGATTTTGAAAAGATCAAAAACGCAAGCCACCTCGGACTTGCACATATGGATCAGATCCTGCCGACCCTTCTCTTGTTCAAAAAGATCGGGGCGCTTACCAAATGCAATGACCTGTATCTGTCCGCCATTGATCTGTGCGACAGCATGGTGGCAGATTATGCGGAACGCCGGGAAAAGATACGGCCTGCTCATGATTTTTCCAAAGACATTATCGAATCGGCAAAAAATATCGCCATTCGTTACCAATGTGACATGGCACATATTGAAAATGTGGTCTATCTGGCAACTGAAATATTTGACAATATTCGGAAACTTCATGGACTTGGCAAACGAGAACGCCTGCTCTTGCAAATTGCCGTAATCTTACACAGCTGCGGTGCTTTTGTCAATATGGCGCAGACACGCGAAAATTCCTATAAGATCATTATGAGTACGGAAATCATAGGTATCTCGCACATCGAACGTGTTATGGTGGCCAATATCGTACGGTACAACAATGAGTATTTCCCGGATTATCAGGACATTGACGAGGAAGAAATCACCAAAGACCAGTACATTACCATCGTTAAACTTTGTGCGATCCTGAAACTCGCAAATGTCCTCGACAAGAGCAATCACCAGAGAATCCAGAAAGTGCGCATGAGTCTGAAGGAAAATTCCCTGCAGATCACGGCTTATACATTACAGGATATCACCTTGGAAAAAGGACTGTTTCACCGGAAAGCAGATGTCTTTGAAGAAGTATTTGGCATCCGTCCGGTATTAAAAAAGAAAGAGGGGTTGATAAAATGACAAATTTTTACAATCGAGAGCTGAGCTGGCTCGGATTTAATTACCGTGTTCTTTCTGAGGCACGTGATAAAACCATTCCACTTATGGAGCGTCTGAAATTTTTGAGTATTACCGCGTCTAATCTGGATGAATTTTTCATGATCCGCGTGGCTTCTCTCAAAGATATGGTACACGCAAAATATACGAAAAAAGATATCGCAGGGCTTACTCCAAAGGAACAACTTGAGATCATTTCAACAGGAACACATGAACTGGTAGAAAAACAGTACAATACATATAACCGCTCTTTTCTGCCGGCCCTCAAACACAATGGACTGACGATCGTAACCCAGTATGAATCGCTGAATGCCGAACAGGCAGAATATGTAGACCGCTATTTTATGCGCGAAGTGTATCCGGTACTGACACCGATGGCGGTAGATTCTTCCCGTCCGTTTCCATTGATCCGCAATAAGTCACTCAATATTGCAGCTCTTTTGATGGATAAAAAACGGAAGGGCACCATTGATTTTGCCACCGTCCAGGTGCCTTCTGTGCTTCCAAGAATTGTCACGATCCCTTCTGAGAAAGAGGGCGAAACGAGCATCATTCTTCTGGAACAGATCATTGAAAAGAACATACAGAAATTGTTTTTAAATTACAAAGTACTGGATGCGACACCATACCGTGTCATGCGAAATGCCGATCTTACCATTGACGAAGACGAAGCCGCTGACCTTCTGATTGAAATCGAACGCCAGTTAAAAAAGCGGCAATGGGGCGAGGCAATCCGTCTGGAAGTCGAACAGGGAATTGACAAACGCCTGTTAAAGATATTAAAAAAGGAACTGCAGATCCAGCAGGAGGATATTTTTACCATCCGCGGTCCGCTTGACCTTACCTTTCTCATGAAAGTGTATGGCATGGAAGGCTTCGATCATCTGAAAGAAGAACCGTATACACCACAGCCGCCAAAAGCACTTAATATGGACGAAGATCTCTTTGAACAGATTCGCCAAAAAGATATCCTGCTCCACCACCCGTACGAAACATTTGATCCGGTCGTTAATTTTGTGCGGTTTGCCGCCAAAGACCCGGATGTCCTCGCGATCAAACAGACCTTATACCGCGTCAGCAGCAATTCTCCGATCATTGCCTCGTTAGCACAGGCGGCGGAAAACGGAAAGCAGGTTACGGTTCTCGTCGAATTAAAAGCACGTTTTGATGAGGAAAATAATATCGTCTGGGCGAGAAAACTGGAAAAAGCCGGCTGCCACGTTATATACGGTCTGGTCGGATTAAAGACACATAGTAAGATCACTCTCGTCGTACGGCGTGAAGAGGAAGGCATCCGCCGTTATGTCCACCTGGGAACCGGTAACTACAACGATTCGACGGCAAAACTTTATACCGATATGGGTATGTTTACGTGCAAACGTGCGTATGGCGAAGATGCAACCGCTGTATTTAACATGCTTTCCGGATATTCCGAACCACTCTCATGGAATAAACTGGCACTGGCTCCGACCTGGCTCCGCACACGCTTTGTCGAACTGATTAACCGCGAACGTGACTATGCCGCAATGGGAAAGCCGGCACGTATTGTCGCAAAGATGAACTCCCTGTGCGATGCCGGTATCATCAATGCCCTTTATGAAGCCTCTGCCGCCGGTGTTCAGATTGAACTGATCATCCGCGGTATCTGCTGCCTGAAACAGGGCGTTCCCGGCATGAGTGAAACCATCCGGGTACGTTCGATCGTCGGCACATTTCTGGAGCACTCCCGCATTTTCTATTTTGAAAATGACGGCAGTCCGGAGATCTACATGGGAAGCGCCGACTGGATGCCGCGAAACCTCGATAAACGTGTCGAGATCCTTTTCCCGGTCGAAGATCCGGATCTGAAAAAGGAAATCGTCCACATTCTTCATACGCAGCTTGCCGATAATACCAAAGCTCATCTTTTGCAGCCGGACGGACTCATTGATCCGGAAAAAGACGGTCTTGTGAAAGTATATGGAGGATGCTATAAAAAAGCAGACCGCCGCGGTCATGCAGCCGTCTGCTCACAAATGCAGTTTTGCAAAGAAGCAAAGAAAAACGCAAAATAAAAAAATGTGTATTATAAAACAGAGGAGGGCTTTTACCGGTCTTCCTCTGTTTGACATTGTTCTGCCAGCCGCTGCATCTTGCGGTCCGCGCGTGCCATCAGATCAGCGCACCGCTTTAACTGCTTATGCATCTCCGGCGTAAATTTCTCTTCTTTTTTATAGCGAAGCTGGTGCTCCGTACTTGCCCAGAAATTCATCGCGATCGTACGAAACTGTATCTCAATCGGTACCTTCTTCTTTTCATCCGAAAAGAAGACATCCACCATAACGATCACATGAAGACTTCGATATCCATTGTCTTTCGGATGCTCTATGTAATCTTTAACACGAATGACTTCCACATCTGTCTGATTCATCAGCATCGCCGCTACATGGTAGACATCTGTTATGAACGGGCAGATCACACGCACTCCTGCGATGTCGTAAATATTTCCCATCATACAGCTGATCGTAAGCGGCAGTCCTTTTTTCTTCATCTTCCCGATAATACTGTCTGCCGATTTCACACGGCTCTTAATATTTTCAATCGGATTCCGGTCGTTACAGTACTGAAATTCTCTGTTCAATATTTCCAGTTTTGCTGTCACCTGCTGAATTCCCGCCTCATAAAAGAACATGATCTGGCGGTACTGTTTTTCCATATCTAAAAGGTCACCGGTCTGTGGCAGATAAATCTCGTTTCCATCTTCCGGAATCACATTAACCACTTCGATGTCGCCTTCTTTTTTCGTTGTTAAACGGCTCAATACATTTTTCAAATCTATCACTTCCTTTTATATTTCTATCATATCGTAAAAAGTTGAATAGAACGTCAAAAAAGTGTGAATTAAGTGTTAAAATATTACGCTCTTCGCCAACTCGTCCGCCATATCGTTGTAATGGTCTCCGGAATGGCCTTTTACCTTGACAAAGGTCACCTGCAGTTTGTCCTGCACCGAATCATAATATTTTTTGTAGGCTTTCGTTCCCTCTTTATTTGTCTTCCATTCCCCCAGGCACCACGAGGCGATTCCTTGATAATCATGATAAATTTTTATCTTCCGGATGCCGCGCCTGACCGCAAGTTCCATCGCAAGCTGTGACCCCAGTATCTCTCCTGCTACATTCCGCATCTGCGCCAGTTCTTCATCTTCTCCTTTTTGCGCCATCGTCTCTTCTTTTCCCTCATACAAAAACACGACACCGCAGCTGTACTCGCCGGTCGTGACATTGTAACTTCCATCCACATAAGCAACCGCTGTATCGTCGTCCACCGGCTCTGCTTCTGCGCCGCCTTCCTCACAACTTCCACCGTCAAAAACTGCGCTTCCCCGCACAAAATTTTCTGCCTCCTCTATCGACTGGAAACTTTTGTAAATCGCGCCGGAATATCCCTCCGTCTGCGCCTTACAGTCATCCCATGCCAGATATATCCCCGGTGTCTTTCCCTTCTTCACTGCATAATATTTCTTTTTTGCCATCTGCCTGCTCCTTTAACTTCTCGATTTCTTTTTCCGTCATCTGCCGCCACTGTCCCTTTTTCAGCGAATCCTCCAGCCGGATCCCTGCCATCTCCACACGTTTCAGATACACAACTTCTTTTCCCAATTGGTGGAACATCCGCTTCACCTGATGAAATTTTCCTTCTGTGATCGTGAGAAGACATTCTGTCTCTGCCAGAATTTTCATCTCTGCCGGCTTCGTCAACTTCCTCTCTCCAATGTCTACGCCCTCTTTCATGCGTATGACATCTTCTTCCTTTACCGGGATATCCAGTCGCACCAGATACGTCTTTTCCACATGAAACTTCGGAGACAAAAGCCGGTGCGCCATCCCACCGTCATTGGTCAGGATCAGCAGCCCCTCCGTGTCCTTGTCAAGCCGCCCCATCGGAAACAGATCTTTTGCTAAAAACGGAGCTTCGCCCTCACCGGCAAAACCGCCACGCCGCACGGCATCCAGCACCGTCTCGTCCCCCGCATCCTCTGTCGCCGACACAATCCCCGCCGGTTTATGAAAAAGAAGATACTGGTACTGCTGCCCACAGATTCTCCGCCCTTCCATCTCGATAACATCGTCTGCCGACACCTTATATCCAGCATCTTTGATCACGGCATCCTGAACTTTTACCAGCCCGGATGCCACCTTCTTTTTAATCTGACTTCTCGTCAATTCGGTATGATCCGATAAATATTTATCCAAGCGAATCTTCTTCAACATCGTCCTCCTGTAATCGTCCCTTTTCCACATTTGGACGGATAAATGTCTCATAGGCATACTTCCAGAGTACTTCGGAACCTTCCGCGGTTCGTTCATTTCTGCCAAGCACCTGCGAAAGATGTACGCCATGTTCTTCCCACGCTTTGCCATCGGTCGCCGCATTCAGCATAAGTGGCTGGATGTTGTCCATCGTCCTGGCAAATTTTGCCTCCGGCGTCTCTCTTGCCTCAAATTCTTCCCACAACGCACGCAGTGCCTTTCCCTGCTCCTCCGGCAGAATAGAGAAAATGCGGTCCGCCGCCTTCACTTCACGTTCCCGCTGCGTTTCCTTTCCCACTTCATCATAAGCATATGTATCTCCGGCATCGATCTCCACCAGATCATGGATCAAAAGCATCGAAACCGTTTTTAATACGTCGATTTTCTCATTGGCGTATTCGCTCAGCAATAACGTCATAATCGCCATATGCCACGCATGTTCCGCATCGTTTTCCTTCCGGTCTGCCCCCGTCAGATACGTCTGTCTTCCAATCTTCTTTTCCTTATCGATCTCACGAAAAAAAGCAAATTGCTTATCCAGTCTTTCCATGCTTTTAAACTTCCTTTCCGATGGACAAAATTTTTCTCGGATCCGGTTCGATCTCATCTGTCTTAAACCAGTGCCACACCACGCTTCCACAGATCACTGCGATCACCGTAAGCACGACTAAAACCACGCTTTTCTGCACAATTCCGTTTGGAAGAAAATTTACAAAAATCTGATTGATGAGCATAATGGCCTCATAAATAACAGCTCCCGTGATCCACGCATGATGTACTTTACGCTCTTCATAATATTTTGCCATAATTAACGTGATCGCCATAATGACGATAAACATCAGGATACATTTGTACGTTCCCTCTAACATCGACGGAATTGTTGTATGTTCAATGGCTTTCATATAATCGTTTTCTGTTCCGAGCTGTCCGGCATTGATGCGGATCGACGCATAGGCACTGTAAAAATATGGCTGTACCAGTTCCAATGCCACTTTTCCAAGAGCAAAACCGATCCCTACCACCGCACTTCGGTAGATCGAACGCTTCTTTTCATTTGTCAGATAAATCCCCCAGTACAACGCAGCGATCGTAAATGCCGTACTCAGAAACGTAAGGCCGAAAGATACGCCGACCTGGGCTATCCCGGATACTCCTTTAAACACAAGCGCTAAAAGATACATTGCCAGAAAAGAAAAAATCAGATACTGCCACAGATATCCGAGAAAGCCGTATCCAAGTGCTCCCGGCAGTCCCGTCTCCAATTTGCTGGAACGTTTGTGAATTTTCAAATATGCGATCCCCAGAACACCAAGCGCGATCAGAGGACACAGTATCATACATACAATTTTTATCGTTGGAATCATAGTTTAAAACCTTGCCTTTCAAATTCATTGATAGAGACTATTATAGTTTATTTACCGGAAGAAGTCAATTATGACAAAATGAACATTATGTAAAAAACCACTTTGTTGATTTTATTTTGTATCAGCAAAGTGGTTTCTTATTATCGCTCTATGACGCCTCTACGATCTCCTGCGTCCGTAGGATCACCGGAATCAGCTGGTGTAGTTCTTCTTTGAGTTCCGGAAGCCCTACCGGTTCTTCATGCAGGATCACATTGTAGCAGGTCGAATTAATCAATTCCACGATCATATAAATGACCAGTTCATGATTTTTGAATTTACGCCCCGAAGTCGCGATCAATTCGGTGTACCAGTCAAAGAAACTCTTTGACACATCATTTTCGCCCTCCAAAAGAACCTTATGGAAAAGTCCCCATTGGAGATTTTTAGCAATAAATTCCAGCAGGGTCTTATCTTCATTGAGCTGGTCAATGATAACGTCTGCCGCACAGATTACTGTTTCCTCCAGCGAAGAAAACTTTTTCCGGTACATCCGCTCATACGCGACGGTGAAAAGCTCACCCGCTTTTTTAGTGATCAATGCGTTCCGTATATCATATTTATCTTTGAAATACAGATAAAATGTTCCTTTTGCCATATTGGCTTTTTTGACGATGTCCGAAATAGATGTGTCAAATACGCCTTTGGAAGTAAACAACTCATACGTCGCATTGAGTAGATCCTCACGCTTTTTCTTCTTTTTTTCATCGAGTCTGCCCACTTCATTCACATCCTTTCCTGCCACAAGTGGTTTTTATTCTTCATCATCTTTCTTTACTTCTGCCGTCTCAATGACGAACTTCACCTTTCCGTCCATTCCTTTGCTGAGTCCGGAGAAGTTTGTATAATCTTTGGACATATCGGTCAGTTTTTCCAGTCTGGTCTTCAATGTCTTAATATCATCCTCATATACATTGTTCAGTTTCTGGATTCCCTTCTGATCGAATTTATCCATTCCTTCGTAAAGATCATTTGCCCCATCGGAAAGTTTACCGATACCATCCGCAACTTTACCGGTTGCCTTATGAAGTGTATTGCTTCCTTTTTTCAGTTTGTTAGCACCATTGATCAGTTTGTCGCTTCCGGATTTTACCGATTTGCTTGCTTTCAGGATTTTCTTTGCTCCTGCCAGTAATTTGCGGTCGTTGCTGCTCAGTTTCTTACTTCCGTCGCTCAGTTTCTTCACACTCGCTGTTAACGTACCGATACTGGATGTCAGTTTCTCATCTGCGGCACGGAGAGAAGCGGAATTTTTCGAAAGTGTCTGTGCTCCTGCCAGCGCTTTTTTAATACCGGCAGCCACCTGGCTTGCACCGGATTTCAACGTGCTCTTGCTGTCTGTAGCGCTTACCAGCGCTCCTACACTTGCTTTCTGGCCCTGATACAGTTCTTCCAATTTCTGTACATAAGCAAGAATCGTCGCTTTCTGTGTCGGATCACTGATCTGGGCAGCCTGCGCTTTCAATCCATCTGCCAGAAGTTTATAATTATCATAAGAACTCTCTAATTTGCCAAGATTCTCATTCAACGTACCAATTCCTGCTGCAATCGCATCGGCTCCATCGGTAAGCTGTTTTGCTGTCTTCTCATCCGCAAGAGTATCCACTCCCTTGGTATAAGCCTGCAGACCATCGGAAAACTCTTTGTAAGAAGATGGCATATCTTTTACGGCAGAATACAGTTTCTGATTTCCGTCCGTGATCTGTTTTGCTCCGTTGACATAACTCTGTGTTCCTTTTGCCAGTGTGTCCACACCATCGGTATACTCTTTTACGCCTTTTTTCAATGTGGTTCCACCATTTACCAGATCCTTAATTCCTTTATTCAGAGATTTTTCGCCGTCCTGGTAATCGTCGAACTTATCTTCCAGCTGGCCCATTTTATCCGAAAGTTTTTTGGAACCATCTACAAGATCCTCGGAAGAATCTACTAATTTTTCCAATTTATTTTCGAGATCATCCAGATCATCGATATCATCCAGTTCCAGATCGCTCAGGATGCTCGGGCTGGCAAATGTGATCGTATTTCCGATGGAAAAATCTGTCACATCCGCAGTTACCGTAAATCCTTCCGGAAGTTTATCTGCGGCATCCTCATCAAGATCCAGACTCTCCGCCATACCCGGCATACCGAATCCGACAACAATATTATTGGAACCTTCGTTGATGATCTTTCCGTCGTCTACTTCCACATTGCTGAATTTGTCATCCGGAAGAATGATTCCGGTTGCCATTACAAACGGTGTATACATTTCCTGTTTCTCCCCGTTGATCGTCTGTGTGGATTTTGATTTATTGGTATAAGAAACGGTAATTTTCAATTTACCACTCTGACCGAGAAGGTCTTTTGCGGCAATTTCTTTTCCGTCCAATTCATATTTGATCTCAACACCTACCGGAAGTTCTTTATCTGTTGTTCCCTGATAATAAATATCATTGGATCCGGCACTCCACTGTACATCATCGCCGTTCTGGGTAAATGTCTCATCCCCTTTGACATTATGAATGTCTTTCAGATCGGATTCATCTTTGATCGTTCCATTAATTCCGGCATTTTTCAACCAGTTGGAAACGGTGATCTTTGTCGTTGCTCCGCTTTCATCGGCATTTACATATACGGATTCATTTTTGGAAATTTTCTGTGCATTGGCATAGGCACCATTGGATACTACCAGACTTGTCACCAAAAGTCCGGAAATAACTGTCTTACTAATACGATTGAGTTTTCTATTTCGATTCATAATGCTCATCCTTTCTATCATTCACTAATAATTGATTTTACGCATATCCCATGTCGTCTTGCAGATCACTTTATCAAAGAGGTAAAGCATCGCCGGCAGGATCAGGATTACACTGATCGTACTGATCACGGCTCCTCTTGAAAGCAAGGTACAGATCGCATTGATCATATCAATACTTGAGTATGCGGATACACCAAAGGTTACGGCAAAGAAGCTCAGTCCACTAATAATAATGGATTTCATCGAAGTCTTGTGTGCGATCTCGACCGCTTCTTTCTTTGTCTTTTGATTTACGACACGCTCTTTATGATATCTTGTCGTCATTAATATCGCATAATCTACCGTCGCTCCTAACTGAATGGTTCCGATAACGATACTTGCCACAAATGGAAGTTCGATTCCGCTGTAATATGGGAACGACATATTGAGGAAGATGGCAAATTCGATTACGCTTACAAGAATAACCGGCAGTGAGATTGATTTAAATGTCAATAAGATGATCAGGAAGATCGCTCCGATTGACAGATAGTTTACGGTTGCAAGGTCGATATCCGTTACGTCCTGCAAGTCCTTCGTAAGTGGTGCTTCACCGATTACCATCGAATCTTTACTGTACTTTTTCACAATATCGTTGATGGAAGCAATCTGGGCATTAACCTGGTCTGTCGCCGTCTTATAATCCGAACAGATAAACTGCAGTTCCCAGTTATCACTTTTCAACATATCTTGGTATTTGTCCGGGATCATATCATCCGGTACGTTGGCTCCCACAATGGAGTTCATACCGAGTACCCATTTGACTCCGTCTACTTTTTCAATTTCATTTTTCATATCATTTTTCTCTTTGCTCGTAAGACCGTTTTTCAAGAGTAAGATATGCATGTTGTTCATATTGAACTTTTCTTCCAGTTTTTTATTGGCAATGGCCGAATCCAAATCCTGTGGAAGTCCCTGATCCAGATTGTAGTATACTTCTACATGATTATTTCCATAAAATGCCGGAACAAACAACACCGCAAAAATAAGTAATGGAATGATCCGATGCTTTGTGATAAAAGCACTCGTTTTATGGAAATTCGGGAAGATGGCACGGTGTGTCGTCTTATCGATCCATTTATCAAAGAACAGGATCAAGGATGGCAGCAAGGTGATACAAACGACAACTCCGATGATAACTCCTTTTGCCATAACGATTCCAAGGTCACGTCCCAGCGCAAATGTCATGAAGCAAAGTGCCGCAAATCCGGCTACCGTCGTAATGGAACTTCCGACAACGGATTTGAATGTATTGCTGATCGCATGTGCCATCGCACGTTCTTTGTCATTGTCAAATCTTACTTTGTTTGCCTGATAACTTTCCAAAAGGAAGATGGAATAATCCATCGTAACACCAAGCTGAAGTACTGCGGTCAACGCCTGTGTGATATAGGATATCTGTCCCAGAAAGATATTGGTTCCCATATTGTAAAGGATGGCTAATCCGATACACAAAAGGAACAATACCGGTGTCACGATTGATTCCATCGTGATAAGCAATACGATCAATGCAAGAATACCTGCAATAACGATATATACCGGAAGTTCTGCCTGTACCAGATTTTTAATATCGGTAACGATTCCTGACATACCACTGATAAATGCCTGATCCTTTACCATATTTCTCATATCTGTGACTGCCTGCATCGTATCCTCGGACGATGTCGTATTATCAAACAACGCGATCATCATCGTCGCATCCCCATTGAACAATGCTTCTTTTAATTCATTCGGAAGCATGTCGGTCGGCAGTGAAATATCTGCTACACTATCATACCAGATGATTTTTTCAACATGATCTACTTTCTCTAATTTTTCTTTCAAAGCAACCACATCTTTATTATCCATATTTTCCACGATAACCATGGAAAATGCCCCCATACCAAATTCGTCTACCATGATATCCTGACCGGACACCGTTTCAAGTGAATCTGGCAGATAACTAAGTACATCATAATTGACTCTCGTCTTGACCATACCGATCATCGCAGGGATGATAAGCAGCACGCCAAGAAGAAGAATGAATAATTTGTGCTTTGTAATAAACTTTCCAAACTTAACCATTACTGGCAACCTCCTTTTGATACTTATTATCAAAAATGACTAGTAGTCATTTCTTAAGTTACCTGTAGTCTATCACAAAAATGACCATCGGTCAATATTTTTTTTGAAAAAATTTTACTTATTAAAGAATTCCCCCTGCGGTATTTTGCCACAGGGGGAGTTTTCATCCTCTCTATTCAGCCCCCAAAATACGTTTCGCATTCTCCACGCGCTCCGCGGTCGGGGGATCAATTCCTTCTAATTTGTAAGGGATTCCGAGATTTTCCCATTTAAACACGCCCAACGTATGATAGGGAAGAACCTCTACCCGTTCTACCGTCTTCAACGTCTTGATAAAATCTGCAAGGCGGTGAAGATATTCATCGGTATCATTACGCTCCGGAACCAATACATGACGGATCCACATCGGCTGCCCCAGATCGGACATCTGCCTTGCCATCTCCAGTATATTTTTACCGGTTTTTCCCGTCAGGATCTTGTGCTGTTCTTCATCAATGTGCTTGATGTCTAACATGACCAGATCTGTTACTTTCATCAGTTCCTTCCATTTTGAATAAAATGGTTCTTCTGTCGTAAAGGGATTTCCACTGGTATCCAGGGTCGTATGAATGCCCATTTCCCTTGCTTTTTGAAATAATTCCAATAAAAAGTCGATCTGTAATAACGGTTCTCCACCGCTCACAGTAATACCGCCCTCACTTCCCCAGTAAGGACGGTATCTGTTTGCAGTTTTTAATAATTGAGAAACCGTGTATTCTTTTCCTGCTTTGATGTCCCAGGTATCCGGATTGTGGCAGAACTGACAACGCATGTTGCAGCCACTCAGAAAAATGATATACCGTACTCCTGGTCCATCCGCAGAACCGAAACTTTCCAAAGAATGGACATAACCAATTCTCTCTTCCACGGGTAAGCCTCCAATTATAATTTTTTTAACTCTGTACGAATTGCTCCGCTGCCGGTGCAGCTCAGATATTACAACGTTTCATGGCAGGTTCTTGCGATAACGTCAAGCTGCTGCTCCCTTGTCAGGTCGATGAATTTTACAGCATAACCGGATACACGGATCGTAAAGTTTGCATACTCTTCTTTTTCCGGATGCTCCATTGCATCGATCAGTTTTTCCTTGCCAAATACGTTGACATTCAAGTGATGTGCTCCCTGATCAAAGTAACCATCCATTACCTGAACAAGGTTCTTCACGCGCTCTTCATGTGTATTTCCAAGTGCTCCCGGATTGATGGTCTGTGTATTGGAGATACCATCCAGTGCTTCTTCATAAGGAAGTTTTGCAACCGAGTTCAGGGAAGCGAGAAGACCGTTCTGCTCTGCTCCGTATGCCGGGTTTGCACCAGGTGACAATGGCTCACCTGCTTTTCTTCCATCCGGAAGTGCTCCGGTTGCTTTACCGTAAACGACATTGGATGTGATCGTAAGGATCGATGTCGTAGGCTCAGAATCACGGTAAGTATGGCAGTTGCGAAGTTTATCCATAAATGTGCGGAGAAGCCATACAGCGATCTCGTCAGCACGAGGATCATCGTTACCATAACGTGGGAAGTCTCCCTCTACTTTGTAATCTACAGCCAATCCATCTTCATCACGGATTACGTTTACTTTAGCATATTTGATCGCGGAAAGGGAATCTACTACATGAGAGAATCCTGCAATACCTGTTGCGAAAGTACGTCTTACATCCGTATCAATCAATGCCATCTGGGATGCTTCATAGTAATATTTATCATGCATGTAGTGAATCATGTTCAATGTCTCTACATACGTCTGTGCAAGCCATGTCATCATCTTGTCGTATTTATCCATGACTTCATCATAGTCAAGTACATCGCCTGTAATCGGACGATATTCCGGTCCAACCTGTACTTTGTTTTTCTCATCGATACCACCGTTGATCGCGTAAAGGAGACATTTTGCAAGGTTTGCGCGTGCTCCGAAGAACTGGATCTCTTTTCCTGTCTCTGTCGCAGATACACAGCAGCATACAGAATAATCATCGCCCCATACCGGACGCATTACATCATCATTTTCATACTGTACCGAACTTGTCTCGATGGAAATGTGAGATGCATATTTCTTAAATGCCTCCGGCAAATGAGAAGAATACAATACTGTCAGGTTTGGTTCCGGAGATGGTCCCATGTTTTCCAATGTATGAAGGAAACGGAAACATGTCTTGGTTACCTGGGAACGTCCGTCCATACCAATACCGGCAACGTCTACGGTAGCCCATACAGGGTCTCCGGAGAACAACTGATTATAAGACTCGATACGAGCAAATTTAACCATACGGAATTTCATTGTCATATGGTCAACCAGTTCCTGTGCCTCTACCTCTGTCAATGTTCCATTGGCAAGGTCTCTTTCAATGTAGATATCAAGGAATGTGGAAACACGTCCAACACTCATTGCGGCACCATTCTGTGTCTTGATGGCAGCAAGATATCCGAAATACAGCCACTGGAATGCTTCTTTTGCATCTTTTGCAGGTTCGGAAATATCATAACCATAAGAAGCAGCCATCTCTTTCATGCCTTTCAGACATTTGATCTGCTCTGCAAGCTCTTCACGGATACGATAATCTTTGCTGCGCATGCTGCGGCGTTCGCTTCCGGCAAAATCTTTCTCTTTCTCTTCGATCAGGGCATCGATACCATACAATGCCACACGACGGTAATCGCCGACGATACGTCCACGTCCGTAAGTATCCGGAAGTCCGGTCAAAATCTTATTGTGACGCATACGTTTCATCTCTGGTGTATATACTTCAAATACCGCATCACTGTGTGTTTTGTGATACTTGGTAAAAATCTCATGCAATTTAGGATTTGGCTGATAGCCATACATCGTGCAGGACTGCTCTGCCATACGGATACCACCATAAGGCATAAATGCACGTTTCAATGGCTTGTCTGTCTGAAGACCAACTACTTTTTCCAAATCTTTCAAGTCTTCACTGATATATCCAGGGCCGTAGGATGTCAAAGAGGAAACAACCTCTGTCTCCATGTCCAGAACGCCGCCTTTTTTTCTTTCTTCTTTCTGCAATTCCTGCAGTTTGCCCCAAAGCTTATCAGTGGCTTCTGTTGGTCCTGCTAAAAAGGACTCATCTCCATCATAAGGTTTGTAGTTTTTTTGGATGAAGTCACGTACATCGATTCCTTCTTTCCAAAGTCTTCCGGAAAATCCTTCCCATTGTTTAAATTCTCTCATCATAGGCCTCCATAATATTTTCTTCTAAAAAACATGTTTCTGTTTCCCGTGACAGTATTATTTCATTATACCCTGTCATCTGCTATCCAATCATAAATTTGATCTCCGCTTCACAGGCAACCTTGCCATCTACTGTGGCTGTAGCTTTTCCAATACCCATCGGGCCTTTACATTTGATAATCTCAGTTTCTAAGCGAAGGCGGTCCCCCGGCACTACCTGTTTACGGAATTTTGCTTTATCAATTCCTCCGAAAAAAGCAAGTTTTCCTTTATTTTCAGGCAGACTGAGAACAGCTACTGCACCTACCTGTGCCAGCGCTTCCACGATCAAAACCCCCGGCATAACCGGCTGCTGTGGAAAATGTCCCTGAAAAAACGGTTCATTAACAGTTACATTTTTGTATCCAACAGCTTTTACTCCCGGTTCCATCTCTTCGATGCAGTCAACGAGCAAAAAAGGATAGCGATGCGGTATAATCTCTTTAATACCATTTACATCTAGCAACATATTTTTGTCCTCCATATCTGTATAACATATTTTTTCATAACTTACAAGTGGGAATTCTATCCTAAAAGCGCGGGAACCTGTCAACTCCCTATCTTCCCGCGCTTTTTGAGATTATTATTCATTAAAACTTTTAAAGATTAAAGATGCATTATGTCCACCAAATCCAAGTGAATTACTGAGAACCGTATTCACTTCCATATCAATTCCATGATCTTTGACACAGTCAAGATCACATTCCGGATCCGGATCTGTCAATCCGGCATTGACATGTACATAATTGTCCATGATGGATTTGATACTTGCGATCGATTCTACACCACCGGCAGCACCAAGAAGATGTCCTACCATGGATTTTGTAGAACTTACTTTACAATGATAAGCATCCTCTTCGCCAAGAGCCAGTTTAATCGCTCTCGTCTCAAACATATCATTCATATGTGTGCTGGTTCCATGTGCGTTGATATAATCAATCTCTTCCGGTTTTACGCCGGCATCTTTCATCGCAAATTCAATGGCTTTTGCTGCTCCGCTTCCATCTTCTGCCGGAGAAGTAATATGATAAGCATCGTTTGTCGCGCCATATCCTACAATTTCCGCATAAATCTTGGCTCCACGTTTCTTTGCGTGCTCTAATTCTTCCATAACAAGAATACCGGCACCCTCACCCATAACAAAACCATTGCGGTTGATGTCAAATGGGATAGAAGCTTTCATCGGATCCGTTGACAATGACAACGCTGTCATGCTGGTAAATCCTGCCACGCCAAGTTCGGTGATCGCAGCTTCTGCACCGCCTGCAACCATAACGTCCGCTTCGCCATACTGGATCGAACGGAATGCTTCCCCGATATTGTGATTTCCGGTTGCGCATGCGGTTACAATATTAATATTTTTACCTTTTAATCCCAGCTGGATTGCTACGTTTCCTGCGGCAATGTTTGAGATCAGCATCGGAATCATCAAAGGAGATACACGATTTGGTCCCTTGTCAAGCAGTTTCTTGTACTCGCGCTCCATACACTGGAGACTTCCGATACCGCATCCTACACTGACGCCGACCATAAACGGATCTTCTTTTTCCAGATCCAGTTCACTGTCTTCGAGTGCCTGCTTGGATGCAGCTACGGCAAACTGTGCAAAACGTTCCATACGGCGTGCTGACTTTGGATCCATATGTTCCTTTGGATCAAAATCTTTTACTTCCGCTGCCAGCTTTGCTTTATAATCCGTCGTATCGATCTGAGTGATCGGCCCGATTCCCACAACGCCTTTTTTAATGTTACTCCAAAATTCGTCCACGGTATTTCCAATCGGAGTGATAGCTCCCATTCCCGTGATGACTACTCTTCTACTCATGAAATAATCCTCCTAGAATAATTTTAGATCGCGATGCCGCCATCGACGCAGATTACCTGGCCGGTGATGTATTTGGCTTTATCCGATGCCAAAAAGACAACGGCTTCCGCAATGTCCTCTACTTCTCCAAAACGTCCCAATGGAATCGTCGCTACGGCTGCCTCTTTCACGGAATCTGAAAGAACGTCTGTCATTTCTGTCGCCACAAATCCCGGTGCCACTGCATTTACTGTAATATTGCGGGATGCCAGTTCTTTCGCTGCTGCCTTGGTAAGACCGATCACACCGGCTTTGGAAGCAGAATAATTTGCCTGTCCCATGTTTCCGATCACTCCCGATACGGAAGCAATGTTGATAATACGTCCCTGTCTCTGTTTCATCATTGGACGGGTAACAAATTTCACTCCGTGGAATGTACCGGCAAGATTTGTCTGAATGACACTCTGGAACTCCTCTTCCGACATTTTCATCATCAAATTATCCTTTGTGATTCCGGCATTGTTCACAAGAATATCAATCTTACCGTATTCTTTTACCACATTGGCAAAAAATTCCTTTGCCGCCTCAAAATCACTGATATTACACTGAACCGCTGTGGCTTTTCCACCTGCTTCTTCGATCGTGCGCACCACTTCTTCTGCACGGTCTTTTGAACCATTGTAATTTACCACAACCATCGCGCCCTCTCTCGCCAGAGCAAGGGCAATCCCTCGTCCGATACCACGTCCGGCTCCGGTCACTACGGCAATTTTATTTTCTAATAACATAAGGTTTCCTTTCTTAACTAAGTGCTGCTACAACTGCTTCTAATTCTTCCATTGTACCGACGCTGTAAGTCGTCAATTCTTTTCCAATGGCTTTTCCTATCTTTTTATTAAAACCGGCGAGTGTTCTGCCTGGCCCCAATTCAATAAATGTATCCACACCGTCTGCCACCATTGTCTCTACGGACTGCTGCCAGCACACAGAAGAGGATACCTGTTTCACAAGCAGCGGCTTAATCTCTTCTTTTTTCGTTATGTAGGAAGCATTTACATTTGCCACGTAAGGAATCTGAGGCTCCTCAATGGTAATCGTATCCAGCACTTTTTCCAGTTTCTCTCCTGCACCTTTTAATAGGTCAGAGTGAAATGGTCCGCTTACATTGAGCATAACGGCACGTCTTGCGCCTGCCTCTTTACATTTTTCTGCTCCCTGCTCTACGGACTCTTTCTTGCCGGAGATAACAATCTGACCCGGACAATTGTAATTGGCAACCTGAACCTGCGGAATATCCGCGATCGCCTTTTCAATCTCTGCACTTTCCAGTCCCATGATCGCAGCCATGCCGCCTACGCCGGCAGGAACTTCTTCCTGCATATAGATCCCACGTTTGCGGACTGCTTTTGCCGCATCGATGTAGTTCATCGAATTGGCTGCCACCAGGGCACAATACTCGCCCAGACTCAATCCTGCTGCTACGTCCGGCTTGATCCCACGGTCTTTCAACACTTCCATAACAGCTACGCTTGTCGTAAGCAGCGCAACCTGTGTATATTCTGTAATATTAATGTCGTCATTTTCTTCAAAGCACAACGCTTTCAGATCCAGATCGACAGCTTCACTTGCCTTATCAAAAATCTCTTTTGCAATCGGAGAAGTCTCATAAAACTCTTTTCCCATACCAACTTTTTGGGAACCTTGTCCCGGAAATACAAATGCAATCTTACTCATCTCTTCCTCCATTCCATGTAATGATGACAAAATAATATAACTTTAAACACCAGGAGCCTTTTCTTTCGCTGATGGTGTCAAAATAAGCCCATATTTTGAAATGGTGGCTGACAATTCTGTCCTCTGACAAAACTGGCAACCACACCATTCACATTTGTTAGTCACAGTATTTCGGATGTAATTATTCTACACCTTTTTCTTTCAAGAAGTTAATTACATCACCTACAGTATTAATGCTTTCCAAATCATCTGTAGGAATCTCAACATCATACTCTTCTTCAAGAGCCATGATCAATTCATAAAGATCCAATGAATCTGCTCCCAAATCATCTTTGAAAGAAGATGCTTCTGTGATGCTGTCTGCATCAACGCTCAACTGATCTGCGATAAGTTCCTGCATTTTTTCTAACATGACTATTTCTCCTTTTTTCTCGCCCGCCTTATTTTCTGCGGGGTAATATTAATTTCAATTTTTTACTCAACTACATGAGATATCAGTATTTTATCCTATCTTATGCAAATTGTCAAGTTTTCTCAATATTATTTACTATATCCATCTGTCCTGTATCGTGACCGTCCGGTTACCTCATAACATAAGACCAACTGCCAAAATGACAAGCATCAGCACGGCGACACCAAAGTAAATATAGGTATACAGCTTTCTCTCCGGGAAAAGCCGGATGCCGCTGATCACAAACAATACAGCCAGCAGAATCAAGTCTGCCGTATTGGTTGTAACGATCGGTATGACATCATTTAAGCCCATAAAGGCAAATACTAAAATGACCGCGGATAAAATAACCTGCAAAAAGCAAAGAATTTTCTGCCACAGTGCGGTCGTCTGCAACCACTCATGCACCCGCTCTTTGATCTCCGTTTCCTTTCCATCCATAATACTCTGTTTCTCCAATCCAAATACTTTTTCCTGTTTACGGACACTTCACTCCCACAAACATTCAAATAATATTATAGCGGATTTACGTAAAGAATAAAATTACATCGCTAATAAAATTTTATAAAGAAAACGTAAAAATAAATAAAACACTTAACAAATTCATTCATTTTATCTTAATTTTTAAAAACGATAACCATAACTTTAGCTTTATATTTCCCACATTTTACAGTCACAAAGGTATGACCTCGTCTTTTCGCCTTAATAATTCCCTTTGAATTGACGGTCGCAATTTTTTTGTTACCTGATAAATATACTAATTTCTTAGTTATCCCAACACGTTGTACTTTGACTTTATATTTTTTTCCATTTTTTATCTTAATCGTTCGTTTGTTAATGTACACTCCTCTTGCTTTCTTTTTATTCAATTTATCCACTGATTCTCCTGCATTCCCGTCATCGTTTTTTACAGTATCAGCCACTTGTTGCGTTGGCGGGTTTGTAACTGTTGCGGTTGGCTCTGGTGTCTGCGTTGGTGGATTTGCAGCTGTTGCGGTTGGCTCTGGTGTCTGCGTCGGCGGATTTGTAGCTGTTGCGGTTGGCTCTGGTGTCTGCGTTGGTGGGTTTGCAGCTGTTGCGGTTGGCTCTGGTGTCTGTGTCGAATTTTGTTTGTCCGGTATTTTATTTGATAAATATTCTGCATTTACAACTAAGTTTCCGCCTTTAAATGTTCCATTATTTTTTAAATATCCATAATCATAATTGCCACCAGCTGTCATAAATCCATTATAATCAAGGCAATACGCTGTCTTATTATTCAGAATCATTCCATTATTTGTTAATGTTCCCCATATATAAACATTTCCATTAAATGTAACTGTGCACCCCTTCTCAATTGTAAGAGTCACCCCTTTCCTAATATACACATCTTTGTCAACTATAACATTATTTGCAATAATTTCATCTGTTTCATAAACAATTGCATCATCCGTGTTATAGTTATCAGCAAATGACTTGTCACAATCGAAAATCAAAAATAAAAGTGCCATAATAAATATCATTGTAATTTGTTTCTTCATAGTTATAATCCGCCTTTCTGCTTCGCGAAAGTCACCAATAGAATCATGAAAATATTAGTTTCTCTCGCT
>CAKRDZ010000007.1 GCA_934316845.1 uncultured Eubacterium sp. | reverse complement strand
TTTCTCTCTGTGTAGATGTACTCAGCCATTTTAGGGTTCCATCTTCTTGTCTGATGTCCAAAATGAACACCTGCTTCTAATAATTGTTTCATTGAAATAACACTCATTTTTCTTACCTCCATATGGTTTTTTTCTTCCGATGACTTCTTCTTTCAGAAAGACTGCACTCCAGGCAGCACCTTTTCCAAAATCCGTCAACGTGTTTTTTCAATCCGGTTTATTTTATCATATCATAAGCAAAAAAGCAAGAACTAATTTTGTTTTGTTATGATTTTTGCAATTTCTTCGTAATCTGCACCTTTTGGAATCTTGTATTTTCCACTACGGATCTTTTTGGCATATCCATATTCTTCCAGATACTTATCAAACTCTTTGGCATCTGCAACCAGGCCCTCATCTTCTAGCTTTTTCGTAATTGTCTCAGAAGATAAAACCTCTGTCGGCAGAACAACAATCGTACGCTTTTTCTTCTGGTATGTTGAGACGGAAGTAATATCTTCTTTACTTTTTTCCATCTTCTCTCTGCTCTTTTTGTCTTGTTCGGATTCATTGGAGGTACTTACCGCAGCCTGTGAGGCAGCATTTTCCTTCTGAATCTTCTCCACTGTCTTCTCCAATTCTACCGTATCCGTCTCTCCCTTTGGAAAAACCATACCGATTTTTTTTGCCTCTTTGATCAATTCGCTATGGTCTGACTGCTGGCGGTAACTGATACACAAAAGAAGCGTCGCAACAATAATTCCTGTCCCTAACCCTCTTAAAAACCATTTCATTTTCACGATTCTACCTCATCTCACTTGTCATATAGTGATAAAACCAATTGTACTTCTCCCTGTCCGACATGCAGAAGTTTAGATATTTCCAATACACTCTTTCCACGATGATGCAGTTCGATCATCTGCTTATTGAGTTCTTCTTTGTCCTGTTTTTTAACCGGCTTCTCTTCTTTCTGTGTCTGCGGCTTTTTGGCCCTCTTCTCATTTTTCGGTATCGGCTCTGGCAGCGGCACTTTTTGATCCGGCTGGGAATGATACATTTTTTTCATTTCTTCTTCTTTGTCCGAGAGCATTTGATACATAAAAACGACTTCTTCATGATTATGTTCAATCTTTGCCAATATCTGGGAAGAATATTCTTCAAATTCCATGATTTTCTCATTGCTCTTCCGATTCAGGTATTCTTCTGTTTCTGACAAAACCTGCTCTTTTTTTGACTCCAGAATATCAATTGTCTGTTCGGCAATCTTTCCGGACAATTGACTCGTTTCTGTCGTTTCTTCTGTTGTTATCTGCTTTTTTCGGTTTCCGGCAAAAAAACCGATAAAAAGAAAAATAAAACCTATAATAATTAAAATAATTTCCATTAAACTCAAAACGGTATCTCCTATTGTTTAAATTGTAACGTCAAAACGACTGTTTGACCCTGCTTTCTTTTCGTCCTCCGGCTCCTCTTTCTTCTTTTTTCGTTTCTTTCCTTTTTGATAAAAAGATTTTCCGGATCCATCAAGATCAAAGTTCATTTTTTCTTTCTTTTTTGTCTCCACCGTCCGATGTGAATTGTCTGCAATTTCCTTTTCAAGAATTGCCGCACCACTTTCTGACATATTCTGGATCTGATGCTGCTCTTTTCCCACTATGTTGGATGCTTCCATAGAACGAGATGGTATCGTAACCAGATCAATTGAATTAATTGCCATATTAATTCCTCCTTACTCGCATACTGTCTTTTATAAACCAACCGCCTTTATATCTGCGCCCTCAAGAATGAACTTACAATGGGTTTCTGTATCTGAAATCATACGTGACATTTCTTTAATAACAATTTTAGTACCCGGATTCACATTTCCATTCACAATGATTTTTCCTTTTCCCTGCATGCTCATTGCACTTTCCAGCATTGGAATACGGTTTTCCATCGTTTCGATTGCATATTGCATTTTAGGCCGCAGAAAAGAAGCCATTTTCAGATACGTAACCTGTGTTTCATTTAATCGGATCCCCGCCTTGAGACTTGCTTTGATTCCCCCAAGTACACGATCCATCTTACGAATCCCACGTTCCGCCATATCCAAACGTTTGTTCAGGTCGGTGTATTCTTTGGCACGCTCAACATCAGAAAGAATTTCTATAACGGTTAGCGTTCCCATTAACGATCCTGTCTGGGTGGCAGTAATATTGGAATAAGAGCAGACATGTCCCCCGTTGATCAAGCCCTTCCGTCCCAGTACAGAAACATCGCCCCGGCACTCGACATTACTATGCAGGACGGCATCACACATAAGCGTACCATCTCCGCGCACTTTACTGTTTTCAATAAATTTGGCGGAAATATTGCCTGCCGCGTCCAGACGCCCCTTTGACATCCCCTGCATACCGCGTTTTAATACAATGTTTCCTCCGGCGTATAATTCAGCCCCCTCAACTACTCCATTTACAATAATATCACCCGTAGCATGGATCTGATATCCGGTAAGCACATTGCCGTTTACATGTACTGTCCCATTGTACTCGATATCTCCTGTTGACACATCTACATTGGCCGGCACATCATAAACATCTGATACCATAACAAGGTCATCTACCAACGTTACATGCCCTGCCACTTCCGAAAATATCTCACATTTATCTTCTGACAGACGTATGTTTCTGCCAAATCGCAGGGAAAGATTTTTTACTTTATTTGGCTGCATCACCTGACCGGTTACCGTTGTTCCCGGTTCGCCAAGATAGGCCGGTGTAAGTTTTGCCAGCCGCTGTCCTGCTTCGATCTGTTTAATGTTCCCAAGATGGTGAAAATCCACACTTCCATCTTCATTTAATTTGGGTTTAGCCGAAACATTAACATCGAAAAAATATTCTATACTGGCATCTTTTCCCGGAACCGGCTGATCTGCTTTTGCAACATAATAATCCGTGCAATATCTGCGTTCTTTCAGAAAACGATCAATCTCCGCCTCCTGAATCCCATAAACCACTCCGGCCACACGAAGATCACTCAAAATATCATCTTTATCCATGGGCTTTCCATCCGGTGAAGGCGGATAAAATCTTGCAACTGCCTCCCCCGCATCTTCTGAAATATCAATAAGACACTTTTCTCCTTCCGGATAACATTCCGACATAACAAGAAGATAATCCACATCAAATCTGCCACTTCTTAAATAATTGTTTAATTCTGCCAGATTGTAGCCACTGATATTTACCGAATCAAGATATCTCTGAACCTCATCAACAGTAAACATCGCACCGCCATCTGACGCAGGGTACACTTTCAGCATTGTTCTTTTTCCACTCGGAACAACTTGAAAATAGGCATCTTTTTTCATATAAATCCCCCTTTCTTTTGTCAATTAAACAGCGACAACAACTCTACACTATCCCCTAACGTTCCTTTCATTTTTTGTAAGGCTCTGGAGTGAAGCTGGGATACTCTCGACTCCGACACACTTAATATCTGACTAATTTCTTTTAATGTTAGATCTTCATAATAATACAATGTTATGACACTTGTCTCTTTCTCTGTCAACGTCTCTAATGCTTTTACCAGTATCTTTTTTAATTCTTCCTTTTCTACTGCTTTTTCGGGCTGTTCAAAACGGTGCGTCCCTCCCAGTTCAACCTGGGAATCTCCTCCCTGCTCCAAATAATCATCCAGAGAAATTAAATTCGACAGCTGGATCTCACTTTTCCAACCATTATATTCTTCTTCCGACACATTTAATTGTTTGGCAATTTCTGCATCTGTCGCAGGTCTTCCTTCTTTTTCTTCTATTTTTGCAGCCATACTGTCGATCTGTTTCTGCCGCTGGCGCAATGTACGCGGAACCCAGTCCATCTTCCGGATCTGATCCAATATCGAGCCACGGATACGTAGACTGGCATATGTTTCAAATTTTACATTTTTTGTCAGATCAAATTTGTCTATTGCATCAATCAGTCCAAATATTCCATACCCCACCAGATCATCATATTCCACGGTGTATCCCAGATACATTCCCATACGTCCGGCCACAAGATTTACAAGGTTTGCATATTCAATTATTAATTTTTCACGAATTTCCGGGCTTTTATTCTTTTTATATTGATCCCATAATTTCTTTTTTTCATCATCTTTCATTGCCATACAAATTCCTCACTCATCTATCCGGGAAAACTTTTATCACAAATCTTCTGTCGGATCTGAATTGTCTGCTGCTTCTGATGCTGCCGATGTTTCTTCCGCTTCTTCCAGCTCTTTTTCTAACTGTTCTCTTTCCAGACGTTCTTTTTCCAAACGTTCCATCTCTTCATGTTCTGCGATCACTTTTCCAATGACCTGTGCAGCAATCTGACCGAGGAGATAAAAAACAATAAGCACAATAATTAATGCAACCAAACTATAAATAACATCCCAGCGCTGGACTATACTCATAATACAGCATACCAGTCCTGCCGCAAGCATAACACAAGCCGGAATATATCGATATTTCATATCTAACTGCTCCTTTATCATCAAATAACGGAATCGCCAACTCCTATGGATCGAATCGTCAATTCCCCGTTGGCGGGATTAAACTCAATAGTTCTGCCGTAATCTTTTCCAACATCTTCTGCAACCAGAGGAATGTTGGCTGCAGTGAGAAATTCATGCACTGCCTGTATGTTCTGTTCGCCAATATTAAGAAGATTATGACTGCATTTTTTCACAAACATTTGTGCGCCTCCCGCAGCCTTTGCCACTAACTTCCCTTTTCTCGCTCCCAGCCGTACCATTTCATCAAGCATATCTGCCAGACAGGTATCTGCGAATTTCATTCGGTTGGCATTTTTACGGATCAAAGTGCTGTTGGGCATCATGATATGAGCCATTCCGCATATTTTCTTCGCCGGATCATACAAAACCACTCCAAGACATGATCCCAAGCCAAGAGTTGAAATTCTTTTTGGGGGACAACATATTTTATAATCTGCCATCCCCACACGAATCATATCACTCATGCTGTTTTTGTCTCTCCCACAACATTTTCAATATTAAGAAGCGAAATTAAGTCCTCTCCATTTTTTCCAATTCCTGCAAGATAAGAAGCATTGCTTTCATCCAATTTGAAACTTGGTGACTCAATGGTTGATAAATCCAAATTAACCACTTCTTTCACTTCATCTACGACAACTCCAACCAGGGACTGGTCTTTCAACTTTAATATGATAATACGTGTAGCACCCGTATATTCATCTGTTTCCAAACCAAACCGCCGGCGCAGACTCATCACAGGTACAACTTCACCACGCAGATTGATAACCCCAATATAATATGGCTGGGATTTTGGAACACGTGTTACTCTTGGCATCCTTACGATGTTATCAACATAACCAATATTGATGCCGTAGTGCTCCTCTCCCAATCGAATTACAATATATTGAACTTCTTCTGCCGCATTTTCATTCATTGTAACATCCATTTTCGATCCCTCCATATTTAAATTAATGTGTTTGTATCTAAGATTAATGCTACTTCGCCATCACCAAGTATGGTTGCACCACTAAACAATTTTGCATTGGTAATATGATGTCCCATGGACTTAATAACGGTTTCCTGCTGACCCAAAAGGTTATCCACGCCAAGTCCCAGTCTCTGATCACCTTTCTTAACAACGACCACGACCATTGACTGTTTTTGCGGATCCTGCTCATAATCTTCCATCTCAAGTACTTCATTCATACGAACGATCGGAATCACGCTGCCTCGCAGATAAATCACTTCTTTGGATTGAACCAGTTTAATCTCATCATCGGAAATTTCTTCGATCGTGTCGATATTTCCAAGAGGAATGGCATATTTTTCATTTCCAACTTCTACCATAAGGGCTTGGATGATGGCAAGTGTTAACGGAAGCTGGATAATAAAAGTACTTCCTTCACCTTTCACCGTTCTTGCCTCAATGCTTCCTCCCAATGATTCAATTTTCGTTTTTACGACATCCAATCCAACACCACGGCCGGATACATCGGAAATCTTATCCGCGGTTGAAAAGCTAGGGCGGAACAAGAGGTCAATAAATTCCTTTTCACTCATTGTCTCTGCCTGCTGCTCCGTGATCGTACCTTTTTCGATTGCTTTCTTACGAACTTTTTCGATATTGATACCGGCGCCGTCGTCACGAACCTCAATGGTAACATTATTTCCATCCTGATAAGCATCAAGGTAGATAGATCCCACCTCCGGCTTGCCAAGCCGAACACGTTCTTCATTGCTCTCCAGACCATGATCTGCCGAATTACGGAGCAGATGCATGAGCGGATCTCCCAGCTCATCAATAACCGTACGGTCAAGTTCGGTATCTTCTCCTGTCATATACAGTTCCATTTTTTTATTTAACTTACGATTCAGATCACGAATCATACGTGGGAATCGATTTACCACGCTTTCAATCGGAACCATTCGAACCTTCATTACAGACTCATGAAGATTGGTCGTTACACGTTCCAGATATTCAATATTTTCATTAAACGTTGAATTTGAAGAAAGATCCGTCGAACCCTCCGCAGAAGAAACGGAAACCAATGCATTCTTTGCAATGATCAGCTCACTGACAAGATTCATCAGCACATCCAGTTTGTCAATATCTACACGGACAGATCTGCTTGCCACTTTTCCTTTTACCGCAGGTTTCTTTGCCGTCTCTTTCTTTTCTTCTTTGACAACCGTCTCTTTTGCCTCCGTTGCTGTCGCCTGAACTTCTTCTGTCTTTTCAACCCGATATGCAAAGTCGTCGATAGCAACATCTGCAATCTCGGATACATTCATGATCAAGTTTTTAATGGATTCTTTGCTTTCTTTTGTAGCAAGAATCCAGCTGAAATCAAATTCAAATTCTTCATCTTCAATCTGTTCCGTCGTTGGTACGGATTTAATCAGTTCGCCCTTACTTTCTACTGATTTAAATACCAAAAAGGCACGAGCCGCTTTTAAAACACAGGATTCCTGCAGATAAACTGTGATTCCAAAGATATTCTGCCCTTCCTGTTTTGCGTTTTCCATAGCAGAAATCTCATACTCTGAAACCGCTATCTGTCGGAATTTATCTTTGGATGATGCTTCCTCTGCAGGTGCTGCGGACGCTACCTCTTCCTTATTCTCTTTCTTTTCTTCCGGAGCACTCTCTCCTGCCTGGCCTGTTCCTTCTTTTACCAGTTCATCCAGGTCTTTGATGATATCTTCATTATCTTCTGTACCTTCACTTCCTGTTGTCGAAATGATCTCAAGATACCCTTCTAAGGCATCAAGTCCACGGAAAAGGATATCGATCAATTTGGCATTGGCTTTCATATTCCCATTTCTTATTTCCTGAAAGACATTTTCCAGATCATGCGTCAAACGCTGCATACGGGTATATCCCATCGTACCTGCCATTCCTTTTAACGTATGGGCTGCACGAAAAATCTCATTGATGGTATCTGCATCTTCCGGCTCTTTTTCCAACTGCAGAATGTGCTCATTCAAAGACTGTAAATGCTCTTTTGTTTCATCGATAAATAACTCTAAATATTGACTGGTATCCATGTGTTTCCTCCATTCCGATGGCTGGCTCTGTTACATCTTTTGAAGCATTGCCTGCGCAATACACTCCAGATCGGCCACTTCATCATTTAATCCTGCTTTTACAAGTGAGCACGGCATACCATAAACAACACACGTCTGTTCGCTCTGCCCAATTGCATAAACATTTTTCTTTTCTTTTAACTTCTTCAGACCGGCTGTGGCATCATTTCCCATGCCGGTCATAACAACGCATAATATTTTTTCATACCTTACTTCTTGTAATGATTCCAAAAAGACATCCGCACACGGGCGAAGACCATTACGCAACGCATCTTTTGTTTCTGTAAAGAATGGCCCATTGTCATCCTCTGCGATCCGAATGTGAAATCCACCTTTTGCCACATATACTTTTCCCGGTTCTACCCGCATTCCATCTTCTGCCTCTATGACCGGACATACTGCCATCTCATCAAGACGTTTGGTTAAAGAAGCGGTAAAACCAGCCGGCATATGCTGCACAATAACGATTGGACAGGCAAACTTACTTGGAAGTTTAGACACTACCGACTGCAGTGCTTTCGGTCCTCCTGTCGAAGATGCAATCACAGCAAAATCGCAGTTAAATGCTTTCTTTTCACTTTGACGTGCTTTCTTTTTCCGTTCAGGCTTTATCTCCTCTTGTCTTACGGATTCAGCCTCACCGGTTTTCTGCTCCGCCGGCAGGACTCTGGAAGGTCTTTTTCGTATAATAAATGCACATTTGGCTTTTACAATGACCTGATGTTGAAAATCAGCCATATTAAAATGAATGCCATTTTCCGGCTTCTTAATGAAGTCATATGCACCTAATTCCAGTGCACGTATTGTTTCTTCCGCATTTTTGCTTGCAATGGAGCTTATAATCAGAATAGGAATTCGAAGTCTGTTTTTCTTCATAAAATCCAAAAAACCGATTCCATCCATTCCAGGCATATTAATGTCTAAAAGAATCAAATCATATAGTTTACCCTGCGCGAAAAGTTTTGTGGCTTCTACGCCATTCTCTGCGGTATCGGTCACGCACATTTCGGAATCTGAATTAATTATATCAGACAAAACCCTTCTCATGAGTGCAGAGTCATCAATAATCAAAATTTTTTTCATTCCACAGTTAATCCTTTCTTATTCGACGTTTTTGTTCTTCAAAAATATACTTCACGATTAGTTCCTGTGTATTCTTATCAATTTCATCAAATTGGCATCTTGCGATATATTCGCGTCCCTGGCTTACTCCCGGCACTACATCAATAACCACTGCCTTGCAGCATACTACCCGTAATTCCGTCCCTGTATCCAATGATATCTTTACTTCAATATGAATCTGCTTTTCAAGTTCTTCGGTACATTGAAAACGCAGTCCGCCTCCACTGATATCTGTCATCTGTGCCTCATGCCATTCCTGTTTCATGGCCTTCAGCTTTTCTTCGAAATTTTTCTGAACGATCGCATCGGTAAATTCGTTGCGCTCTACTAAATCACTGAGTGCCCACTCTTCTTCGGTAATAACACGATATTGAAATTTCAGCCTGCAGTCCAGCCGGTAAAACTGACGTCTTTGATATTTTGTCAGCGCTGTGGTCATCTGCATTTCCACAACGTGTATCTTCATTTCCATGTACCGGCGAAGCACTTTTGCCCTACATTGATACATTCCTTTTGCCGTATAGAAACACAGCTCGTACTCATCCCCCATATCTAATGGTACGACCCGTCCCTCATAAAACGGAACCGAAATTTTCAATGTCCGTATTCCATCATAATCCAGCAGCTGGCTTGTATATTTTTTGTCTGACACTTTCCGTCCATATGTACTTTTTATCTGAAGCAGTTCGATACGATCTCCAATTTTAATATGATTATTTTTCTGCATTGCCCTCTCCTCTACTTGTATACTTTACTATCTTTTCATAAACCTCATGCGGATCACCTTGGAAAACATCTTCACAATTCCATAATGTTCTTCCTGCTGTTCCATATTGGCATCGATCAGACAGGCAATCTTTTTTACCGCTTTCGCAGTATTCGAATAAGGATCCAATATGCTGATCGGCGTCTGTTTCATGATCGCACGCTGCATATTATGGTCATAAGGAACCGCCCCGATGTATTGAACCTTAATATCCAGAAATTTTGAAACTACCATACCCAGTTTATCAAACAACTCTTTGGCGTCCCGGTTTCCATGCACCTGATTGGCGATCATTTTAACGACGGTTTCTTCGGAATCCGTATCCACTTTTTTGTTAAGCGTTTTCAAGAGTGCGTAGGCATCCGTAATGGAAGTAGGCTCCGGTGTAGCCACGAGAAGAACCTCCTCACTTGCAGCTACAAATTCCAATACTGCATCACTGATCCCGGCACCGGTATCTACAATGATCACATCTGCATATTGATCCAGTTCGACCAGTTTTTGTATCAGCGTAATGACCTGGTCCCGTGACATATTGGCAAGTTCCTGAATCCCCGAACCGCCGGAAATAAAGCCAACATTTTCCGGACCATATGTTATAATCTCTTTTAATGTTTTCCCGCGGAACATCATGTCCGCCAGATTGTACTGTGGATGCAGTCCTAACATGATCTCAACATTTGCCAGACCAAAATCCGCATCAAAAATAACTACCCGTTTTCCCAGCCGGCTCAACTGAATCGCCAGATTCACTGACATACTTGATTTTCCGACGCCGCCCTTGCCGCTCGTAACTGTTATTACTTTGGCATTATGCTTTATCGGGATTTGTTCCGGAACAGGATCCGTCTTGGGAAGTTCCTGCTTTTTAATGATATTTCGCAATTTCTCTGCTTGATCCACTACGCATTCCCTCCTAACAGTTTTTTGGCGATCTTCTGGGCATCCAGTTTTCCGATGTCATCTGGTACATTTTGTCCCCAGGTCACATAAGAAAGCGGATGATCCGTATACAATCTCATATTTAACAATACTCCTGTTGTCGATGTTTCATCCAGTTTGGTAAATATAATACTATAATCTGTCATGTCTTTGTAAACGTCTGCAATTTCTTTTAAGTCCGAATACTTTGTCGCTGCATTTAACACAAGATAGACTTCCCGCTCTGACACCGGAATCTGCTCTAACAATTTTTGAATATCACTCAGCTGTTCTTTATTTTTGTGAGAACATCCGGCCGTGTCGATCAGACAGATGTCGTATTGTTCCATCTCTTCCTTAATCTCGCCGAGTTCGTCCGGACTATAGATTACTTTCAGCGGTGCACTAAGAATATTGGCATAGGTTTTCAACTGTTCCACCGCCGCAATTCGATAGGTATCTGCCGTAGCCAGTGCAATATTCTGATTTCTTTCCAATTTCAGTTTAGACGCTATCTTTGCAATCGTAGTCGTCTTTCCTACACCTGTAGAACCAAGAAAGAAAACATATTTTGCTTTTGTTTTCATCTCTTTTCCATCTTCTTCCAATGTATAGGGCTGCCCTAACATCAAAATGATCTTTTGATAAAACGCTGCAAGGATCTGGTCAATTGCCGCATCCACCGGCAGAGATTCTTCGATCTCCTGCATGATTTCGTCGATTCTTTCAGAATCTACTTCACTTTTCTGCATTTGTTTTTTTATCAGTTCTTTACAGGCTCTCGCTTTTGTCTCCGCCTTTGAAACTGTTTTTTCCACAGAATTTTGTGTAAATACAGGGGTATCGCTCATTTTTTTCTCCGTCTCTTCCTTTTTCTCTTTTCCTTCCATCTGCTGTTCAATCATCTTTTTTAAATGATTCAGTTTCTCTTCAATCGATTCTTCTTTGGCGTCCGTAGTATCCGAACCTTTTTTCTCATCAGCGATAATATCTTTAACAAACTTTGGAGGCATAGAAGACTCTGTTTGCTGCTGTGATGTCTTTCCCTGTATCTGCACACCCGGTTGATACTCAGTATTTTCATCAATGGCGGCAGTAACTTCCACCTTGCCTTTCATAAACAATCTGGCCAGGCCTTTCGGAGTTATTTTTTTCGTATTCATAATAACAGCACCATTTCCCAGATCTTTTTTGGCCATCTCAACTGCCTGTATTTCTGTTTTTGCAAGATATTTTTTTATAATCATTCAACGGTCACCATCCCAACTGATTGAAGCTCAACATCTGAGTCAATCTCATTATATGATAATACTTGTAAATTTTTAAACTGTTCCATCGTTAAATGTTTAAAATACATTCTCACGATCGGAGATGTTATGATGATCGGAGTATGCCCCAATTCATCCAATTTACTTATCTGCTCCTGCAAAGATTCCATGATCTTCGCAGAATATTCCGGATCCAGTGCAAGATAAGCACCCTGCTCGGTCTGTTTTACCGAATTCATAATCTCCTGCTCCACTTTCGGATCCAGTGTAATGACACTTGTCATTTCTTTATTGGCAAAATATTTATTTGAAATCGCACGTTTCAGATTCTGTCTTACATATTCTGTCAAAATGTCCGTATCATGTGTTGTTGGCGCATAATCAGCCAGTGTTTCAAAAATGGTAATAAGATCTCGGATTGAAATCCCTTCCTGCAAAAGATTTTGAAGCACTTTTTGAATTTCTCCGACGCTGAGCATCTTAGGAACAAGTTCATTGATCAATGTCTCATTCGCTTCTTTTACATTATCAATAAGATTTTGAACATCCTGTCTTGTAAGCAGTTCATAAATATTCTGCGTAATAATCTCCATCAAATGCGTTGCAATAATGGAAGGCGGATCAACCACCGTATAGCCCAGAGACTCTGCACGTTCGCGCTGTGCCTCCGTAATCCAGATCGCCGGCAGGTGATAAGACGGCTCAAATGTCGGAATTCCGGTTAATTCTTCTTCTACATACCCCGGATTCATTGCCATATAATGGTCAAACAGGATTTCTCCTTCACTGATCGGAACCCCTTTTATCTTGATCACATATTGATTTGGATTCAACTGAATGTTGTCACGCAGACGAATCATCGGAACAACGCATCCAAGTTCCAGCGCAATCTGTCTACGGATCATAACAACTCGGTCAAGCAGATCTCCTCCCTGGTTTACATCCGCAAGTGGTATGATTCCATATCCAAACTCCAGTTCGATCGCATCCACTTTTAACAGGGAAGTAACATTTTCCGGACGGCGGATTTCTTCTGCCGTCTCTTCCTCTTCGTCAACCTGCGCATCCGTCTCTTCCATCTCAAGTTCATTTTTAATAATACGTGCCGTTATAATAAACATAATTCCATAGCCCGAAAAAATGATGATATTCATCGGCGTGAATACTCCCAGGCCAATCAGGGCACAGCCTGCGATCAGCAGTACTTTCGGCGTTGAGAACAATTGTTTCTGCAAAATACCGCTGATATCTGCCTCTTTGGATCCCTTTGTAACAAGTACACCGGTTGCGAGCGAGATCATCAATGACGGAATCTGGCTGGTAAGACCATCACCGATTGTCAGGATTGAATACGTCTGCAGCGCGGACTGGGCATCCATTCCATTCATAAGAACACCGATCGCAAGTCCTCCAACAAAGTTTATCACTGTAATCAAAAGACCTGCCGTAGCGTCTCCTTTTACATACTTTGTTGCACCATCCATAGAACCAAAAAATGCAGCCTCTTCCTGAATTTTCTCTCGTCTTTGTTTAGCTTCCTCATCGGTAATGGCTCCTGTGTTCAGATCCGCATCGATCGCCATCTGTTTACCCGGCATTGCATCCAGCGTAAATCTTGCTGTAACCTCGGAAACACGTTCGGAACCTTTGTTGATAACCATCAGCTGTACAATGATCAGAATAACGAAAACAACGGCTCCAACAACCAGGTTACCTCCACCAACAAAATTACCAAAGGTATTCACAACGTTTCCCGCTTCCCCATTCAAAAGAATGTTACGCGTTGAACTGACATTTAACGACAATCGAAACAACGTTGTAAGCAGCAGCAGCGTTGGAAACGAAGACATGTCAAGCGGCTCTTTGGCAAAAAGAGCATTAAAAAGAATCAACATGGATACTCCAATGTTGGCCGTAAATAAAACATCCAAAAGAACCAGCGGAACCGGAATGATAAGGCATAAAATAGGTATCAGGACAAAACATCCCAAAATGATATCCGTTTTCTTCATTTGTCATTCCACCTCCTGGTCTTATATTTTTCCTTGTATACTATAAACATAAGCTAATACCTCTGCCACCATCTGATACAGTTCCGGTGGAATCTGGTTTCCAATCTCCACATTATAGTACAGCATTCTGGCAAGCGGCTTATTTTCTACGATTTCCACTTTATTTTCAGCTGCACACTCTCGAATCCTTGCGGCAAGATAATCTGCTCCTTTTGCCAAAACAATCGGAGCCTCGCCGACTTCTTTATCATATTTGATCGCTACGGCAAGATGTGTCGGGTTGGTAATGACAACATCTGCTTCCGGCACGCTCTGCATCATACGCGCCCGCGAAACTTCCTGCATTTTACTTCGAATTCTGCTTTTGATCTGTGGATTTCCTTCTGTATTTTTATACTCATCCTTTACTTCCTGCTTGGTCATCTTCATATCATTTTTAAATTTTCTTCTTTGATAATAATAATCCACTCCGGCAAGGATCAAAAACACAAAACTTATTTTTATACCAATATTTATAACTGTGTTTATTAATAACTGCAGCGCCGACATCAGGTCGAGAGAATAAATATTTACCACCATTCCCCACTCATCGGCCAATTCATTATAGATAACATAAAATAATACTGCTAATTTTGCAATGGCCTTAAAAAGATCAAAAATTTTATCTTTGGAAAACATCCGCTTCATTCCGGAAACCGGATTGATCTTTGAAAATTTTGGCTGCAGCGGCTTCATGGTCGGCCGCCATTTGACCTGTGCAACATTAACGATTACAACTGCGATCAAAATCACTGCCATAACCGGACCTGCAAGAAAAAACATCTGCCTTCCACAGTACACCATAATATTCATGGAACGAAGTGCATTAAAATCTCCGGAATACTGTGAAATCGATTCATATATAAAGTGAAATGTTTCCAAAAAAGTCTGATACAAAAAACTGCCAAACACACGGATCATGACAAAAAAGAGCAATAGGATAACTGCTACTGCAATATCCTGGCTTTTCGCCACCTGTCCTTCTTTTCTCGCATCTTCCAATTTTTTCGGAGTCGCATCTTCTGTTTTTTCTCCGCCTTCTCCTTCTTTAGCAAAAAACTGAAGTTCATATTTTAACATATCGTATTCTCCATTCTCAGGTTGGAGTAAATGAATTGTATAACTTAACAACAACATCCTGCATCGTATCAAATACAAAATTGGAAATTGTTGGAACAGTCGGCACAATAATAAACAATATCACAATACCAACAAGTACTTTAATCTGAATACCTACTACAAACATATTCATCTGTGGAATTGCTCTCGATAATACACCGAGCACAACATTGATCACAAGCATACAGGCAAATACCGGAAGCACGATCCGAAAACCAATAAGGAAAAAATTCACCAGAAAATCAACGACTGTCTCCTGCAAATTTCCATCTAAAACTGCCTGTCCCACATTAAAGTACGTAAATGTATCTAAGATTGCCTGCAATATTTTATAGTGCATATTACTGATCAGCAGCATCGTCATAACCAGATACGTATACAGATTACCGGTAACTGTCACTTGTATGTTGGTTAATGGATCAAAGGCACTTGCCATCGACAATCCCATCTCCATATCTATCAGCTGACCGGCAAAAGAAATAATATATGTACACATATTGCACATGAAACCTATTGTAAGTCCTACTATCATTTCTTTTAACACTAACGCGGAAAATCCCAGAATACCAACATAATTTAATTCAATGACAGGTATCGTCTGTATTGCCGCTAAAGACAAAACCATTCCGATTGCCAGCCGGATCTTCATAGGAATCGTCTGATATCCAAAAATAGGAGCACCTATTACAAAGGAACTAATCCTTATCAGGACCAGAAGATAAAATTCTACATGTTCTACTGTAAAGCTCATATCCTCTCCTCCTCAGCCAGTCCTTCCTTTTTTTCTCATTTTACATAAACGTAAAAGTTTTCACACAAAGTGGTAAAAAATTCAACACAACTTTGCATAATCCAGTTTCCTGTCAGCAAAAGAGTGATAAAAATTGCCAAAAGTTTAGGTACAAATGTAAGTGTCTGCTCCTGTATTGACGTTACCGTCTGAAATATACTGATGATCAGACCGACAATCAAAGATACAAGGAGCAAAGGAACAGAGCATTTGATAATGGTCCAGATTGTCTGTGTAGTCACTTCGATCAAATCTGCTTCTGTCATGTTATTTCACCAGCCCTTTCTCTTTCATTTCTAAAACAAATCAATCCGTCAGTAAAAAGTTTTCACAAGCTGTCCGATAACAAGATTCCATCCATCTGCCAGAATAAACAATAATATCTTAAACGGCATAGAAATCGTTGTCGGTGGAAGCATCATCATACCCATTGACATCAAAGTGGATGAAACAACCATATCAATTACAATAAATGGAAGATAAATCAAAAATCCGATAATAAAAGCGGTTTTTAATTCACTGATCATAAATGCCGGCATCAAAACCATCGTTGGCACATCATCCTCGGTCTGTATTTCATTTTCTTTTCCTTCGATTTCCAGAAAAAGCTGAATATCTGAACGATTGGTCTGCTTAAACATAAACTCACGAATTGGTTTCAGTCCCGCATTCAATGCTTCTTCCTGTGTTATACTGCCTTGTTCATAAGGTTTCACACAATCCGTATTGATCTGGCTTATAACAGGTGACATAATAAACAATGTCAGAAATAATGCAAGTCCAACCAGCACCTGATTGGGCGGACTGGTCTGCGTTCCCAGTGCAGAACGCACAAAATGAAGCACCACGATAATTCTTGTAAATGATGTCATCATTATAATGATCGATGGTGCCAAAGCCAGCACAGTCAATACGAGCAGCATTTTTAAACTTGCTGACAAACTGCTGCTTCCCGCATTGGAACTAATGTTAAATTGAAAATCCTCCGGATCTTCCGGATCCGACACTCCTGCTGTACTGCTTCCTTCTATCTCATCAACATGAGAGTTTGAGTCCGGCTTTGCACAAACAATTGTACCAGAAAAAAAGGTCAATATACACAGTGCCAAAACCAGAGATATCGCCTTGCATAAAATCGAAAAAAATCTCTTGTGTGTTCTCATAATACCAACCTTTTCTTATTTTTTATGATCTCTGTTTTTTGCATTTGAAAGCATGTTTTTCATTACCTCTTTAAACGAAGTATCTCTCAAATTGTTTTCCACGTTTTCCAAGTCTTCAAAAGACAATTCATCCAGTTCTGTCAAATATGTGATCTGATCTTTTGTAACACCAATGGCACACGTTTTATTTCCAATCTGAACAATCTGAATATACTTCGATGGTGCAATTTTATATGTTTCTATAACTTTAATGTTTCTTGCACGCGATTGTATTGCACCGGATTTGGCAATCCACTTTGTTGCAAAATACGTGAGTGCCAAAACCAGTACAAACACAAATAATGAAGCAATTAATTGCAAAATATTATTAATCATCAGCCAATTGCCTTTTTCACGGCTTCCAATACACGATCTGCCTGAAATGGCTTAACAATAAAATCTTTGGCACCGGATTGAATGGATTCAATTACCATAGCCTGCTGACCCATCGCAGAACACATAATGATATTCGCAGACGGATCTCCCTCTTTGATCTTCTTCAATGCCTGAATTCCATCCATCTCCGGCATAGTAATATCCATCATAACCAGATCCGGTTTTGTTTCATTGTACTTTTCTACTGCTTTTAATCCATTTTCAGCTTCTCCTGCTACTTCATAGCCATTTTTTGTCAAAATATCCTTAATCATCACTCGCATAAATGCAGCATCATCACAAATTAAAATACTTTTTGCCATTGTTCATATTCCTCCATTATTCTAATTAGTCTTTAATAATCTCTGTTACACGGATACCGAAGCTTTCTTCAATTACAACCACTTCTCCTTTTGCAACAAATTTACCATTTACTAAAACATCAATTGGCTCCCCTGCCAGTTTATCAAGTTCAATGATCGTTCCCGGTGAAAAGTCCAGGATCTCCTTGATAGACTTGCTGGTTCGTCCCAGTTCCACGGTAACCTCAAGCGGAACATCCATGATTAGATCGATATTTTCCGGTGCAATACCACTTAAATCCTGACTTGGTGCAAAACTCTGAAATTGTGCCGGCTGTATCGGTACATTCTGAGTTGGCATTGCATACATCGGCATAGCACCATTCATCGGCTGCTGCATTCCCATCATTGGCTGTTGCTGCATCGATGCCATCTGTGGAGCCATTTGCTGCTGCGCTGCCTGCATAGGTTCCGGCTGCGGCATTGGAGCTGCGACTGGTTCCGGTTGTGCAGCCGGAATCGAATTCTGCTCGGATTCTGCCGGCTGTGATTCACCAGGTGCCCCTTCCATCGTGCTGCGGAATCTCGTATAGATCAGTTTTGCAAAATCAAACGGATACAATTGCATAATTTCACTATCCACCAGATCTCCAATGGTCATACGGAAAGAGACTTGAACAAAAGTCTGTCCAACCATGTCCTTTAAATCCTCTTCCATCATAGAACTTGTCAAGTCTACTCTTGTAGAACTTGGTGGACTGATGTCCACTTTTTCACTGATCATTGATGACATTGATGTTGCGGCGGAACCCATCATCTGATTCATCGCTTCGCTGATCGCACTCAGGTGAAGGTCTGTTAATTCAGCATCTGTATTGGTACCATCACCGCCCATCATAAGATCTGTAATTACCTTTACATCATGTTCCTTTAATACCAGAATATTTTTACCTTCCAAACCGGTCCGGTATGATATATATATAAAGACACATGGTGCAGGATTTTGTTCTTTCAGATCATCCATTGTAACATATGATAATTTAGGAGTTGTAATCTCTACCCGGTTATTTACCAGGATTGAAAGTGTTGTTGCCGCAGTTCCCATGCTGATGTTAGCAATTTCACCTAATGCATCACTTTCTTCCGGTGATAAACGTTCATTAGAGCTTGCAGCTGTTGTCTCTTGTTCCTTTGCTGCATCGGAAGTATCCTCCGTGGCATCATCGCCCATACCTCCTAATAACGCATTGATTTCCTCTTGCGATAACATTCCATCCATGCATTTTTACTCCTCTCTATAGACTGATTTAATCTTAACTGCATAGGCGTCTTCATAGGCGCCGGGCAATGCAGAAAATTTCTTAATATTACCAACATAGACATCCAATTCATCTTCTATCTTGGTATTTATCTTAATGATATCCCCAGGCTGTAAGTGAATAAAATCATTTACAGAAATGGCACTTCGTCCCATAATGGCACGTACCGGGATTTTTGCTTTATGAATGTTATCTTCAATAAATTCCCGATATCTGTCATCATCTTTTATTTCAGCTGTAGAATACCAGTACTTTGTATTGATCTTATCAATTACCGGTTCCACTACTGCATACGGGATACAAATATTCATTACTTCTTCAACATCACCAACTTTAATATTCATTGTAACAATTGAAGTCATTTCATTTGGCGATACAAACTGCGCAAACTGGGAATTCGTCTCAATTCGTTCCAGTGTCGGATTGATCTTTTGTACATTGGCCCATGGCTCAATCAAAAGATTGGTGCAAACCATCATGATCCGCTGGATAATTGATAATTCAATTTCCGTAAATTCTCTTGGCTTGTCTAACGGTACTCCGCTTCCTCCAAGCATGAGATCTACAATTGTATACCCAAGGCTGCTTGCCATCTCAACAATGATCGTCCCTTCCAACGGTGCAAAATTCACCACACCTAAGAGAACAGGATTCGACAATGAATTCGAAAACTCCTGAAATGTCGCTGCCTCTGCATGCATAACTTCAACTTGAACATTTCTTCGCAAATAAATTGGAAGATGCGTCGATAAGAGACGCGCATAATGTTCAAAAATAAATACTAAAGTACGTAAGTGATCTTTCGAAAATTTGGATGGCCTTGCAAAATTGTAATCTTTTACCTGTCTTTCGTCTTCTTTTTCAGAATCTGTCGGGTCAAATTCACCGCTGTTCAACGCCGAAAGCAAGTTGTCAATCTCGCTCTGCGATAAGACATCCCCCATTTTCTTCACCTCACTGACTTTTTATTATACTTTTTTCTACTGGAACATAAATCCATTTAGTGCAAGACGAACAATACACTTTGATCCGTACAAACTCTGAATCTTAGCCAATGCCTGTTCCTTAACTGCATTTTGATCCAGCGTTTTCATACTTTGATCGGCAATTGTCTCTTTCACAATTTCAGTAATGTAGACATCTTTTGCTTTTACCGATTCGGAAACCTTTTTATAATCCTCAGCCTCTTTATTGAATGAGATCGTTACCCCTTCAAGTACGGCAAAATGAGAAGCATTATCCCCCTCATCCGGTTTCAGATTAATGGTTTGTTTATTCTCAAATGTAATGGAATACGGTTCCAAATTGTCAATAGAATACTCTCCGGATGCTTCTTCATCCGTCTCCAGATCTATTGCCGTCGCAACTTTGTCCACCAGCTGGCTTGTCTTATTCATCGTCGGAACAACTGCAAATACAATTACAACTGTCAAAATAAGATTTAAAAGACAGGCTGCCATAATGATAATCGTTAAAATATTCTTTTTCATCTTCTACCTCCAATATCATTCTTCCGTATATATTTTAATTTCTACACGTCGATTTCTAGCACGGCCTTTTTCCGTTTTATTATCCGCTATCGGATCATATTGACTGCGTCCCGTTGTCTCCAGTGTTTTCGGATCCAGATGTTTGTGATTGGTAAAATACTCAAACACCTGCGTCGCTCTGGCCGTAGAAAGCCACATGTTATTTTTAAACGAACTGCTTGATATCGGAACATTATCGGTATGACCTTCGATCTTTATCATATGATCATCGTATATTTTCAAAATATCGCCCACTTTACTCAAAAGCGGGATGGCTGATTTTTTAATCTGATCCGAACCGGAATCAAACAAGATCGCACCATTCAATGAAATTTGGACATACTGATACTGCTCATCCATGTTTACATTGACCATATCCTGAATTTTCTTTGCTGCCGCTTTATCCGATACTTCGGTATAAAGCGCTTCTGTTTTATCTTTTAACTGCTGTTGCAATTTTTGTTTATACTTTTCTTCCTCCGAAATTTCCGTAGAATCATCTTTCAGTTCCTGATCTTCCCCACTGTTTTCAAACTCATTAAAATACTCTTCCATGGAAATCTTCTGGCTGGTTCCGCTGGAAACGAACGCTCCCTCACCAACAGCATTTCCCCCGTCGGAAAAGATATCAATGCTTTCCGATAATGAAGTAACAATCTGCTCATACTTGTCAGCATCAACAGTAGACATAGAAAACAGCAACACAAAAAAGCACAGCAACAAGTTCATCAAATCCGCAAATGTATTCATCCATCCGCCTTCAATGGATGTTGGCTCTTCCGCTTTTCTTCGTGCCATTAGCTTTCACCACCTTGTTCATTTCCGTTTCCGCCTAAAACAGATTCACGGACACTCGGTGCAAGGAATGATTTCAGTTTTTCTTCAATTACACGCGGATTTTCTCCGGCCTGTATTGACAGAATTCCTTCACAGATGACTTCCTTTTCCATAATCTCCCTGGCATTGATCGCACGGAGTTTGGTCGCAACCGGAATGGATATCCAGTTTGCAAGCAGGGAACCATACAATGTCGTAACGAGGGCAACTGCCATGTTCGGACCGATTGAACTTGGATCATCCAGCAGTTTCAGCATGTTGATCAAACCGATCAGCGTACCGATCATACCCCAGGCAGGACCCATCGCCGCCAAGCCATCCCAAAAACTAATTACTTTATTATGGCGACGTTCAATATTATTCAATTCCGTATCCAAAATGCTTGTAACCAGTTCCTGATCCGTACCGTCGACGATCAGCATAATCCCCTTTTTCAGAAAATCGTCATCAATATCCGCAGCCGCTTCTTCCAGCTGAAGTAAACCTTCTTTTCTTGCCACATTTGCCAGATCAATGATCGTATGTATAATCTCGCTTTCTTTGGTCGCCGGTGTTTTTAAAACCAGTTTAAAAGACTTCAGTGAATTAAAAAATGCCGGTATACTGTCTGCCATCGTAAGCATACACATGAAAGATCCAACAATTGTGATCAAAATGGAGTTCGGATCATAAAAATTCCCTAATGCTGAAACCCCTTGATCTCCGGAAACGATTCCAAATACTACAGCCGCAGCACACCCAAGGATACCTATAATTGATGCTAAATCCAAAAAAATACACCACCTTAATGTTATATTTATCTTATGATATTGAAAAAATCTCTTTCCGATACAATTTTACTAGATTTTTCACCTCTTGTCTACTTTCTTTTACAATAATTTTTTTTCCCGTAGTTAAGGTCAAAACTGTATCCGGAGTCTCTTCGATAGTCTCAATCAGGTCTGAATTTACGGTAAATTGTTTTCCATTCATTCTTGTGACATCAATCATATCTCTCCTCCTTTTTCGATACTTTTCAATACCCTTTTCTATTATAGCACAAAAAAACAAAAAAGGGAAACAAAAGTTTCCCTTTTTTCTTATTTTTTTACTAATTTTTTACCGTTTCAGATTGATCAATTCTTCCAGCATCGTATCTGATGTTGTGATCGTACGTGAATTCGCCTGGAATCCACGCTGTGTTGTGATCATATTGGTGAATTCTGTTGCCAGGTCTACATCTGACATCTCCAAAGCGCCTACAGAAAAACTTCCAATCTCCGTAATTTCACGACCTATTCCATCAAATTCACCGGAGTTAAGTGTTGCGGCAAACATGCTGTTTCCGACTGCTTCCAGACCCGATGGATTTGAAAATGTCGCAACCGCGATCTGACCAAGAAGTTTATCATCACCGTTGCTGTACACGGCAAAGATTTTTCCATCTGTTCCAATCGTAAAGCCGTTCAACGTACCCGCCGCATTACCGGCATTGTATCCATCTTTGTCGCCCCGTTCCGGTTTTACTGTCGATGTGCCTTTCGTAGCATACATTGTAAGACTCGAAAAATCAATATCAACACCAGATACAGGGAACGCATTATTTTCCGTATTTCCATCATTTAATGTAAGATTAAGTTTCCCTTCTTCTTCACCGGAAACACTGACAAATTCTCCGGAAGATCCATTAAAGGTAAGAAGAGACGTACTTTGCGTAAAATTAATTGTACCGTCCGGATCAACCGTATAATTAAGCGGACTCTGTCCTCCAAAACTTACATACTGGTTTGTTGTACTATATACGGTATTTCCACTTGCATCCACAGTTGCCTGTTTTAATATGGAATTTCCCTTGGAATCCATAATATCGGTAATTCCAACCGTATATTCATTGTCCGTTGTTGCATTTGCTTTCATGACAGATAATTTGGCAGTAAACAGATTTCCGACATTGTCATAAAAACTTACAGAAATTGGATATCCACTTCCATCTGCACTATACGTTACCTGCGTATCTTTGCTGTCGATGTTGCCGGATAATGTAACATCTGTTGTAGCTGACGGTTCTGCATTCTGATTTTCCGGGGACATAAGCTGTAACTTGCCTGCCGTATCTTTACGGATATCTCCGTTCTGATCCACGCCCCATCCAAGAACCGACGCACCATTCGTAGTACAATACAAGGTACCCGCTGCATCAATATCAAAGCATCCGGATTTTGTAAAATATGTACTTCCGTTACTATTTACAACAAAAAATGCATCTCCGTTGATCATCAAGTCCATGCCGCGGTCTGTACGGTTCGTTGCTCCGGTTCCGCTCATATTAACCGTGATTGAAGCAACATTGGATCCCAAACCGATCTGAACGGCATTTCGTCCTGCCGCTCCGGTTGCCGCATTCGGACCCGACGCCCCCTGTGTTGTCTGATAAAATACATCCGTAAAGTTTACCGAACTGGAACGGAAACCCACGGTATTTACATTTGCGATATTATTACCAATAACATCCATCTTTGTCTGGTGCACTTTCAATCCTGAAACACCCGACCACAATGATCTCATCATAATGAATCACCCTCCATATTTCAATTCTTGCATTTTCGATTCCCTCTGTCAGTCAGGAATCTGCATGTCTCCTGTTAAGGGCCGACATAATTATTGTTGTTGCAATTTTAATTAATAATCGCTCCATCGATATTGGTAAAAACTGCATTTGAAGTGTCATTAACTGCGGTCACAATAGTTTTGTTTTTAACATTTAATATAAATGCAAGATCATCTACCATAACCAGCGATTCTTTCATTCCTTTTTTTTCAGCCTGGTCCACTGCCTGTTCAAGCCGCACCTGCTGTTCTTTGGTCATCGTAATATTGCGCGTTTCCAGCCGCCGCGTCGCATGTTTCGAAAAACGGACTCTCTCTGCGGTGTTTTGCAATACGGTACCAAAAGTTTCTGAATCCTGCTGTGTTTTTGACACTGTTTGATTTGTTTTTTGTTCTGCTGCACTGAATTTATGCCGCATCTCATCGATGGACGCAAAGTTATTGTTTTGGATATTCATCGCTTTGTCCACCTCCTAAAACAGATTACTCTGTCTTCGTGTCATTTTCATCCTTGGAAATGCCACTTTCCATCACTTTGACCGATACCTTATCCGAAATTATCGTGTTATAAGGATCATCAAAATATAAACTGAGTTTATAAGTACCATCTTTCAGGCCATTAAATGCTGCCGGTGAAATTGACAAAACTCCATTTCCAAAAGAAAGATATTCGGATTTAATATACTCTCCATTTACCATCACCGCCACACTGCCCGCTGCATAGTTTCCACTGCCAAGATCAATGTTGATATCTACCATGCTTTTATTGGATTTATCAAACACCGCTTCGGTCTGTTCTACCGAAGGCAGATATTTTGCAACGTCTGCGTAGGACTGCTTCACCTCAGCCAGGTCATCAATTGAGTACAATTGTCCATTTACGCTCAATTGAGCGGATCCGTTTTTCATCGTGATATAATCCACTACACCTTGAACTTCCGTAATATTTCCATTGGTACTCTTTGCATTGATCACAACCGCTTTTCCAACCAGACCAAATGCCTGTGAATTTGTTGCTGTTTCGTTCAGATTCTGCATCTGCTCCAGTGCTGAAAATTGTGCAAGCTGCGCAATAAATTGAGTATCTTTTTCCGGTTCAAGAGGATCCTGATTTTTCATCTGACATACAAGCAGCTGCAAAAATTCATCTTTTCCAAGATTTCCACCAACTGCCCGGTCGGATGTCTGTGACTCACTCACACGGTTGCTGCTGAAACTCAGATCATCAAGGCCTGTCAAAATTCCATCTAATGATGTTGCCATATGTTCGTCTCCTTTACATTATGCAGTATAATCTACTGTACTGTCACCATCTTGACGTTCTGCTTCCGTCTCAGACGACATTGCTGCTTCTGTTTCTACAGCCTGTTCTCCGGCATTCACACGAAAACGTTTCGAAGAAGACCCTTTCTTCTGTTCAAAATTGTGATTATTGGAATCTTCTTGGTTTTTAAATCCAAAATGAGATACATTGACCTCTACGGACTCAACTTTCAAGCCCTGGCTTTCGAGATTTTCGCGTAAAACAACCAGCTGGCTTTCCAACGCTTCTTTTGCCATCTCATTCTGCACCGTAAGAGTAGCTGTAGCCACTCCCTGATTGGATGAAACGCTCAAATGGACGCGTCCCAGGGATTCCGGATTCAACTGCAGTTCCATATTGGTTGTCTGTGGTAATACACGGATACGGATATGGTTTACTACCTGATCCACAATTTCCTGCATGGATACCTGTGGAACTTCCACATTTTCTCCACTCGGTTCGAATGCCTGTGCAAGTCTGTCTACAAATGCCGGAAGGGAATTATTCCGTTCTGCCATCGGCTGGGAATCTGTATCGGAATTCTGAGCAAAAGTATCCGACTGACCGGATTCATCCGATACCTCAACGGTAACCTGCGCATTTTCTTCGGTAGAGATGACATCTGCCGCTGTGTCCACGGTCAGCTCCGTCTTTGTCGAAGTATCTTCCGCTGTATTTTTTACCTCATCCAATACCTGAGAAAGATTTTGCAGAAAATTCTTCATCTCACCGGATTGAGGGGCAGCATCTGAAATCTGCGCCAATATATCGGAAACTCCCTGTGTGATCTGTGTCATTTGTTCTGACAAAAGATCCGATACAAGCATCGCACTTGAATCTTCCACTCCATGAGCTGCCAAAACAACTGCCTTGATATTTTCGATATTACCAGGGTTCTGCAGCTGCTGGGCGCCTGTCATATCAACAACAAGATCCATCGGTGAAATTCCCAATTGTTCAAGCAGGTCTTCCACATCTTCTTTAGAGAGTCCCAAGGTATCCTGCAGCAAAGTAGTTACTTTTTCCGCAATCTCTTCGACCGGTATGTCTTCCTGCGCCGGAACGTTGTTGGAATCTGATTTCACTGTGATCTTGTGAGAATCGAAGCCTTCCTTTACCTCTTTCCTGCCGGATGCTTTAACATTCACCTTCTGCGATTTACCGGATGCATTTGAAGTATTTTTTGAAAAATAGTTTTCAAATGATTTATCTTTCACAGAAGAACTCTTTTCCATCCCGCGGGACTGTACTGCCTGCACATTTAATGAAATGTTTGCTGTCTTCATATTTCCTCCTTTCCGGGTGTCCGTTTCACACCCTTTTCAACCACTATATATATCGGCTAAAAAGCCCTGGCTTTTAACCGTTGTGGGCACTATTTTGCGGTCATTTTTGTCGTGATCTGAGCCGCAGTTTCCGGCGTCATCTCTGCCAGGATTGCAGAACTCTTTGACTCCGTCATGCTGTCCAGGATAGAAGCGACAAGATCCAGATCTCCTGTCATTGTTTCGAGTACCGCCGCCGCTTTTGCCGGATCCATCTTACTGTACATCGTTGCCTGTTTGGTAATTTTCGCAGTGTATGTTAAATCCTTCACAACATCCTTATAAATCGCAGCTGCATTATCCGGATCAATTTCCTCATAATACTGTTTATATTCGGATATATCCGGAGCTTTATCATTGTACACAACATTCTCATCAAATTTTTTCACGCGCTGTTCAAATGATTTTTGCTGCTCTTCAAATTTTTTCAAACGCTCCACTTCTTTTTTTAACTGCGTCACCTCATCGGCACTCGCTGAATTGGTTCCTTTCAGTGAAGCAATCTCGTTTTGCAGTTCTTTGATCTTTGCATTTGCCTCATCAATATTGGTATAGCCATCAACCGGTTTCTGTGATTCGTCTTCCGGCAGGATACGATTGATAACCGGAACATCTTTGATGACCGGCGACAATACTTCGCTTCCAAATTTTCCCACATCCAATTTGATAAGGACTCCAAAAATCCCGAGCCAAATCAAGACGATCGCAATGACGATCAAAATTGTTAATAATTTACTTCCACTGCTTTCCTGCTGTACTACATCAACATTCTTATCTTTTTTCTTTCTTCTTGCCATAATCTTTAGATCCTTTCTTTGGAATAGGTATAACTAACTAATTCGTCTACTTCTTTTTGCTCTTCTTGTAATTCTTCTTTTTTAAATTTTTCCCATGCTTTTTCACGAAGTTTCTCAAATATCTTACGTTCCTTCATGGCCTCCGTCAGTTTTCTTCTTGCCTGCTCCACTTCCGCTTCGCATCGAACGATTGCATTTTTTTGAAGTTCAATATATTTTTCCAATATCTCACTGTTTTGTTCTAATTTCCGTATTAACAGCACCGTAAGTTTTTCCTGAAGTTTTCCCTTCAGACAGGCATTGTTGTCCTCCAGACGGTTCTGCAGTATCTGTAGTTTTTCCTGTTCCTGCAAAAGCCGGGCGTTGGCCTGGGCATATTCATTTTTTGCCTGCGTTTCCAATTTTTCTTTCATTTCCAATATGTTTTGCAGGGAAAACAAAAAACGTGCCATGGTTATTCACCATCCTCCATAAATATCGCAAACATCTGCTCAAGTGTCTCTTCAAAAGAAAACTTTTCATCCGTTTGTTGCTGCAAAAAAGCATTCACAGCTTTGATTTTTTCAATTGCAAAATCAATATCCGGATTGGAACCGGCTTTGTAAGCACCGATATTGATCAAATCTTCGGCTTCCTGATAGGTAGCCAGCACCTGTTTCATCTTTCCGGCCGCTGCTTTATGTTCCTTGGAAATAATGGAACTCATTACACGCGATATACTCTGCAGTATATCGATCGCCGGATAGTGATTTTTCTGCGCCATCTGTCTGGACAATACAATATGTCCATCCAAAATACCTCTGGCGGTATCCGTGATCGGCTCATTAAAGTCATCTCCATCAACAAGCACCGTATAAAGTCCGGTAATGGATCCCCTGTCCGAATTTCCGGCCCGTTCCAGAAGTTTTGGCATCTGTGCATACACACTTGGCGGATAACCGCGCGATACCGGCGGTTCGCCCGACGCAAGACCAATTTCTCTTTGTGCCATAGAAAAACGCGTCAGAGAATCCATCATAAGCAATACATCTTTTCCCTGATCACGAAAATATTCCGCAATTGCTGTCGCTGTCTGAGCTGCCTTTTTACGGATCAACGCCGGCTTATCCGAAGTTGCCACCACTACGACCGAACGTCTCATACCCTCTTCGCCGAGATCACGTTCAATAAATTCACGAACCTCTCTGCCTCGCTCTCCGATCAAAGCGATCACGTTAATGTCCGCCTTCGTATTTCGGGCAAACATTCCCATCAATGTACTCTTTCCAACACCACTTCCGGCAAAAATTCCGATTCTCTGTCCTTTTCCAATTGTCAAAAGACCATCGACCGCTTTTACTCCCAACGTCAAAACTTCATTGATTATTTGACGGCTAAGCGGATCCGGCGGTGCTGCTTCAACCGAATAATGTGCACAGTCCGAATCCAGACTTTCTGCATTCATCGGCTCTCCTACACCATCTAAGGTAAGACCAAGTAATTTTTCATTCACCGGCACCTGCAAAGGCGCCCCTGTATTTTCAACCCAGCTTCCAAGCCCCACTCCTTCTACATTATCGTAGGGCATTAAAAGGACACGGTCATCACGGAATCCAACCACTTCTGCTTTTACTACACCAACAGATGAATTCGACCGTATCAAACAAAGATCATTCAATTTCGCCATTGGCCCGATTGATTCAATCGTAAGGCCAACCACTTTTGCAACTTTTCCTAAATGTTTTACAAAACTTCTCTCCAAAAGTGCCTCATAGCGATCAAAATGTATTCTTCCGGATTGTTCCATACTTTTCCTCACTTCGATATCTTTAAGAATGAACTAACATTTTCAGATCACGAATCAAGGTATCTAACTGTGTTTGAAATCCGCAATCTACCATCTGGCTTTGTGTCTCAATAACACACTGCCCTTTTTCCAGTCCTTTTTCTTCTACTAATTCCAAATTTACATTCTGTCCCAGTTCCTGTATAATTTGGTCCTTATTGCTTTCCACTTCATAAATGTCTTCTTTCGACACTCGGACACAGTAATAATCCGATGGTTCCAGATCCTGAACGGTTGTCCGGATCAGGTACAGCATCAAGTCATCCCGGTCTTCAATCAAGACACCTGTTAATTTTTGAAGCAATGCGATCAAGACATCTACATACTTTTTTTCTATTCCATCCACGTACTCCTCAAGCTCCCGCTTCTGATTACGTGCCGTATCATCAATTTCCTTTTCTTTTCTTGCAATTTCCTGTTCTGCCCGGCTCCATCCATCCTGATATCCTTGATTTCTGCCCTCTTCAACAGCTCTCTGCATCTCTTCCTGAATCTGCTGTGCGGCTTCCTCATGTAACTGCTGCGCTTCGCGTTTTGCCTCTTCCACGATAAATTCCGCTTCTTCTTTGCTCTTTTGAAACTCTTCTTCCGAGATGGATGGCGAATCCTGCACCTCTTCTTTGTGCAGCAGTGCAATGGCTTTCTCTGCTTCTTGCTGCCCAATTGTTTCAATCGAAATTCCACCGCTTTTTCCGAAAGGGATAAAATTGTCTTTCTTTTCGTTGTGATTGATCACTACCGCATCCGACGGTTTAAGATCAACAAACTGGTATTTGATCAAATTAGACAACGATCTCGTCACCTCCGCCCCTTGATATTACAATCTCAGCGGAATCCTCCAACTTACGTATGATATTAACAATCTTCTGCTGTGCTTCCTCAACATCTTTCATACGAACCGGTCCCATATATTCCATATCTTCGCGGATCATTGCAGACAGACGTGTGGACATATTATTAAAGATAACATTCTGTACTTCCTCGTTGGCTCCTTTAAGTGCAACTGCCAGTTCCCCATTTTCAACTTCACGCAGTACACGCTGGATGGAACGGTCATCAAGCATAAGAATATCCTCGAATACAAACATTTTCTTTCGGATCTCGTCTGCCAGTTCCGGCTCCTCGATTTCCAAATTCTCCATGATATGTTTTTCTGTACCACGGTCTACTGTATTTAACACCTCAACGATTGAGTCGATACCACCGACGATCGTGTAATCCTGATTAACAAGCGAAGCCAGTTTCTGTTCCAAAATATTCTCCACTTCTTTGATGACATCCGGTGACGTACGATCCATCAGCGCAATACGCTTAGCAACATCCGTCTGCTTATCCGGTGGCAGTGTACTGATAACGCCTGCCGCCTGAGTTGGTGACAGATAAGATAAGATCATTGCGATCGTCTGTGGATGTTCATCCTGGATAAAGTTCATCAACTGAGACGCCTCTGTCTTTCGAATAAATTCAAATGGACGAACCTGAAGAGATGCCGTAAGTTTTCCAAGAACTTCTTTTGCCTTGTCCTCTCCCAGAGCTTTTTGAAGAAGATCCGTTGCATATCCGATACCACCTTCGGCAATATACTGCTGTGCAAGGCATACTTCATAAAACTCGGTCAAAACAGCTTCTTTATCAGCCGGAGATACACTTCGGGTATTGGCAATTTCCAGCGTAAGCTGTTCAATCTCGTCTTCTTTTAAATGTTTAAATATTCCCGCCGCTTTCTCCGGACCAAGTGTGATCAAAAGAATTGCTGCCTTCTGAATTCCATCCAATTCCGATATTGCACTCATGCCGTACCTCCTAACTTAATTCCAGTCATCATTGATCCAGTTACGCAGCAGCATAGCAACTGCTTCCGGATTTTCGTCCACAAATTTCTCTATCATCTTTCGAGTTTCCGATTTATCACTAAGTTCAATCTCTTCAAGATTTTCCTCATTTTCCTTCGTTGTAGCAAGCAGATCTTCTACAGAAAGTTCCGGCTCTGTCTCTGCCACTTTCACCGGTGCCGTACCACGGATAATAACAAAGATCAGAAGCGCACCGATCAAAACTGCCAGTATGATCATCAGATAATTGGAAATGCCGCCGGCAAAACCGGTCTTTTCTGCCGCTTCATAAACCGGCTGCTCCTGCGCAATGATCGTTATGTTGTTCTGCGCAATACCGGTAGCCGCGGATACCAACTGTAAGATCTCATCCGGCACCTGCAGTGTCGTCGGGTCACTGTTCTGGTCTGCATATTCTTCAAAACTAATATTGTCAAGTGCTCCGCTTGCCTGTAACGACTCTTCGGATATTTTTTTGTACTTTGTCAGAACAACACCCATTGAAGATTCTCCCGGCACGACAGCGCCTACCTCATGTTCGATATTTTTTACATCTTCATTTGGCAGATAATCGTATTTATTCAAGATTGTCTCCGAATTGGAAGTTCCGTTGCTCTGGATCATATAGTCCGTCTCTTCTCCGTTCGAATCGGTTCCCGGTGTACCGCCGCTTCCGGACGCACCCGTAGAGGAATACTCATACGAACTGGAGTAATATCCCTGATCCTGACCGTCTGCCACGGAATATGTAGTAACCAGCTCGGTCACTTTATTCATATCAAATTTGATATTGGTCTTACTGCAGTCGGCATCGTCATATCCGGCTTTTAAAAGCATCTTTTCCGTACGTTCAGAAAATGTCTGCTGTAATTTTGCTTTATAATCTTCCGTTCCGGAAATCGTACCACCCAGAGTATTGTCTGTCTTTGCTCCATACAACAGATTTCCTTTTGTATCTACGATAACAATATTATCTGTTGTTGTATTTCCTACCGCATTTGTCAGATAAAAGGCCATTGCCGTAGCTGTCTCTGTTGGCAGTTCCTTTCCATCCGCCAGTTTCAACGAAGCGCTAACCGCCGTCTCTTTGGTCGCTGAGATAAATTTCTTATCATCCTCCTGGCGGTTGATAATAACGGTCGCATCCTCCACGCCGTCAAATTTAAGCAGATTTTCTTTGATGGATGACTGCAGAGCCAGCGTGATCTTTGTCTGCTTTTCCAGTGAAGACGTTGTCATGTCGCTCTTTAACGCATCATCCCAGGTCATTTCTTTATCTACAATACCGTTGGCACCCATGACAAGTGCCGCATCTGAATATTTACTCTGCTCAACATCAAAGGAAGTAATACCAGTATTCGGATCCGTCTCCATCTTATAGGTAATTCCTTTTCCGTCCAAAGCCTCTGACAATGTACTCGCCAAACTGGCATCCGAAAAAGAAGCCAGGTGCGTATATACCGGCCTTGTCAGTACATAAGACAAGATTACAATAGCAAAAAACACTGCTAAAACAACACTGATTACAATTGTCTTTTGTTTTGTTGTGTACTTATTCCAAAAAGCAAGTAATTTGTCTTTTATGGCAATCAATTGGTCCATCATACCGTTTTACTCTCCTAACATCATAAGTATCTATTACATCTGCATATTCATCAATGTACGATATGCTTCCAATGCTGTATTTTTTACCGCAACCGTATACTGCAGTGAAATATTCGCTTTCTGCTGCGCAACCATCAGATCATGCCAGTTATCGGACTGTCCGGTAGCGTACCGTATTTCTTCCGCTTCCGCTGCATTGGTTAATTGATTCGTCTCTCCCACCATATTCATTGCTGACGTTAAAAATGAATCAAAGCGGTTTCCATCCTCTTTTTGTGTTACTTTTGCATTTGAACTTGCATAACGGCTCACATCAGACAACGACTGAACGGCCGAAATATTTGTAATATCCATTCTTTTTTCTCCTTTAATTCTCTATCATCAACTATTGCCGCCGATCTCCAGTGCTTTCAATGCCATTCCCTTTGTTGAATTAAGGACTGTCACATTTGCCTCGTATGCACGTGTAGCATCAATCATATTGGTCATTTCCGTCACTGTATTCACATTGGGATAAGTTACATATCCATCCTGATCTGCATCGGGATGAGATGGATCATACACCTTGTTTCCCTCAGAAGGATCTTCGACAATCTCTGTCACTTTTACTCCTTTGCCAATATGCCCCGTAGCATATTGAAGGGATTCATTAAACGTTGGATAACTTTTTTCTTCAAAAACAACTGTTTTACGTTTATATACTTTTCCGTTTTCATCCCTTGTTGTATTCACATTTGCAATATTTTGTGAAATGATATCGGTTCGAAGCTGCTGAGCCGTCATCCCGGATGCGCTGACATCCATTGCTCCAAATACTGACATACTTTTTCATCCTTTCTTACTTTCTTGTTCAATCACTTATATTTACGATGTACGAAGTGCTGTTTTCAATCTTGAAAATTCCTGCGTCATCGAATTCATCAACGTATAATATTTCAACTGGTTTTTCGCCAATTCCACATTTTCCGTATTGATATCCACATTATTGCCATCGTAACGGTAACTGAGATTTGCCTGATCCGTGTACGTTGTGCAGTTTAGCTCATTCAGATCAATATTGGCAATCGTCTCATCCAGACTATCCGTGCCTGCCACCGCATTGGCAAGATACGTTTCAAACTGTACGTCCTTTCTTTTAAATCCCGGAGTATCTGCATTGGCAATGTTATTTGCCAGTATATCATTTCTTGTCCAGCTGGCATCTGCCGCTTTTCCGAGCACATTAATATAATTATATGCATTTGATAAAACCATCTTCAAACCTCCAATCAGCCTTTTTCGCATAAAAACGCAAAGGGAATCACAAAAGATCACAATTCCATTTGCGTTATCAGAAATCCATTTCCATTATTTATGTTACAAAATCTGTATATATCCTATCATTTATAATCTTAATGTGCGTTCCTTTGACGCCATACGATTTTGTCTGGATCAGCCCTGCACTTTCCACTTTTTTCAGTGCATTTACAATCACAGTTCTGGTAATTCCAACTTCTTTTGCCAGGCGGGAGGTGATAATGGTTCCCTCTCCCTTTTCAATTCTGCACACCACTTGTTCTACCGCACTTTTTTCCAAAGGGGATAAAATATGTAATATGGATTCAATTTCCTGCTGCTTCCGGCTTGCAAAATCATCTTCCTCTGAAACTGCTCTTGTCATTTCCAGACCTACTACCGTTGTGCTGTACTCTGTCAGGATAATATCCTCTATTCCATAACACCGTTCTTTCCGGGCAAGGAATAATGTCCCCAGTCTTTTTCCTGCAATATATACCGGCGCGATCATTGCCTGAATTCCTTCGGCGGTTTCACGTGGAAATCCCATAAATTCTAAATTCACATTCTCTTTTGTTGACAACACTTCCAGAAAGCGCTTTGACATAGCCGCATCCAGCCATTGCCCCTCCGAAGACGGGAAAAAGGACTGCGGTGAGTCACCGGGGTTCTGATGTATCCCTAAAATCTTTCCTTTGTTGCTGATCACATATACACTGGATTCTAATAATTCGCCAAGCAATTGGCATAAATCCGTAAATGCCACTTTCGACACACGATTATCCCTTAGTAATCGATTGATTTTACGTGTTTTGTCCAAAAGTTCTACACTCATCTTCATGCCTCACAATCACTTAAAATAATTCTATCATAGATTCAAAAAAATATCAAGCATTATCCTTTTGTTTTTCCATGATATATCCGCAGGAAGATTCTGCGCAGACCAGTTTATTGCCTTTTTCCAATAACATATTACCGCATTTCGGGCAAATTTCTTTGGATGGTTTCTGCCATGTCATCACTTCACATTCCGGATAATTTTCACATCCATAGTAGCGTCGTCCCTTCTGGGTCTTCTTAATAACAATCTCTCCGCCGCATTTTGGACATTTCACGCCAATTTTTTCAAAATATGGTTTGGTATTACGACACTCCGGAAATCCCGGACAAGCCAGAAATTTTCCATGCGGTCCATATTTGATCACCATGTTTCTGCCACAATTTTCACAGATGGTATCCGTTACCTCATCTTCAATTTCTATCTTTTCAAGTGCCTGTTCGGCATGTTCAATTGCCTCTTTCAGATCCGGGTAAAAATTCCGGATGATGCTTTTCCACTCTACCGTTCCTTCTGCCACGCCATCTAACAGCGTTTCCATCGTAGCGGTAAAGTTTACGTCAACGATACTCGGAAACGCACTTATCATGATTTTATTGACAATATCTCCCAGATCAGATAAGTACAGATTTTTATTTTCTTTGGCAAGATACCGTCTGGAAATAAGCGTCGAGATCGTCGGCGCATACGTACTCGGTCTTCCAATTCCAAGATCTTCCAGTTCTTTTACCAGAGAGGCCTCTGTATAATGAGCCGGAGGCTGCGTAAAATGCTGTTCCTGTTTCAGTTCAACTTCCCGGAACACATCTCCCTGAGCCACTTTATGAAGGGCAGCATTATTTTCTGCCTTATCTTCCTCATTCTGGTATACCGAAAGAAATCCCGGAAATACAATCTTAGACCCTGAACTCGTAAAACGATATTTTCCGGCATCTATTTTAACGGATGTCGTTTCATAGCGTGCCGCATTCATACGACTTGCCACAAAACGCTTCCATATCAGCTGATAAAGACGAAACTGATCTCTGGATAAAGAATCTTTTACTGCAGCCGGCGTCAGATTGACATACGTAGGACGGATGGCTTCATGGGCATCCTGGATTTTTTTGTCATCTTTTTTCTGTACGGCATTTCCTATCACGTTTTCTTCGCCATAATTTTCACGGATAAACTCCTTACATTCGGCATCTGCCTCTTGCGAAATACGGGTAGAATCCGTACGAAGATAGGTGATCAGTCCGATTGTTCCATGTCCTTTGACTGCAACGCCTTCGTACAACTGCTGCGCAATACGCATTGTCTTTGAGGTGGCAAAATTTAAATGTTTTGCACACTCCTGCTGCAGAGTACTGGTCGTAAAAGGCAGCGGTGGTTTTTTAGAGCGCTCACCCTTCTTGACTTCAGAAACTTCATAGGTTGCGCCCTTTAATTCATTGTAAATTTCCCCCAATTCTTCTTTTCCAATATTTTCCTGTCTTTTCGGGTTTCCGTAATACTTCGCCAAAAGCGGTTTCTTGCACCCCTTTATCGGAAATTCCGCTTCCAGGCTCCAGTATTCGGACGGAATAAACGCATCGATCTGTGCCTCTCTGTCCGCAATGATACGAAGTGCTACCGACTGCACTCGGCCGGCACTCAATCCGCGTTTTACTTTCTGCCACAAAAGCGGACTGATGGAATATCCCACAATACGGTCAAGCACACGGCGTGCCTGCTGGGCATCCACAAGATCCATATCAATTTCCCTGGATTCTTTGATCGCCTGCCGAACTGCATTTTTGGTTATTTCATTGAACGTAATACGCTTTGTCTTTTTGGGATCCAGTTTCAAAGCAAAAAACAAATGCCAGGAAATCGCCTCTCCCTCACGGTCGGGGTCAGTTGCAAGATATATTTTATCTGCTTTTTTAACCTCTTTCCGCAAAGAAGCAAGCAATTCTCCTTTTCCTCGGATGGTTATATATTTCGGTTCAAAATCATTGTCAAAATCAACCCCCATCTGGCTTTTAGGAAGATCTCTGACATGACCGTTGGATGCAACCACGGTATAATTGCTTCCTAAAAATTTCTTTATTGTTTTAGATTTTGCCGGTGATTCCACAATAATCAAGTTTTTTGCCATACAAAAACTGCCCCCTTATGTTATATTTTAATATAATTATTTTTCCCAATCTCTTTTACTAAGCCTCGTTTCTGCAAGGAAAACAACTGTCTGACCAGCGTCGTCACAGGAAGCAGCGTTTCCTTTGCAATGCAATTGATATCTTTCGGCTCAAGACTTAAACTAGCATACACCATTTTTTCCTCACTTTCAAGGGAAACTTTCATTTTCGCTAATTTTTTCGTCCTCTTTCTCCGCGCAATCACTCCATTTGTCTCATAATATTCTACGATATCAGCGGGTTTGGTAACCAAAAAAGCACCCTGCCGGATCAGCTGGTTACAACCTTCACTCAATGTATCACCTATCCTTCCCGGAATGACAAAAATATCTTTTCCTTGTTCTAATGCCTGATCTGCTGTGATCAGGGAGCCGCTTTTTTGACGCGCTTCCACAACCAGCACTCCATCGGACAGCGCACTGATAAGACGGTTCCTCATTGGAAAAAATCCCGGCATCGCCGGTGTTTCCGGTGGATATTCTGACAAAATCCCACCCTGCTTCAAAATGCTGTCATAAAGTCTTCGATGTTCTTTCGGATAACAGATTTCTGCACTGTTTCCCAGTACGGCATAGGTATTGCCCCCTCCTTCCAGTGCCCCCTGGTGTGCCCATCCATCCGTTCCTCTTGCCATACCGCTTATGATCCCAATTCCTTCTCCAGCCAGTTCATACCCAAATCTGCGGGCTGTCTCTCTCCCATAATGTGAACAGTTGCGCGCCCCTACAATGGCAATCCTGACCTCTTCCTGCGGCAGTTCTCCCTTCCAGTAAATTTTTTTCGGAAAATCCGGGATCTGACGCAATCTCTCCGGATACTGTTCTGAAAAATACGATGCCATCTGCATATTATATGAAGCTATTTTTTCCCGCATCGCCCGATAGCGGAATTGTCTTTTACTATTGATGAGCATTTTCGCTTCACGGGTACTTACCACTCCGGAATTTATAAACTGTTCTTCTGTTTTTTTATATATTTCCTCCGGTGTTCCAAATTCATCAATCAGCTTACGTATCGCAGTGCTTCCAATCCCCTCGATGCTGCAAAGCCACATTCCATATTCTTCCTGCTTCACTGTTCTCCAACTCCCTTCCCCTCTGGAATTGTATTCCAATATTTTTGGTTAATGCCTTTGTACATAGACGCTTCAAACAAATGTTCTTCTCCGATTTTTTCCTGTCCTGCCAGATCTGCAAGAGTTCTGGCCACACGCAGCAGCCTCTTTGCCCCTCTTGCAGATAATTCCAGCTGCTCACACAACTCTTTCCAAAGAAGTTTGTCTTTCTTTCCAAGCCGGCAATATTTTTCCAGATATTTTCCGTCTAACTCACTGTTATATTGAATTTTCTCTTCCCGGTAACGATATGACTGCCGTTCTCGGGCGTTCATAACCCTTTCCTTTACCTTTTCGCTCGCCTCTTCCTTTCCCGACGGATCCATAAACACAAACGCACTTTTTTCCATCTCCACACAAAGATCCATCCGGTCCAGCAAAGGCTCACTTAATCTTGAAAGATAACTTTGTACCTGCATTGGCGTACAGCGGCATTTTTGCATATCCGGGTAAAATCCGCAGCGGCAGGGATTCATCGCCCCTATCACCATCATTTTGGCAGGATATTCAAAACGGTATCCCAGCCGCGACACCTGAATCTTCCCCTCTTCCATCGGCTGCCTTAATATCTCCAATGTCGTTCTGGAAAATTCCGGAAGTTCATCCAGAAAAAGAATGCCGTTTTGTGCCAGTGTAATTTCCCCAGGAAGCGCTTTTGTCCCTCCTCCGGCAAACGCAGCCGGCGAGATGGAGTGGTGCGGCGCGCGAAAAGGCCTTCTGACAACAATCGGACGTTGTTCATCCAGCAGGCCTGCCACACTATATATTTTGGTAAGTTCAATCATTTCCTTTTGGTGCAGCGGAGGCATGATCCCGGAAACCGCTTTCGCCAATAATGTTTTTCCTGTTCCCGGCGCACCGATCATCAAAAAATTGTGCGCACCCGCCACCGCCGTTTCTGCTGCTTTTTTTGCCGTTTTCTGTCCGCAAATATCCGAAAAATCAACTTCCGGGCAGACTGTCATCCACTTTTTCTCTTCCCATTTTCCCACAACCGGCGCAATCTTTATCTTCCCACAGAGATAATCAATCGCCTCCTGCAGGGTACGAACCCCTATCACATCTATCCCCTCAACAAATGACGCTTCCATGGCATTGGCTGCCGGAAGCATAATAGCCGGGAAACCGGATTCTTTCGCCACAAGTGTCATGGAAAGCGCACCGTGTACGCGGTGAATCCTGCCATCCAGTGACAATTCACCGGCAAATGCCATCTGTTCTGCGTCCAAAAGGGGAACTCTGCCGAATGCGGCAATAAGCGAAATCGCAATAGGAAGATCAAAGCCGGAACCGTCTTTTCGAAGATCCGCCGGCGAAAGATTTACCGTAATTCTCTTGGGAGGAAAGACAACTCCCGAATTCTGTAATGAAATGCGCACTCTCTCACGTGCTTCTTTTACCGCAGACGCCAAAAGGCCTACCATCTGAAAAGATGGAAGACCGTTCGTAACATCTGCCTCAACAACAATTTTTCGTGCCTCTAACCCTGCCAGACCGGCACTATACACTTTACTATACATAATGATTCTCCTTTTCTTCCAAAAGGAGAAACTGCCTGTTCAGAGTATAGCATATCTTTTTATTGATTGTCCAGTATTTTTTTGATTTCATCCATAAAGGTATTGACGTCCTTAAACTCCCGGTAGATTGATGCAAAGCGTACATAAGCCACCGGATTTAACATTTTCAGGCGCTCCATGACCACTTCTCCGATATATTTACTGGATACTTCTTTTTCGCCAAGATTAAAGATCTCTGTTTCAATCTGATCGACGACCTGATTGATCTGATCGATCGATATCGCCAGTTTAGTACACGACCGGAATATTCCCTGTTCAATCTTATCTCTGTTGTAAGGTTCTCTTGCCAGATCCTTTTTAATGACAACAAGTGGGATCGTCTCCAGCTTTTCATAGGTGGTAAACCGTTTTCCACAGCGTTCACACTGTCTCCTTCTGCGAATGGAACTGTTGTCATCCGCCGGTCTGGAATCGATCACTTTTGTATTATCTTCTCCACAAAACGGGCATTTCATCCTTGTAACCTCTTTTCTATGTTTTCTATATTTTTTCTATAGTTTATCATAATCGAAAACGCCCGCGCCGTAAAGTTATTTTTCACAAAAATTATGTTTTTTTTCAGACGGCATTTCCACCAGAATGATATCGCTTCCAATCTGGCAGATACACCGCAGGTCAATGACATACTCTTCGTCTTTTCCAAAAATTCCCATAAATTTACAATTTTTAGGGACGACAATATGGGAAATACACCCTTTGCACAGATCAAAGATCATATCTTCGACAAATCCGAGCCGCTCCCCGTTACACACATTGATCACTTCTTTTTCCCTCAATTCACAGATGCGCATAGACTACCCCTTTTCAAAATCCCGCTGATTTTCTTTTTATAAATCTTATTCGCGTCAGGAATATTTCATTCAATTTGTGGCAAACTAAAAATACAAAAGAAGTGAGGGATAGACAATGGCACAATACAAAGTTGAAATCTGTGGAGTAAACACCGGAAAACTTCCACTCCTCACCGAAGAAGAAAAACAGATCCTGTTTGATAAAATAAAAAAAGGAGACCGCCGTGCAAGAGATACTTTTATCCACGGGAATCTCCGTCTCGTCCTGAGTATCATCCAGCGCTTTACCAGTGCCGGAGAAAACGTAGATGATCTTTTTCAGATCGGATGCATCGGCTTAATGAAAGCCATTGACAATTTTGATACGACATTACAGGTAAAATTTTCCACGTACGCAGTCCCTATGATCATTGGAGAAGTGCGGCGTTACCTGCGCGACAATAACAGTATCCGCGTCAGCCGTTCACTGCGCGATATCGCTTATAAAGCCATCTATACGAAAGAAGCGCTGATGAAACAGTCCGAAAAGGAACCAACGTTGGAAGAAATTGCCAAAAAATTAGAGTCCACTCCAGAAGAGATCGCGATGGCTCTGGATGCAATACAAAGTCCGGTTTCTCTGTATGAACCGGTTTATTCGGAAGGGGGAGATACTCTTTATATCATGGATCAGATCAGTGATACGAAAAATAAAGAAGAAGGATGGGTCGAAATGTTGTCCCTGCGTGAAGCGATCCGCTCGCTTCCGACACGCGAAAAAAACATTATTGAACTCCGCTATTTTCAGGGAAAAACACAAATGGAAGTAGCCAAAGAGATCCACATCTCACAAGCCCAGGTTTCCCGGCTTGAAAAGAACGCACTGGGCCTTATGAGAGAAGAATTACATGAATAAGTACTTTTAACGCAGGGGTTCGTTTCTCCTGCGTTTATTTTCGACCTTATTTTGATACATGATGTCGTCGCTTTCTTTCATAAAACTCTCCAATGTATCCGAAGGCCCCGGAACCCCGACGCGGTATCCCGCGCTTGCATGAACCTGATATGGTTTTCCGGATTTTTTATTATACTTTTCCAGGCTTCGTTCAAACGTATCAACCCAGTGTCTGGCGTCGTTTTCATCGACGTTTATCAGTATCACTTCAAATTCATCTCCGCCGATCCTTGCTCCAATCTGCCCCTGACAGGTGGCTTCATTGATAGCGTAGCCAACGGCACGCAGAACATTATCCCCTTCATGATGTCCAAATATATCATTGACCGGCTTTAAGCCATCGGCATCAATTCCAATGACGCATACACTGATCTCATTTACTTTTGCTTCCAAAAACAGAGGTCTGGCGTAATTTTCAAACCCCCGGCGGTTATATAACCCGGTCATCACATCGCGGACATACATATTTTCCAATTCATTGATCAGATTATGCAGTTTCTGCTGCACCAGGATCGCCTCTATCGCATTGGCTACCGCAATCGTCCAGCGGGCATAAATCGCCCCTCCATTATCCGGCTGGGAAAACCGGTACGCCTCATATCCGAAGCAGGTATTCTGATAATGAACCGGCACAAAATAAAAGCACTGTGGCGCCGCATCGATCAATTCATGCGGCAGCAGTTCCTTTCTTGGAAATTCAATATCCAGATTTTCTCCCGGAGCAGACATCCTTTTGCGGTCATGAAATCCGACACGCAGATGCATCTTATCTGTATAATACTGTGTATGCTCCTCCCGTCTCTGCCCCAGTTCATCACACAGGCAGAGATAATAATCGGTAAAGTCTTGAAAATTGTAGATGTATTTGCGAATGACTGCCGGCATATCACATATTTTCCTGATTTTTCCAAAATCAATGGACATAAAACTAAACTGCATTTCCATATTACTTAAACGGATATTGGAACTGTAATGCATCGCACGTTTTGTAAAATTAACATCCATTTTTTTACAGCCGCACGACTCTTTCGGGTAACATTTTGTCTTGGCATAGATCATTTCATTCTGTAGATCCTGCTGGTGCTTATCAATCAGATTTACCGCCTGATATGCCATATCCTTAAAATCCACTTCCACTGTAGTGAGTGCCGGCTGATAGTATTTTCCTTCTTCTTCGCCGTCGTACCCAGTGACGATAATATCTTCCGGAACACGGATCCCCCGCTCACAGAGAACATCGCAGACGGAAAGCGCCATATTGTCATTGGCACAGATGATCGCTTCCGGCCATTTTCCTCCTGCCAGAAAATAATCACAAGCCTTGTCTCCCTGATCTTTCCAGAAATTTCCATGAAAAATCCTGTTTTTTCCAATTTCATACCCGTACTCCTGCATGATCCGTTTAAAGCAGGCAAGGCGGAAATTCGCATCGTAACGTTCCCTCGGGCCGGACATGAACGCAATATCTTTTGCTTTATGTACCTCAATGACATGGCGGATGATCTCCTCCATCGTCTCCCGCTCATCCAGTAAAATATTGTTAATTCCGTTCATTGCCTGGCGCAGCGATACAACCGGACACCTGGATTCACTGCGGATATGTTCCATAATCTTCTCCTGTGCTCCCACGATGTTAAACGTATCGGTTGCCAGCACAATCCCCGCAAATTTGGAGTAATCCGGCAGATCAAAGATTCTTGCTTCCCCTTCAAAATATTCCACATTGTCACCGTAACTTCCAAACGAATTGAACACAGCTACGTTGTATCCCTTTGCATACGCCTGTTCTGCAACCCCATGGCATATTTCCTGCTGATATGGTTCATAACTGCTGAAAATAAACAAGCCAATCGTCTTTCTTCCATTTCCAAACATGATTTTCACCTTTCTGTCAACAAATCCTTTTCCGTTGTAAAAAATTATATTTTTTCCTATTTTACCTCTTTTTCACCGCCATGTCAAAGTATATTTTGCAGACACACACAATTTTTCGTAACCCGTACATTCAAAAAGAGAAGCCCGGTCTTCCCGGACTTCTCTTCGTATCATTGTTAATTTCTGTATTTTTAGTACAATGGATACTTATCGGTCAATGTCTTTACAATTTCCATTGCTTTTGCTTTGTTGGCATTGACATCGTCGATCAGCATGGCAATTGCCTCTGCTACCTGATCCATGTCCTCTGTATTAAATCCGCGTGTTGTCACAGCCGCTGTACCGAGACGCACACCACTTGTCACAAATGGACTCTGCGGATCATTTGGAATGGTATTTTTATTGGCTGTGATATTGGCCTCATCCAGCCATGCCTCTACTTCCTTACCGGTCAATCCCTTATTGACAAGGTCAACAAGCATCAAGTGGTTATCCGTACCACCGGATACGATATCGATACCACGAGACATCAACCCTTTGCAGAGTGCCTGCGCGTTGGCTACGATATTTTTACCGTATTCTTTGAAACTTGGATCCAGTGCTTCTTTGAAGCAGACGGCTTTTGCTGCGATCACATGCATCAAAGGACCTCCCTGGATTCCCGGGAAGATGGCTTTGTTTAATTTGTGCTCTGTCGCAAATTCTTCGCTGGAAAGGATCATACCGCCACGAGGTCCGCGAAGTGTCTTATGTGTTGTCGTTGTCGTTACATGAGCGTATGGAATTGGGCTTTCATGTACGCCGGCAGCTACCAGACCTGCGATATGTGCCATATCTACCATCAGGAAAGCACCTACTTCATCCGCGATCTCACGGAAACGTTTGAAATCGATCTTACGGCAGTATGCACTTGCTCCTGCGATGATCATTTTCGGTTTGCACTCTTTGGCAATGCGCTCTACTTCATCGTAATCGATGAATCCTGCGTCATTGACGCCATAAGGTACGATATGATAATAGGTTCCTGAAATGTTTGCAGGGCTTCCATGTGACAAATGACCGCCATGGTCAAGATTCATACCCATAACCGTCTCGCCCGGTTTAACAAGGGCAAAAAACACCGCCATATTAGCCTGTGCACCGGAGTGGGGCTGAACATTCACATACGTACAGCCAAACAATTTTTTGGCACGCTCTCTAGCCAGATCTTCGATCATGTCTACGTACTGGCATCCGCCATAATAACGTTTTCCCGGATATCCTTCTGCATATTTGTTGGTGCAGGTACTTCCCATTGCTGCCATAACCGCTTTGCTTACAAAGTTTTCCGAAGCGATCAGTTCGATATGATCATTTTGACGATTTGTCTCAAGTTCCATCGCTTTGGCAAGTTCCGGATCTGCTTTTACTACTTCTTCAAATGAATACATCTCTTACTCTCCTTTTTTATTTTTATAGAAAGTGCTGCAAGTGTAACATACACTCAGCCGTGCACTTAAGCCTCATCAATTGCTTTTCCGATATCGTGTCTCATGTATTTGTTCTCAAAGGAAATCCATTCTGTCGCTGCATACGCATTTTTGCGTGCCTCTTTCAGATCTTTTCCTTTGGCAGTCACGCCGAGAACACGTCCACCATTGGTAACAATATTTCCGTCCGCATCAAATTTTGTGCCGGCGTGGAAGACATAATATCCGTCTTTTCCCTTAAAGTTCTCAAATCCTGTGATCACTTTGCCCTTCTCATACTGCAGCGGATATCCATCCGAAGCCAGTACGACACAGACTGCCGCATTGTCCTCAAACTGCAGGTCAATCTCGTCCAGCCTTCCATCGATGCAGGCATTCATCACATCCACGATGTCATTTTTCATACGCGGAAGAACAACCTGTGCTTCCGGATCGCCAAAACGCGCATTGTACTCAAGCACTTTCGGGCCATCTTCTGTCAGCATCAATCCAACAAACAGGATTCCGACAAAATCTCTTCCCTCTGCTTTCATGGCATCCATCGTCGGCTGATATACTTTTTCCTCGCAGAAACGCTGTACTTCTTCATTATAAAACGGACTCGGAGAAAATGTTCCCATACCACCGGTATTGAGTCCCTCATCGTTATCTTTGGCACGTTTGTGATCCTGAGCACTTGTCATCGGTTTGATATGCGTACCGTCACAATAACACAATACGGACACTTCGCGTCCGGTCATAAATTCTTCAATGACGATCTGATTTCCGGCATCGCCAAACTGTTTGTCAAGCATCAGTGTTTTTACGCCATCTTTGGCTTCTTCCAGCGTATTGCAGATCAAAACGCCTTTTCCAAGCGCCAGACCATCTGCCTTCAATACGATCGGCATCTTTGCCGTCTCCAGATAAGCAAGCGCGGCTTCCGGAGAATCAAAATTCTCATAACCGGCAGTCGGAATGCCGTATTTTTTCATCAGATCTTTGGAAAATGCCTTGCTTCCCTCGATGATCGCTGCATTTTTTCTCGGTCCAAAGACACGCAGACCGCGTTTTTCAAACACATCTACGACACCGCCAACCAGCGGATCGTCCATTCCGATGATCGTAAGATCAATTCCCTTTTCTTCTGCAAAATCTGCCAGTTTATCAAATTCCATCGCACCGATGTCCACACAGGCTGCCAGTCCGGCAATCCCCGCATTTCCAGGAGCACAATAAATCTCATCTACCTGTTTGCTCTTCGCAGCACTCGCCGCGATTGCATGTTCACGTCCACCGCTTCCTACAATCAGTACTTTCATTGAAAAGTCCTCACTTTCCTATTTATGTTTTACAATTCCATTTACAATTTTAATCCGGTCATTGGCAATATCATCGATCGCCTGCGGCAAAATATGCCACTCTGCCTGCTCCATCACTCGCTTTTGGAGAATTTCCGGCGTGTCATCATCCTGTACTTCTACTGCTTTCTGGATAATGATCGGGCCGCCGTCCGCAATCTCATTGACAAAATGAACGGTTGCTCCCGTCACTTTGTTGCCTCTTGCCAGCACACTTTCATGCACTTTCAATCCATAATATCCCGGACCGCAGTGTGCCGGGATCAGCGACGGATGAATATTGATCATCCTGCCGGCATAATGAGCCACGAGATTTTCCGGTAAAATAACCAAAAATCCCGCCAATACGACCAAGTCAATCCCATGTTCTTCCAGAAGCGAGATCATCGCCTCCCCGTATTCTTCTCTTGTAGAATAATCTTTCGGGATCACACATTCACTTTGAATGCCGTTTTTCGCCGCACGCTCAAGGGCATACGCTCCCGGTTTGTTGCTCACAACAAGTTCCAATGTCGTATTGGTGATCTTTCCCGCTGAAAGACTGTCGATGATCGCCTGGAGATTCGTTCCTCCACCGGATACCAAAACTGCTGTCTTCATGCCATCACCTCAATTATAATAATGTGATGCCTTTTTCGCCAGCTGCGATCTCGCCCATGATATATGGTACTTCACCTGCTGCACGAATGGCTTCTACGGTCTTATCTACATCGTTTTTATCTACGGCTGTGAGCATTCCCACGCCCATGTTATATGTATTAAACATGGCTGCCTCTTCGACATTTCCATCTTTTGCCAGCATCTCGAAGATCGGCGGAATGACAAAACTGTCTTTCTTAATATTGGCATGGGTTCCCTCGATCAGCATACGAGGAATATTTTCATAAAATCCACCGCCTGTGATATGGCTGCATGCTTTAATCTTAACACCGGCTTCTTTAATCGCTTTCAAGGCTTTTACATAAATTTTTGTCGGTGTCAGAAGCGTCTCTCCGAGAGTACCGGAAAGGGATTCATAATGACGGCCAAGTGCCTCTGTATTCATCGAAAATACCTGACGCACCAGAGAGTATCCGTTACTGTGAATACCGGAAGATGCCATACCAACAAGCACATCTCCTGCTTTCAGTTCTTTTCCGGTAATCATGTCTTTGCGGTCTACCACGCCGACGGAAAATCCTGCCAGATCATACTCATCTGCCGGATAGAATCCCGGCATCTCAGCTGTCTCTCCACCGATCAATGCGGCTTCTGACTGACGGCATCCTTCGGCTACTCCGCTTACGATCTTTGCGATCTTTTCCGGTTCATTTTTTCCGCATGCAATATAATCAAGGAAAAATAATGGTTCACCACCGGCACAGGCAATATCGTTTACACACATTGCCACACAATCGATTCCAATGGTATCATGCTTGTCCAGAAGAAATGCAATCTTTAATTTCGTTCCCACGCCGTCTGTACCGGAAACCAACGTAGGCTCTTCCATTCCCATAAATTTTTTCATGGAAAATGCACCGGAAAACCCTCCGATATCGGTCAAAACTTCTGGTCTCATTGTCGAAGCGATGTGCTCTTTCATCAAAGAAACTGCTTTGTATCCTGCTTCAATATCTACGCCTGCTTTCTTGTAATCCATTTTTAACTCCTTCTCGCGCGAAAAATTGCGCATTGTATTAGTATTTGCGGTTTACGCATCAAAATTACTTCTATTATAGCATAGAACTCAGCATCGGTCAAAAGTTTGTTGCATTTTCTTTTGCATTTTTCTGTTATTTCTGTTACAATTAGAATTAGTTTAAAATGTAACGAATCCGTTATGTTTTAAAAATACGTTCTTTGAAAGGAAATGAGAAAATGGAAAACAAAGGAACAATTTTATCCTATCGTCCGGACATCCGGGTGGTAGATGCGACAATTCGCGATGGTGGACTGGTAAACGATTTTCGTTTTACCGATGAATTTGTGAAAAATCTATACCAGGCTAACATCAAAGCCGGGGTTGACTATATGGAGTTCGGCTACAAAGCATCCAAAGATATTTTTGACGAAAAAGATTTTGGACCATGGAAGTTCTGTAACGAGGAAGACATCCGCCGTATCGTCGGCGACAATGATTCCGATATGAAGATTGCCGTGATGGCAGATGTCGGAAGAACGGATTTCCGCCGTGATATCATTGACAAGAGCGACAGTGTGATCGATTTGATCCGAATTGCTACTTATATCAATACGATTCCGGCAGCGATCGAAATGATTGAATATTGTCATGACAAAGGATACGAAACCACGATCAATATCATGGCCATCTCCAATGACAACGATGCCGACATTGACGAAGCACTCGAACTTTTCGGACAGACTCCGGTAGACGGGATCTATATCGTAGACAGTTATGGTGCGATCTATCCGGAGCAGATGCGTAAACTTGCTGACAAGTACCTTTCTTTTGGTGAAAAGTACAATAAATTCATCGGAATTCATGCACATAATAACCAGCAGCTTGCCTTTGCCAATACGATTGAAGCACTGACCCGCGGCGTCAGCTATCTTGACGTAACCGTAAGCGGCATGGGCCGTGGAGCCGGCAACTGCGCCAGCGAGATCCTTCTTGGCTTCCTGAAAAATCCAAAATACAACATCCTTCCGATCCTGGATATTTTGGAGAAAGAGATTGAGCCGCTTAAGGAACAGGGTATCGTATGGGGTTATAACATCCCTTATCTTCTGACCGGACAGCTGAATCAGCATCCGCGTACTGCCATCGCAGCTACGAAGGAGAAAAGAAAAGATTACCGTAATTTCTATGTAGAATTAGTAGATTACAAATAAAAAACGTGTGCCGGAAGACACACCTCTTTGAAAAAAGCCGAGCTGACAGAATTTGTCAATTCGGCTTTGTTTTTTATTCTTCGTTCTGTTCCATCCAATTCGTGAAAGAAACATCTTCATTTTCTTCTTCCGGCAAAATTTCTTCCGGAATTTGTCCCCCCGCCAGTTCTCCGGCTGCCATCTCACGCATTACTTCACGCTCTGCCTCTTCCTTAAAGTTGTCGATCGTTTCCTGATTAAGGATTGGCAGTTCTTCCAGCGATTCAATGGCAAAATACCTCAGAAATTCTTCGGTCGTGGCAAACAGAATCGGTCGTCCCGGCGCATCCAGTCTGCCGGCTTCACAGATCAGATTGTACTCGATCAGTTTATTGACCGCATGGTCACATTTGACTCCGCGTATTTTCTCAATCTCGATACGGGTGATCGGCTGCTTATACGCGATGATTGAAAGCGTCTCTAACATGACATCGGTCAATACATGCTTTTTCGGCACATGGGCAACTTTGATCAGATATTCATACATTTCCGGTTTCGTACAGAGCTGAAAGGAACCGTCCAGTTCAATGATGCGGATACCCCGGTCTTCTTCTTCATACCGCGTCATCATACTTCGGATCAGACGACGGATCGTATCTTCATCATGTTCTACGGCAGCTGCGATCCGTTCTACCTCGACCGCTTCGCCCATTGTAAATAAAATGGCTTCTATAACTGCCTCTAATTCTTTTATACTCACTTTTTATTCCTCGCTTTCCTTCCGCTTGTCCTCTTTTTCCCGATAGGTGATCAAAATATCATCAAATATATTTTCCTGCACGATCGTAAGTTTTCCCATCTTCATCATTTCCAGTATTCCTAAAAAGGTAACGATCACATAGGTTTTCCCGGAACCATTTTCCAATAATTTCCGAAAACTGAACGTCTTATGTTCTTTGGCATAAGAATCCAGAAATACGATGTGATCTTCCAGACTGATCTCTTCTTTTTCTATCTCTCCGAATTTGCTTCGGATCGGATCGATCTTATCTACCTGCTTTTTCATCACCGAGTTAAAGATTCCCTGTAATTTTGCCAGTGTCACATCACTGAGCAGATCTTCAATCGGGACATCCTCTTTGAAATCCTGAATCTCTTCCGGTATGCTCGGCTCCTTAAACACCATTCTGCCGGCATCTACCTGCCGGTCTTTCAGTTCGTAAGAAGCATATTTGTACATTTTATATTCCAGAATCCGCTCTACCAGTTCCTGTCTTGGATCCTCCAATTCTTCCTCTTCTTCTTCCTCTACCGGAAGGAGCATTTTCGACTTGATGCGCACGAGTGTTGCCGCCATTACGAGAAATTCACTCATCACATCCATATCTTTCGTATCCATCTTACTGACATAATCGAGATACTGCTCGGTGATCAAAACAATGGGAATGTCATAAATATCCACTTTGTTTTTTTCGATCAGATGCAGCAGCAGATCCAAAGGTCCTTCAAAGACCTCTAATTTCACAGGGATTCCCATCGTTACACTTCCTCTCTAATGATTTTTTCTTCCCCGGCCGAATCCGGAGTACCGTCACCTCCGGCCGGTTAAAAAACCGAAACGGCAGATGATGCGTTCCCAGTCCGCGGCTCACAAGCATATACGTCTCGTCCTCTTTAAAAACGCCCTCGTAATATTTTGGAAACAATCGGAAATCCGGTCCGATCACACCTCCGAAAAACGGCAGGATCATAATCCCTCCATGCAGATGGCCGGAAAGTATCAGATCCGGATTCCAGCTGTGATATACCGGAAAATACGTCGGATTATGTGCCAGCAGAACCGCTGTCTCGCCCTCTTTTTTGACGGGATTTCCAAGCAGTTTTTCAATCTGCCCCGGCGTCGGAACTTCTTTCTTTCTTCCCCGGTGATAGCATTCCGGCGGAAGATCCAGACCATAAATCCGGAATTTTGTCGAATTTTTCTGCCATAAGGCAGACTGGTTCCGCAGTACGGTAACACCAATTTTTTCCAATTCTTGCATGTACTGTTCATATCCCGGCATACGGATCTCATGATTGCCAACCGCATAATATACCGGCGCCAGTTCCCGCAGTCTGCTACATAAAGAAAGAGCGGACTTGCATCCCTCTCCTTCCTTTACTGTCATGTCTCCTCCGATACAGATGAGATCCGGATGACCTTCCTCCACCTGTTTCAGAAGTTTCTCATTTTCTTTTCCGTAGATCCAGCCATGCAGATCGGTCAGAAAGACCAGCTGCACCGGCTCTTTACATGCCGCCTCCGACAGAACCATTTTGTATTCGCTGCGGCATTTTTCATTCATTTCAAAATTTGCAAGATATCCATATACAAATAATCCGATCAGGAGTATGAGGATTCCTGCTGCAAGACCATATCCTACCAAATCTGCCCCTCTCTCTGCTTACACTTCTTCTTCGTCCTGCTCTGCAAACGCGATATTAACACCGTGATCTGCCACACGCTCCAGATTACTCAAAAGATCTGAAAAGATCATCGCTGCATGCGGTTCGCATTTATTATTTGCCAGACGGTTTACATGCTTTTTCTGGTACTTCTTTTCCAATTTATCAATCTCGTCTTCTAACTGCATGATCTCGACGGCATGCGTCTCATCCCCGGAAACAAATTTTTTAATTGAAAATTCCAGCAGCGTGCATACCTTTTCATACAGTTCCATCAATTCATTGGTTGCCTTTTTACTAAACTGCAGATCTGCTTTCCGCATTGTCTTGGCAAAATCGGCGATATTTTCTGCATGGTCGCCAATCCTCTCGATATCGTTGACGACATGGAACATGGCTCCCAGTTCTTTCCTATCCTGGATCGGAAGGGACAGCTGGTTTGCCCGGACAAGATAATTGGAAATTTCTGTATTTAAGAAATCAATCACTTCCTCTTTCTTATACACTTCTTCCAATGCCTTCTCGTCCTTTTCCATCAATGCCTTCATCGAACGTTTTAAGTTGTTGACTGCCATCGTCCCCATGCGCTCAGTCTCGTGAACCGCCTGTGGAAGCGCTGTCGTCACGTTAAAGATCGAATGATTACCGATGTATTTGAGTTCCAGTCCATGCACTTCTTCGTCTTCGCCCTTGACAAACCATCTGGTGAGCAGGATCAGATACTTGCTGAATGGGAACAAAATAATCACCTGAGATACTTTCAATATGGAGTTGATATTTGCCACGTCACGGCCGGCACGAAGACCGGTATCCGCGATTGACGCCGTCAGTCCGTGGATCGCACTGCGGATCGGATCTCCTGCCAGCGCCAGAAGGATCATGACGATTACCGTTCCGATCACATTAAATGACAAATGGATCAATGCAGCTCTCTTTGCATCTTTGTTACCGCCAAGACTTGACAATACGGCTGAACCACATGCTCCAATATCACATCCCATAATGATATAATAACAGATATCCGGATGAATCAGTCCGGAGGACGCCAACACGATCAAAATACCTACCGAAGCGGAGGCGCTCTGTAAGATTGACGTCAATACAAAACCGATAAGCACTGCCAAAAACGGATTGGTAACACTTCCAAATAACGTCTTTACTGCGGCAAACTGATTCAGATGTTTCACCGACGAAGAAAGGGTGGACATTCCAAAAAACAAAATACCAAAGCCCAGTACCACTTCGCCGATCCGCTTTGCCATCGGCTTTTTGATAAACATTACTAAGATCACACCGGCAATGATGAAAAATGGCGCGATCGCATCTAATTTAAACGAAATCAGCTGTCCGGTCACGGTCGTACCGATATTGGCACCCATGATCACACCGACAGACTGTGATAATTTCATAATACCACTATTTACAAAACTGACTACCAGAACGGTCGTTGCATTAGAAGACTGGATAATACCGGTAAATACAATACCGAGAATAAGTCCCATAATCGAACTTTTTGTCAGTTTTTCAAGTACATCACGCATCTTCTGGCCGGCTACTTTCTGCAATCCGTCGCTCATAAGATTCATTCCATATAAAAACAAACCGACACCGGCTAAAATAGATAATATTAATTCCATCGTTTTCCTCTTTTCTGAATTTCATCTCTTTTTAATCGTCGTATACTTCTACTTTAATATAATTTGGGCACAAATACAAGAATTTTTTTAAAATATTTCTTCACATAAAAGGGAGATCCCTCTCTTTATCGTGTCGGTATCAGGCACCGCAAATCCAAGTAAAAACGCGGGTTTCCCTGCCGTCTTAGAGTTCTTGTAATACACTGATAACGGCCGCAGATAAATTTCTTTTTCTGCCGCTTCCCGTACCATCTGTTCTTCGCTTTTTTTCGTCCGCACTTCGGCGATCACATAAAGTCCGGCATAATCTCCGTGTACCTTAACTTTTTCCGGATATTTCTGCAGTTCGGACAGCATGACATCGTGCTTTTCCCGGTAAATCTTACGCATCCGGTTCAAATGTTTATCAAAATGCCCTTCTGCCATAAAGGTAGTTACGATCTGCTGGTCAAGACGGGAAACCGGACAGTTATACGCACCGCATTCCCGGTGAAAAAGCGATACCAGTTCTTTTGGCAGCACCATATAACCGAGCCGCAGTGCCGGCGTGATCACCTTGGAAAATGTACCGATATAGATCACCTTTCCATCCGGATCCAAACTCTGCATCGCAGGAATCGGCTTACCCTTATAGCGGTACTCGCTGTCGTGGTCATCTTCGATCAGATACCGCCCCTCTTTTTCCCGCGCCCATTTTAACAGACGCTGTCTCTCCGGCGCCGGCATTACCGTACCAAGCGGAAACTGGTGGGACGGTGTCAGATAACAGAGTCTGGTCTGCGCCCGTTCAAGTTCTTCCGGTGTAATATTTTCTTCCGCGATCTCCACATTTACAATATCAAATCCATAGGAAGCGAAAATCTGCTTTGCCCGGACATACCCCGGCTCCTCAAAGGCGATTTTTCCGCTCTTGCGAAAAAGCACGGAAAGGAGCTGCAAAAGATACCCGATTCCGGCTCCGATGACAATCTGGGAAAGTTCACACTGTACCCCACGCGAACGGTACAGATATTTCGCCACCTGCCTGCGGAACGCCTCCTCTCCCTGTGCATTTCCGGAAGATAAAAAATCTTCCCGATCCATCACGTTTCTCGCGATAGAGCGAAGCGTCGCATAAGGAAAATGACTGCTGTCCACTTCATCCGGATTAAAATTATATTTCCAGCAAACCGGTGTATGCTCTTCCTCCTGAAGCGGAACTTCCTTTTTCTGTCCACGATACTCTCTGATATAGGTAATTTCACTGACATAATATCCTTTCTGCGGGACAGCATAGACATACCCTTCCGCCACCAGCTGTTCATAAGCGGTATCCACCGGATTTCTGCTCACAAGAAGCGAGGCCGCCAGTCCTCTTGCCGAGGGTAATTTTTCCCGGTAAGAAAGGCGTCCCTGCATAATTTCTTCCTTTATATATTCATAAATCTGTTGGTATAACGGTTTTCCCGATTCATTGTCCAAAGAAAAGACCAGCATTCTTTTTATCCGCCTCCATTTGGTGCATCAACTGTTCCAGACCGGCAAACTTCCGCTCCCCACGCAGGAAACGGCAAAGTTCCACCTGTAAATTTTTTCCATACAAGTCGCCTTTAAAATGCAGCAGACACGTCTCTGCTCCAACCTGATTTTCTCCCGGAATCGTAGGTTTTACGCCAAGATTGGTAACGCCGTAATACTGCTTTCCCTCGAAAGACACTTTCGATGCATATACTCCAAACGGAGGAAGTATCTTTCTGGCATCCGGGATCTGGTTTGCCGTCGGCATATCCAATGTGCGGCCGATCTCATTGCCATGAACCACCTCGCCCTGCACCATATACGGCATCCCAAGAAGTTCATTGGCAAGCGACAGATCTCCTTTGACAAGCGCTTCCCGGATCCGTGTACTGCTTATGATCTCATCGTACATTTTCTTTTTCTTTACGACAATGCAGGTGATTCCCGCTTCTTTTGCCAGATTTTGTAAAATATCAACATTGCCGGCGCGGTCTTTTCCAAAATGAAAATCATCGCCAACACAGATCACTCCGGCATCACACTGCCGAACCAGTATTTCCTCAAAAAATTCCTTCGGCGTCATCTCTTTTAACGCCTCATCAAAAGGACATTCCACATACGTATCAATTCCCAGTTTTTCGGCTTTGGTTCGTTTTTCTTCCGGTGATAAGATATAAGGTACCCCCGGAAAAGCAAACGTAAAAAGCACTTTATTACAGCCGGAAAAGTGCGAAATCTCCTCGATCAAACTCTGATGTCCCCGGTGAAGGCCATCAAACTTACCGATGCAGACTGCACTGTTTTTCAGCTGATAGGGTCTTTTGTTGATTACATCCATGCTTCTTTCTCCTTCCCGTCATGCTTCCGTATGAGGGAAAAACATTTTATCATTCACCAATACATTCTGTCCCGCGTCAAAGCGGTAAATGGCATAAAACCGATCTTTCTTATCGTACATACGCACTCTTTTTCCATCTTCCGTCGGAATATTTCCTTGACAATATTTACCATTTATCTTATTGCCGTTCTGTAGGTAACTGACCGCCTTATCCCCTACCACGATCTTGTCGTAAGCATCAAATAACTGATCGACCGGCAGGATAAACGGGGCCAGCGCATTTTCTTTTTGAAGGCTTTCAATGCGCTCTAATGTCAGCGCATCTTCCAGATTAAACCGGTCAACCCGGAGACGTACCAGCGATGCCATCGCTGCCCCACAGCCAAGTTTTTCTCCGATATCCTGACAGAGCGTACGAATATAAGTTCCCTTTGAGCAGGTTACTTCCATCAAAAATTCATTGTTTGCAAGGTCGATCTCACGGATATCGCAAGTATAAATGTGTACCTTTCTCGCCTTCCGTTCGACCTCTTTCCCCTGTCTTGCCAGTTCATATAACCGCTTTCCATTCACTTTTACGGCCGAATACATCGGCGGGATCTGCTCATATTCGCCAAGGAAAGAAGCCGCAGTCTCGCGGATCTGCTCTCCGGTCACCTGTACTTCCTTTTCTTCCACGATGGTTCCCGTCAGATCCTGCGTGTCTGTCTTCACGCCAAGACGTACTACGGCAAGATATGTTTTTTTCTTATCGGTCAGCAGTTCGCACACTTTTGTCGCCTTTCCGAGACAGACCGGCAGTACCCCGGTCGCATCCGGATCCAGCGTTCCCGTGTGTCCAATCTTTTTCTGGTGCAGAATGCCGCGAAGTTTTGCTACTACATCGTGGGATGTGTAGCCTTTTTCTTTATATACATTGATAATTCCGTCCACGCATCTGCCTCCGTTATTTTTCCTGATTTAACTGTTTTTCAATATGTTCGGTAAGATTGTTGATGACATCGTAGGAAGATCCTTTGATCGTACAGCCGGCAGCTCTTACATGTCCACCGCCGCCAAAGAAGACCGCAATCTTACTTACATCCACGATCTGATTGGAACGCATACTCACTTTAAATTCCAAAGGTTCCTTTTCTGTCAGCAAAACCGCCACTTCAACACCCTGTGTCGTCCGAAGTTCGTCAATGATCCCATCGAGATCCGAAGATTTTGCCTCATAAAAATCCATCATCTGCTTCGTAACGACCGATACGATACATCTGCCGTCCATGACACGGATGCTCTCCAACAGACAGCGTCCCATGATCTGCAGCTGGCGGTATGTCTTCATATAAAAACTTTCGTCGACGATCTTTCCAAATGGGATTCCCTTTTCCACCAGACATCCCGCGGTCTCCATCGTCTTCTTTGATGTATTGGAATGCTTAAACACACCGGTATCATGGATGATTCCGGTATAAAAAGCCGTCGCACTAAACGTTCCGATTCTTTCCATCGGAAGAAGTTCACACAGGATCTCGCACGTAGAAGACGCTTTGGCTTTTACAATATTTTCCATTGCAAAGTTGGTATTGCTGATATGATGATCCACACAGATCGTATCCGCAGCTTTTTCAAATACACTCTGCGCCTCGCCCAATCGATCGATCGAACCGCAGTCCAGCGCAATAAACAGATCATACCGGTCTGCTTTTTCTGACATTGCCTCTTCGATCTTCAAATAATCAAATGCCTCCGGAATTTCCTCCAGATACACGCTTACCTCTTTATCCGGATAATGATCGGAGAGATACCCGAAAAGACCCATACAGGATCCTACACAGTCGCCATCCGGACGTATGTGTCCGCCGATGGCAATCGTATTTGCATTTTCTATCTTTTCTAAGAATTTCATTTTGACTCCTTATGATTTACTTCATCAATTTTCTTTGACATATTGACACCGTATTCGATGGATTCATCCAATACAAAGGTCAATTCCGGTGTATTTCGGAGATTCATGCGTCTGGCTAACTGCATACGCGCAAACGATGCGCTCTTTTTCAAGCCTTCCATCGTTTTTTCCTTCTCTTCATCATTTCCGAATACACTGATAAAAATTTTGGCAAATTTCAAATCCGGAGTAACCTCCACTGCCATAACGGATGTCAGCGGATGCACGCGCGGATCTTTAATATCCTCGCGGATGATCTGGCTCATCTCACGCTGTACTTCACTGTTGATACGGATATTTTTAACACTGTTTTTTTTCATGTCTTTTCTCCTTTAGCACGAAAGCAACTGCGTTGCCACAGTTACTTTCGTGTTTACATCAATCTATTATTTTCTATCTTGGCACTTCTACCATGATATAACATTCTACGCGGTCTTCCATCTGGATATCGTTGAAGTTGCTGAATACAAGTCCACATTCGTATCCGGCCGCCACTTCTTTGACATCGTCTTTGAAACGTTTCAGGGAAGCAAGATCTCCTTCAAAGATCATATCCTCGCCTCGATATACACGGCAGCGGCATCCACGCTGTACTTTACCATCCAGAACATAGGAACCGGCAATGGTCCCCACTCCGGAAGCCTTGAATGTCTGGCGTACTTCCACATGTCCGATCACCTGCTCTTCATAGATCGGTTCAAGCATACCTTTCAGTGCATTCTCGATGTCTTCGATTGCATCGTAAATGACACGGTACAGACGCACATCGACGTTTTCACGTTCTGCCACTTCTTTGGCGGTATTGTCCGGACGGATATTAAATCCGATAATGATCGCATTGGATGCACTTGCCAGCGATACATCGGACTCTGTAATGGCACCAACCCCACCATGGATCACACGGACTGCCACTTCTTCATTTCCAAGTTTTAACAAACTCTGTTTTACTGCTTCGACAGATCCCTGTACATCCGCTTTGATGATAAGGTTCAGATCTTTGACATTTCCTGCCTGGATCTGGTTAAACAGACCATCCAGAGAAAGTTTTTTGGCTTTTGTCTCTTCCAGCAGTTTATCCTTACTCTGATCAATATATGCCTGCGAGATCTGTTTTGCTTCTTTATCGCTCTCAGTAGCCACAAAAATTTCACCGGCATCCGGAGCACCACTTAATCCAAGGATTTCTACAGGTGTAGAAGGCGTTGCTGTTTTCACGCGCTCTCCGGTGTGGTCAAGCATGGCACGTACTTTTCCGTGAGCAGGTCCGACTGCCACATGATCTCCGATGCGGAGTGTACCTTTCTGTACCAATACGGTTGCCACCGGTCCGCGGCCTTTATCCAGACGCGCCTCGATAACGATACCACGCGCTTTACGGTTTGGATTTGCTTTTAATTCCAGTACTTCCGAAGTAAGTACGATCATCTCAAGGAGCTGTTCAATACCCTCTTTGGTATGTGCTGAAACCGGTACAAATACAGTGCTTCCGCCCCAGTCTTCCGGAATCAGTTCATATTCTGCCAATTCCTGTTTTACTCGTTCTATATTGGCGCCCTCTTTGTCGATCTTGTTGATGGCAACGATGATCTCTACGCCGGCAGCCTTCGCATGGTTGATCGCTTCGACGGTCTGTGGCATAACACCGTCGTCTGCGGCTACTACAAGGATTGCAATATCCGTTGACTGTGCTCCACGCATACGCATGGACGTAAATGCCTCATGTCCCGGTGTATCAAGGAAAGTGATCTTTTCACCATTGATCTCAACTACATACGCACCGATATGCTGTGTGATACCTCCTGCCTCGTGGGAAGTAACATTTGCTTCACGGATGGCATCCAGAAGAGAAGTTTTACCATGATCTACGTGTCCCATTACGCACACAACCGGTGGACGTTTTACAAGATCTGCTTCATCTTCTTCCTCTTCTTTCAGAAGTTCTGCCACCATATCGATCTTTTCTTCTTTTTCAGCAATAATATCAAATTCGAGCGCGATCTCTTCTGCCTCTTCAAACGTAATGTCCTGATTCAGGGATACAACCTGACCCTGCAGGAACAATTTTTTCACAAGAGCAGCCGCCGGCATCTTCATCTTGTCTGCCAGTTCACGGATTGTCAGGCTCTCCGGAATGGTAATCTGTTTGATTGTCTCTTCCGGCTCTTTTACTACCGGTTCCGGCTTAATAAAGGCACCCTTACGGTTTGGATCCTTTTTACTCCGGATACGGCTCATTTCTTCTTTGGTTGACTTCTTATATGTGCCCTTATCAGCAGGCTTTTTATTGCGTTTTCTGGAATTCTTCTGTTCCTGTTTGATTCCATCAAATCCGCTCTGCGCCTTTTCAAAACGTTCCAGCACCTTTTCTCCGTTGCGGTTATTATTTCCACCGCGTCCGTTGTTATTACCACGGTTATTATTACCGCCCCGGCGGTCATTATTATTGTTCGGCCGGCGGTCTCCGCGGTTATTGCCATTGCGGTCGTTGCTGCGCTCGCCGCGGTTATTGTTGTCACGGTTGTTATCGCGGCGGCGGTCGCCACGGTTATTGCCACGGTCGTTGTTTCCACCACGGTTGTTATTATCCCGATTGCCGTTATCGCGGTTATTTCTGCGGTCATTACCGCGCTCGCCACGGTTATTATTGTCGCGGTTGTTATCGCGGCGGCGGTCATTAGAATTGGAATTCGGATTGAACTGGTTATTTCCGTTCTTTTTCTTTTCTGGCATTTCTTTCTTTTGTTCTGTTTCAGGCACTTTCTTTGTATTCTCCTCTTTTTGCTCTTTCTTTTTCTCCTCTTTTGGAACCGGTTTCTGCTCTGCTTTTTCTTCCGGTTTCTTTTCCTGCTCAATTGTGGATTTTTGCTCCTTAGCCGGCTCTGCAGGTGTTACTGCTTCTTTTGAAACTTTCGGTTCTTTTTTCTCTGCCTTTGTTTCATTGTCTTTTTCCGGTTTGGAACTTTCTGCTTTTTGCGACGCCAGTATTTTCTCTACTTTCTTCGGATCATTGAATGTCTGCAGCAAAAAAGCAATTTCTTTATCTTCAATATTACTGTTTGCCCCTTTGACATCAAAGCCGTTTTCATTTAAAAGTTTTACCAGATCGCCACTTTTTATTTCTTTATTTTTTGCCTGAATACTTCTTGCTATTTCGAATATCTTCATTTTTGCCATATTACATTTCCTCCAATTCTAAATTTTTACTAATTGCTAATGCAAATCCCTGATCAAGAACTGCGAGTGAAGCCCGGAACTCTTTTCCGATCGCATTGCCAAGCGTATCCTTGTCAAATTGAATCGCTAAAGGAACCTGATAATACGAACAGGAATTACGAAATTTCTTTTTCGTATTATCGGAGGCATCTTCCACCACGATCACAAGCCTTGCCGTGCCGGCACGAATCGCCTGCTCCGTAAGAAATTCTCCACTTGCTACATTTCCGGATTTCATCGCCAATCCCAGAGTTCCTAAACTTTTGCTTCTATTTTGACTCATTCAATAACTGCCTTTCTAATTCTTCATACACTGCTTCGTCTACTTCCATTCGAAATGCCCGGCTCAAACCATGATTTTTTCTGGCCTTCCTCAAACATTCCGGATTGTCACAAAGATAGGCACCGCGTCCATTTTTCTTCCCGGTGCGGTCGATTGTGATTTCCTGATCATTTTTCACAACACGGATCAGCTGCTTTTTTTCCTTACTTTCGCGGCAGCCGACGCATTGTCTCATTGGAACCTTTTTTTCTTTCAACAAAACCACCTCTTATCCTTCCCGGTTCTGTGTCTCACTCTTAATATCTATTTTATAACCGGTCAGTTTTGCTGCCAGTCTTGCATTCTGTCCTTCTTTACCGATCGCCAGAGACAACTGATAATCCGGTACAACTACCATCGCACTCTTTTCCTCAGTATCCACGGTAACCGATACGACACGGGATGGGCTGAGGGCATGCTCGATAAAGATGGCCGGATTTTCATTCCACTCTACGATATCAATCTTTTCGCCGCGGAGTTCATTGACTACAGCATTGACACGGGTACCATTCATACCCACGCAGGCACCTACGGCATCTACATCCGGATTCTGGCTGTAAACCGCGATCTTCGAACGGGAACCTGCTTCACGGGATACACTCTTGATCTCAACGACACCGCTCTGAATCTCTGCCACTTCTGCTTCAAACAGACGTTTTACAAGTTCCGGATGGGTACGGCTGATCACAATTCTTGGCCCTCTTGGCGTATCTTTTACTTCCGTAACGTAAACACGGATTTTTTCATGAGAACGAAAACGCTCTGTCTTTACTTGTTCCTGCTCCGTCAAAACGGTGTCGATTTTCCCAATATTTACCGTATAGTTTCCATTGGAATAACGCTGAACCGTTCCTGTGATAATATCTTTTTCTTTTGTATAATACTGATCATACAAAACCTTTCTCTCTTCTTCGCGAATTTTCTGTACAACAACCTGCTTTGCTTTCTGTGCGGAAATACGTCCAAAGTTCTTTGGCGTCACTTCGATGCTGACAGTCGCCCCCAGATCTGTCACACCATATCTTGCTTCTGCTTCTGCCAATGCGATCTCAAGTGTATCATCCAGCACTTCCTCAACCACGGTCTTATCCTGATATACATGAAATTCTCCTGTCGTCTCATCCAAGATCACACGAACATTATCCGATTTTCCAAACTGATCTTTACACGCTGCCAGAAGGGAGTTCTGGATTGCTTCCAATAATACATCTTTGCTGATATCCTTCTCTTTGGCAATGGCTTCCAAGGCCTCGATCAATTCCGGATTTCCGTTTGTTGTTTTACTGTTTTTCGCTCTCATTTTTTCTTTACCTCCAATATTATTTAAAAGTCAATTGATTTTCGAATCAATGCAATATCCTTAATCTCAAGTTCTAATGTTTCATCGCCATCAAATCCCAATACGATCTTTCCACCGTTTACCGTATCTTCCTGCGGTGCTTCATAAGATTTTAAAATGCCGATAAATTCTTTATCTGTATACTTTTTCCCTTTTTGTTCAAATGTGACCGGAGCAAAAAGTTTGACTTCTACATCTTCTCCCAGATTTCTCTTATAATCCTTTGGTTTTTTAAATGGCCGGAGCAGTCCCGGAGAACTTACTTCTAATATATAAGATTCCTCAATAAAGTCCTCTGCATCCATCTTGTCACTCAGCGCATGATTGACAAGTGTCAGATCGTCGATCGTAATGCCGCCTTCTTTGTCAATGTATGCACGAAGATGCCAGGAACCGGCCTCTTTTACAAATTCCACATCGACCAGTTCGAAATGATTTTCTTCTAAAATCGGTGTGATCAGTTCTTCTGTACGCTTTTCATACATCTGATGTTTACCCAAAAAACATACCTCATTTCCTCATAACAACAATGAGTGGACTCGCGTCCACTCATCTTAATACAATAACAACATTTTTAGTATATCACATATTTTTTCCAAATGCAAGCACTTTTTCTACCTCTTTTTACGCTTCATTGCCCGATAATGTGTACAAATTGTAATACACGCCTTGTTTTTTCATCAACTGTTCATGACTGCCTTCCTCACTGATGCCCTCGTCCGTCAAAACGAGGATTCTCTGCGCATTGCGGATCGTGGAAAGCCGGTGGGCGATAACAAACGTCGTACGATTCTTAGCCAGTTTCTCAAGAGATTCCTGGACTACTTTTTCACTCTCATTATCCAGTGCCGATGTTGCCTCATCAAAGATCAAGACCGGCGGGTTTTTCAAAAATACTCTTGCAATCGAAAGCCGCTGCTTCTGGCCTCCGGAAAGTTTCACACCCCGCTGTCCGATATTGGTATCATACCCCTGCGGCAGTCCCATGATAAATTCATGGGCATTGGCATCTTTCGCCGCCTGAATCACTTCTTCCCGGGTCGCATCCACTCTTCCGTAACGGATGTTATCAAGCACCGTCCCGGCAAAAAGATAGACATCCTGCTGAACAACACCAATACTCTTTCGCAGACTGGAAAGCGTATAGTTTCTCACATCCACTCCATCCAGATAAATGGTTCCAAATGTCACCTCATAAAACCGCGGGATCAGACTGCACAGTGTCGTTTTTCCTGCTCCCGACGTACCAACCAGTGCGACATATTCCCCCGCATCCACTTTCAGACTGACATGACTGAGCACCTTTTCCTGTCCTTCTTCATACCGGAAGCCGACATCGTCAAACACCACTTCTCCCCGGATATCTTTTGCCTCAACCGGATCTTCACACTCTTTGATCTCCGGATCCACTGCCAGTATTTCACGAAACCTTTCATATCCGGTGATTCCATTTTGAAACTGTTCCGTAAAGTTGATGAGTTTTTGTACCGGCTCTGTAAAATTGCTGATATAAAGCAAAAACGTGATGAGATCCGGTGCATTCATCGTACCATTGGATAACAGAACCGCTCCCACAACGATAACAACTACCGTGATCATCGTGATAAATGCGGTCAGTCCTGCATGATACTGTCCCATATAAAAATAGCTGTTTTTCTTGCTGTCTAGAAATCCCCGGTTGCCCTCCATAAATTTTTCCCGCTCAATCTCTTCATTGGCAAAGGATTTAACCACCCGGATCCCTGACAGATTATCCTCAATACGGGCATTGATATCTGCCACCTTTTCCCGGTTTGTCTTAAACGCACGCTTCATTTTCTTATTCAGTATATATGCATATACAAACATAACCGGAATCAGAACAAATGCCGCCAGCGCCAGCCGCCAGTTCATCCACGCAAGGATCGACAGTGTCCCCGCAAATTTAATAAAGGAAATGACAACATCTTCCGGACCATGGTGCAGCAATTCCGTAATATCAAACAGATCGTTCGTGATACGGGACATGAGCTGCCCCACTTTCTGATTATCATAAAAAGAAAATGACAATTTCTGGTAATGTTCAAAAATTTCTTTCCGCATGTTATATTCGATCTTCGCTCCCATAACATGCCCGTAATTTCCGATAAAATAATTGCTAAAACACTGGATTGCCACGAGAATTACCATGACACCTCCCAGAAAAAGAATTTTCGAAAGGATTTCCTCTTTCGGCAGATAAACAACCGTCCCGGTAATATAACGGACAATCAGCGGAATAACCAGTGTCGTAAGTGCTCCCAGAAAGGCAAAAAACATATCTGCAGTAAAAATTCCACGAAATGGCTTATAATAACTTAAAAATTCTCCCCATTTAAAATAACTTTTTTTCTCTTCCATAACTTCTTAATCCTCCATTTTTCGCCGTCTGTTCTTTATTTTATCACAATCACAAGAGAAATGTCAAAATTTTTTTTAATTTCTTCTTGACATTACTCCTGTTTTATAGTAATATATGTCTTGTTGATGGTCCGTTGGTCAAGCGGCTAAGACGCTGCCCTCTCACGGCAGAAACAGGGGTTCGATTCCCCTACGGACTACTTACTATTTTCCTCTGTAGTTATACAGGGGATTTTTTTTGACTTTTATTCCTCTTTGTGCTACGCTTAATGAGGAGCAACCAATATGACGAAAGGAGGTTTTTCTATGAACGAAATCGAACAGCTGCGCGAATGGATCCGGACCAGCGACAATATTGTTTTCTTTGGCGGTGCCGGTGTCTCCACCGAAAGCAATATCCCGGATTTCCGAAGTGTCGATGGTCTGTATAACCAGCAGTATGATTACCCGCCGGAAACGATTTTAAGCCATACCTTTTTCATGCGGAACACACCGGAATTTTACCGTTTTTACCGCAACAAAATGATCTTTCCGGATGCCGAACCCAACAAAGCACACCTCGCTTTGGCGGAACTGGAAAAACAGGGAAAATTAAAGGCGGTCATCACACAGAATATTGACGGATTACATCAAAAAGCCGGCAGCAGCGAAGTATTAGAACTTCACGGCTCCGTTCTTCGAAATTACTGTATGAAATGTGGGAAATTTTACAATCTGCACGACACCATCTCGCAGGAAGGGGTTCCCAAATGTTCCTGCGGCGGCATCATCAAACCGGATGTCGTGTTATATGAAGAAGGTTTAGATTCTTACATACTGGAAAAAGCTGTAAATTATATTAAAAATGCGGATATTTTGATCATCGGCGGTACTTCTCTTGCGGTCTATCCGGCAGCAGGACTGATCGACTATTACCGCGGAAACAAACTGGTTCTCATTAATAAAAGCGAGACCAGCCGCGATGCCCACGCCAATCTCGTCATCAACGATGCGATTGGAAAAGTATTTTCAGAAGTGGTATAATCTGAAATGCTCCACCCCGGACACCTCGTTCCTGAGTGGAGCATTTTATCGTCTTCTTTTCTTAAATTATAACAGTTCCATCTGGTATCCGCCGGTAAATTCCTCTCCCGGCTCCAAAGACTGCATATATTCCCGTTCGGACAATTCGCCCTCAAAATCTTCTTTATCACAACGACCATACCAAGGCTCTAAGCACACAAACGGCGCCTTTTTATCCGCCGTGCTCCAGATCCCCCAAACCGGCACATCCGCACTTACGCGCACTTTCACCTGATTGGACAGATGATTGACAATTTCGAGATGTCCGATCGTATCATTTTGCAAAACAAACGCATCGCGTGCAAACGTATCGTCTTCCAGTACAAATTCATTGGAATGCAGTTCTTTTTCCTGACCCAAAAGTCCTTTATCCAAAAATGCGACTTCCAAAAGCGGAGATTCGCCGGCACGGACACTATAGTCATCCCGGATCATGCCGCCTTCACACGGTACGGCAAATGCCGGATGTCCGCCAATCTGGAAATACATCGTCTTCTCATCTGTATTTTTAACCTTCCAGGTAACACGGCATTCGTTTTGAAAAACCTCGTATGTGATCTGTAACTGAAAATGAAATGGATATTTTTCATAGGTCTCTTCATTGTCAGATAATGTAAATTCCAGTTTATCCTCCATCTGATCCGTCAGGGTGAAATCCATATCTCTGGCAAAACCATGCTGCCCCATCGTATACGTCCCGCCCGCATAACGATACGAATTGTCTTTTAACGCTCCGACAATAGGAAAAAGAACGGGTGCGGTCCTTCCCCAGAATGCAGGATCTGCATCCCACATCCTCTCTGTTCCGTCTAATTGAATCGATGTGATCTCTGCTCCATGTTCTGACACGGTTAAAGACATCCTGTTATTTTTAATCTGATGTGTCTGCAAAACACATACGCCTCCTTTTCTTTCACATTGTCAACTTATCATATCTACGGTAATCTGCAATAATTTTGCATCCCAGTTGAGTGTCACAGACAAAACCTTTTTCTCTGCAATAATCAGGGGAATATCCGTTTTTTTCATATAAAGTCCCAATTGCTTATGTGTTTTTTCCTCGATAATTATAATATTGGTTTCCTCCGGAAACACCTGAATCATTTCTTTTAATTTCATCGTATTGTATACCTTTCTATGTTATACCAACAATTCAAAACTTTTCAATGCACCATTTCCATCTCCGCGAAACGTAAAATACAAAGAATGGATTCCATCCGGAATTTGTATTTCACTCTCATATGTTTCCCATACATTGGAAAATTGAATTGGCAGACTCGCAAGCACCTCTCCATCCCATGTCGTTCTTACTTCCATCTTTCCACTGATATATCCACGCATCGTGACCCGGATTCTATTCACATGCTTCATATTAAAATACTTAAATCCAATGACCGCCGAATTTTGGATATTACCGACATAACCAATTTCCTCCTCTCCGTCTTTTCCATCCTGCATTACTTTTGGATATGCATCTCCACCAACATACACAGACGGTTTATCCGTAAACAAATGGCAGGCAAGATAAGCCGGGTATTCGCCCTCGCCGGCAAGCGGACCACCATTTAAACCACATGAGGTAATTTCTACCTGTGCGATGCTTCCATCTTCTGCAATCGTGATCGGCTCGGCACATCCTTGTCTGCTGTACCAGTTTCCGTTCGTATGGCGATGGTAAAAAATATACCACTGATCCTTGATCTGCACGATACTTCCATGATTATTCGCTCCATAAGCGGTTGGCATATCAGCCGGTTTATAGGTATCAATATGTAAATCGCTATTACTTACGATCACACCGCCGTATACAAAATCTCCCAATGGCGATTTGCTTGTTGCATAGCAGAGTTCATGCATTACTTCCGAAGAATAAATAAAGTAATACGTATCCCCTGCTTTCCGGATGGAGGAAGCTTCAAAAAACGCATGTCCATCAAAAGAAGTTCCCACACTATACTCACATCCTGGTACAACACAAACCGGTTCCTCTTCCATCGTCAGCATATCTTCTCCCAGCACACAGCACCAGGCACCGGAACGGCTTTTGTCTCCCTGTCCGCAAAATCCGGTATATAAATATGTTTTTCCATTTTCTGTAAGAAGTCCGGGGTCAAACTGCGGCTCATCCTGAGGCCGGTCCCCCAGTCGCACTCCCTCTTTATCTTTTACATAACCATAGAAAGAAAACGGACCGGCTGGGCTGTCACTAACTGCCACGGACACCAGGGAAACTTTATCCAATACATAATACAGATAATATCTTCCATCTGATCCCACTGTAATATCCGGTGCATACAAACACATTTTTCCATCTTTATTCAATGGATCTGCGGTCTTTTCATATATCACACCTTCATACCGCCAGTTTCCAAGATCATCGACAGGAGCAGACCATCCAACATAATCTCCCATGCAAAATACATACCCATTATAAAAGTCATGTGAACCATATACATATACTCGGCCGCCAAACACATACGGCTCTCCGTCCGGAACATATTCCCAAGAGGGAAGATACGGATTAAATGCTTGTTTTTTCATCAAAAATACCTCTCTTAATAATCAAAGTTCATACGGTGTACTCTGGTATACATAGTAGTTTAACCAGTTGGAAAACAATAACTGCCCCGCCGAACGCCAGCGTACGATCGGTGGTTTGCTCGGATCATCATCCGGAAAATAATTGCAAGGGATCTGTGGATCCATTCCCTTCTCCAGATCACGGTAATATTCTTTCGCCAGCGTATCCGCATCGTACTCCGGATGGCAGGTCATAAAGAAATGGTGGCTGTCCTTCGTCTTTACGATCGTTACTCCGGCTTCTTCGGATACCGCCATCAGTTCCAGTTCCTCAACTGCTTCCACATCCTCACGACGAACTCCGGTTGCCCGTGACTGCGGTGCATAAAAAACATCATCAAACCCACGGAAAAACGGCGAATTTTTCTTTACCACCGTGTGTTCATATATACCGGACAATTTTTTTTCATAATCTATCTTCGGAATGCCGTAATAGTAATAAAGACCTGCAAAGGCGCCCCAGCAAAGGTGCAGGGTACAATGCACATGCGTCTTACACCAGTCCATGATCCGGCATACTTCCTTCCAATACGTCACGTCTTCAAATTTAACATAATCAAGCGGCGCCCCCGTGATGATCATTCCATCGTAACGGCGCTCTTTGATCTCATCAAACGTAGTATAAAACGTATCCAGGTGTGTCGGATCCGTATGCTGTGGAATATAACTTGCCGTCTTTAAAAACTCCACTTCAATCTGAAGCGGCGTGTTGGATAATTTACGAAGAAGCTGCGTCTCTGTCACAATCTTCGTAGGCATCAGATTTAAGATCAGCACACGAAGCGGACGTATGTCCTGATGCATCGCACGATGCTCCGTCATTACAAATATATTTTCATTTTCCAATATTTCCGTCGCCGGAAGTGAATTGGGAATCTTAATCGGCATATTGATCAACTCCTAACATTTGCTGCATATAGGTAGTCTACCACAATCATTTCATACTTTCAAGCATAAAACCAGACATAATACAGACACCGGCCGCCCCGGTCTCCCTGACCTGCCCGGCATTATCTGCCGAAATCCCGCCGATTCCATAAACCGGAACCGCCGATTCCCGAACAACTTTTCTCAAAAAGGAAAGTCTTCTTCCCGGAAGTCCCTTTTTGCAGTCTGTCTCAAAGATGTGACCGGCCGTCATATAATCCGCCTGCAAATGCATCGCCAAATCCGCCTGTTTTACCGAATGAACCGATGTACCGACCGTAGTAAACCACTCCTCTCCCTCTTCCCGCATTTTCTGTAAAATGGGAAGCGGCAGATGAATTTCCCTGCACCCAAGTTCTTTTGCCGCTCTATAATAAGTATGCAGAATACACCGCCTGTTATGCATTTTACAAATCGAAAGGACCTTTTCCGCCAGTTCATAATACTCCCTTTCGGTAAGATCCTTTTCCCGCAGAAGAATGGCATCTGCCACGCCTTTTTTTGCAATATGATCAATGCGTGTCAGAAAATCCTCTCTGCACAATGTTCGATTTGTCACGCAAATACAGGGAATGTTCTGCCCTCCTGTATGTATCGCCATTGTATACTCCTATTTACACATAAATATAGTCATTCATAACCGGCTGCAACCCTTCGTCAATGATTGCCTGATAGACTTCATCCACACTTCTCGTATCATCGATTTCAAACTGCTCGTCACCTTTTTCTTCGCCGCTGTGGCCGCCGATCCCCACATTTACTCCGGCGGAAATCTTTGTCGCTGCGATCTTGATCAGACTGTTCCGTACTCTCTCACATTCACGCGTTGAAACGGTGATACTGGAAAATGGCATAAACAGACGATAAGCACAAACAACCTGTAAAAGCTGCGCCTCATGCACGTCCATCGGATTGATCTTATCGTTGTTAATGATCGGGCGGAGACGCGGACAGGAAAATGCAATCTCTGCCTGCGGATATTTTCGCTGCACAAGATACGCATGCATCCCGGTAGCAAAGGCATCTCTGCGGAAATCATCCAGTCCCAGAAGGGCGGCAAATCCGACGCCACGCATACCGCCTTTCAAAGCGCGCTCCTGAGCATTGACGCGATATGGGAAAATACGTTTATTTCCGGCAAGATGAAGGGTCTCATATTTGTCTGAATTATACGTCTCCTGAAATACCGTTACATAATCCGCACCGCACTCATGCAGATACGCATAATCTTCGGAATTTGTCGGATAAATCTCCAAACCGATCACCTTGAAATATTTTCTGGCGATCTTACATGCCTCACCAATATAATGGATATCGGACATTTTCGGGCTTTCACCGGTCAGTATCAAAATTTCCTGAAGTCCGGTCTTTGCGATCTCCTGCATTTCCTTTTCAATCTCTTCGGCATTTAATTTGGCACGGCGGATCTTATTATGACAGTTAAATCCGCAGTAAATACAGTAGTTTTCACAATAATTGGCAATGTAGATCGGAGTAAACATATAAATGGAATTTCCAAAATGCTTTCTCGTCTCCTGCTGTGCCTGCTGCGCGATCTCTTCCAGAAAAGGCATCGCTGCCGGCGACAAAAGCGCTCCAAAATCTTCCGGTGTTTTATTGGTATGAAGCAGGGCACGGCGTACGTCTTTTGCCGTATATTTATCACTGTCATACGCTTTTGCTGCCTCTATCACTCGTTTATCAATATCCGAATCCAGCACTTCCATCCCTTCAAGATAGGTCATATGGTCGATCCGGTTTTCTTTTAAATGTTCTTTGATCTCATCATTTAAGATGCTTTCGTTTACTTTTTCCTGCATGATCTTCCTCCAAATTTAGCGATTGCTTCCATCCTGAATATACCCTGTCAATGGAGAAGAAGCACTTCCTCCCTTGTCAAGCACTCTTCCAAGACCGGACAGATAAGCCGTTCTTCCTGCTTCAATGGCTTTCTTAAATGCCTCTGCCATCGCCGGAATATCTCCCGCCGTAGCAATTGCCGTATTTGCCATCACAGCGGCAGCTCCCATCTCCATTGCTTCACATGCCTGTGAAGGGGAACCGATTCCTGCATCTACGATGATCGGCAGATCGATCTCATCGATCAGGATCCGGATAAATTCTTTTGTGCAAAGTCCCTTATTGGAACCGATCGGAGCAGCCAGCGGCATGATGGAAGCCGCACCGGCATTGTACAGATCTCTTGCCACATTCAGATCCGGATACATATATGGCATTACCACAAATCCCTCTTTGGCAAGGATTTCTGTCGCCTTGATCGTCTCCTGGTTATCCGGAAGCAGATATTTGCTGTCCCGCATGATCTCAATCTTTACAAAATTTCCACATCCCACTTCACGGGAAAGTCTCGCGATGCGGACGGCTTCGTCTGCATTTCTCGCTCCGGAAGTATTGGGAAGAAGGGTAACCCCCTCCGGGATATAATCCAGTATATTCGCTGTCCCTCCGACATTTGCACGGCGAAGTGCCAGCGTAATGATCTGGGCACCTGCATTTTCTACCGATGCCTTGATCAAATCCAGTGAATATTTTCCGGAACCAAGTATAAATCTTGATGTAAATTCCTGTCCGCCTAAAACCAATGTATCTTTTTCCATCATCTATGTCCTCTCTTTCTTTTTTGTCGTTATTTCATTTATCGCTTGTCAGCATCCACCGCCAACGAAACTTACTATCTCTACCACGTCACCGTCTTTCAATGTCACTTCCCCATACTTTGCTTTGGGAATGATCTCTTCGTTTACTTCCATGGCAATCCGGTTTTTTTCATATCCTTCACCGGCCAACACATCATCCAGTGTCTTTCCATCGTACTGCTCTTTGGCAGCGCCATTGATCTGAACCATCTTTTCACCTCCAAGCCTCCAAGGCTTCTCTTGCAATAAAAAAGGATATCACCTGAAAACTACACCCGCGGTGGTGTACCCCTTCATGAGATATCCTCAATCTTTTGTCAGTTTATCATAAAAAATGCGATTTGTCAAATGTTATCGTCCCAATTTACTCTGGATCTTCTCCATATCATCGACATAAACCAGAATCTCAGCTACGACGCTGTACAATTCCTGCGGGATATATTCTCCCACATCCAGCAGGGACAGGCTCTTTGCCAGTTTTTCATCCTGATGAACCGGAACATCACTTTCCTCTGCCGTCTTTATAATACGATCTGCAACGTAGCCGCGCCCGGACGCAATCACTTTTGGTGCCGTATCGCCTTTTTCGTATTCGAGCGCTACTGCTGTCCTTTTAAAATTGTCCTGTAACATCTACATCACACTCCTTGTCGTCATTTACATAAAGTTTTTGATAAATGTCAGCCGGTGGATCGGACACGGTCCGTATTTTTTGATCGCAGCGATATGCGCCGCAGAACCATATCCTTTATGCCCTTCGAATCCGTACTCCGGATACATCTCTGCATACTGCACCATCAGACGATCCCTGGAAACTTTTGCCATTACACTAGCCGCCGCGATTGACAGGCTTTTGGCATCGCCCTTAATGATCCCGACCTGCTTGACCGGCACCTGGGGTATCGTCACGGCATCATTTAAAAGGAGATCCGGCACAACATCCAGATCCTCGATCGCATGCCGCATTGCCTCATACGTCGCCTGCAGGATATTGATGGAATCAATCTGCGCCGGTGAACTCATCCCGATTCCATAAGATACTGCTTTTTCTTTGATCTCATCAAATAATTCGTCTCTGCGTCTGGCACTTAATTTCTTCGAATCATTCAAATACAATATTTTACAATTTTTAGGCAATACTACTGCCCCGGCAACAACCGGTCCGGCAAGTGGCCCTCGTCCTGCTTCATCAATCCCGCAGATGCACTCGTATTCCTCTCCATATTTCTTTTCAAATGCAAGCATCGTCTCCAGGCGAAGAAGCTCCTTTTCATAGGCAATCTGCTTTTTCTGATAGGAAAGGATTAAATTTTTCACGCCGCTCCGCTCATCCGAAGCATATTCTTCAAACAATGTCTGCCACTCATCTCTGGAAGCATTTTCAAATTCACTTTTTATATCGGCTATTTTTTTCGACATAGTTACCTCTTTTCTCTAAAATACCTGTGTACAAACTGCACACAGGTATTTGTTTCTTTTTATATTGGTTTACAATCCATGTTCTGCCTTACTCAAGGTCAAACAGTTCACGCTCTCCGATATCGACTTCCGCGTACTGCTTTGCTGCCTCTACAATGTCTTTATCGGAAGGATCCGACGGATTCTGGTACGGGATAAAGTCTCCTTTTACCTTTCGGCTGGATCTTGCTACCCAGTCAATTCGAATCTGTGTATAGCCTTTCTGCCAGTCGGACAGTTTAAACGGAACAATAAAACTGTATTTTGCATTCGTACTCGTTACCTTGTATCCTGTTATAAATTCTACCGAATACTTTTTCGGAATAGGCAGACGCTGTGAAAATCCGATATCCGCCTCCTTCTGAATCACATCTCCATCATAATTGTAAATGGTATTGATCAGAATCGCCGGTTTGGACGAATCATTCGGATCTACCATCTTAATCGATGTAATAATCGAATTTTCTTTATTCGCCGAGTTATTCAATGTGCAGAACAGTTTCAAAACATTTTTCTGCTTACTTCGGTTTTCATTATAAGAAGCAGCCTGGTTAAAGTCGATCAGCACACTGGAATTACTCATCTTCTGATAATATTTCTGCGAATCCTGGTTTGAATCCACATTAAACTTCATTACCGGAGTCGGTGCTTTCGCATTCTGCAAAATGTTAAACAATACAACAGCAATACGTGACATTACACCTTTGTCAATGATCGTAAAGTTCTTATTATCAAGATTTTCTCTTGCACTGTAATTACCTTTTTGTCCATATAAGAAGGTTCCGGGTACCCCTTCCTTATTTTCTCCCATCTGCCAGGTAACAATCTCCATATCACCCGGCATAACAATCGTTACGTTCTGGTAATCTTCCAACGGATCTCGTGTACCCGTAATACTTGTATACGTAAAGTTATTATTTGAAGTCAGACCACAACGATAGCCTTTATCCGAAATATTACCACTTACTTCTCCATACGTACTCTCCGGATACGTTCCCCGCAGAGAAGAACTTAAGAATCCGTATTTTTCTACAAATACATCCATGTCCGCCGTACCATCAGAACTATACAAAGCGTCTTCACTTGCCGTCGTTACATATGGTATAAACGTATACAGATTCCACAAATATGTGTACTTCGAATCTGCATCGTGAGAAGCGCAGGCAGCATTAACACCTTCTTCATCCTCTTTAAAATATCCGGTATACTGAGCCGTGTTGTCCGGCGCTTTGGCAGAATCTGACAATTTTACCTGTTTCACATTACCGTAAACATTATCCATAAATGTCCAAAGCAGCTTATCTGTTTTATCCGACAGCGTAGATGCTGAAAGGTCAAACATCGTAGAAACCAAATACAGCTTAGCCAGATTACACAAACTTGCCTTCTGATCATGTTTGTAAGTAGAATCATAAATCAGGTTACAAACTTTATCGGTACCATCATCCAGATAGAATCCCATCTGTTTGGAGAACATCATTGCCAGACCGGCATCACCGCTCAAACGTTTGATGATCTTCATACAGTCGCTCCATTCAAGATCGTTCTCTTCAAAAGAAACCAACTGGCTTACGTCATTTTTATTTGCTTGAAGAGCTGTCTCTTTGTCCGGATCAACGTATTTCCAGAAAAAGTCACGCAGATTTTTTACCTGATCCGCATTGGTTCCGCTCTTTCCTCCATAATAGGAACTAACATAGAACATATCTGCGCGTTCTATGTAGTCCAGTGTATCTTCGGTATCATTCTGATCCATCTCGTTAATCATTGCCGGAGTTACCGTAACAATCTTGATATGATATTCCGCATACTGCTGATCTGCTGTCTTTGTTACTTTTCCATCCGAATCGGTTTCATCTTTAAAATTGATGAGCATACGCTTCAATACGTCATTCCACATAATACCCACATACTGGAATTTCAATTTATAACCTTCATACTTATAATGAATCGTATAGGTTCTTTCTTTCTGTATTTCCGGAAGTTTATCGTTTGCATTTATATTACCAAAACGGGATGCCAGGATATACTGTCCCTCTTTAGCATTCCCTACATTGTTGGCAACCTCCCAGTTCTGTTTACCATCCGGCCAGATATCCTCCGCATTTTGTGGCAGATCTGCGGCATTCTCCACATAATTCCAGGCATTATTATTGGTATTCCACTGCTCATAGTAAACACCGTTATAAACATCAAGAGCAACCTGCCCTTTGCCTTTTCCTACATATACAAAATATCCTTTGTATTTTTCCTGTGCATCATTAAATGACCACGCTTCTGTTCTGGCGAATTCATCATCCGACACTTTTGTTCCTGCGTCTGTCATAGAAAGAACATCTTTATATCTTTCCAGAAAAACATTTTGATCCAATGCTCCGGATTTCAATTCTGCATAGTCTGACTCGAATTCGGCAGTCGGCTTTGTCACAGAGATTGTAAACTCCTTATTGTTATCTGAATCTGCTTCTATATTCCATGCCCAGTTCCGATCATCCTCTATTACTTCTCGTGGAATCTCCTGACCATCTTTATCCACAAAAGCCTCTTTAAAAGCTGTATTTCCATCATACAGCGATGCGATCGTCGGATCGGTATTTCCATTTTTCTCACGGCTTAAACTATCTACAAAAGTACTGCCCTTTTTCATTTCAACCGTATAATATGCGTCTACTTTTAAGAGCGGCGCATTGGAAAAATCATAATCATGACCATTGGTCTTTCGGGAACTGTCCGTAACGGAATGATCATAGTCATAAATCTGGTACAGGTTATCAAAGTTGTTTCCTGAGAAAATACCACCCACCTGAGTAAGCCAGGATAAATTTGCACTCTTTAATCCCTGTGGTTTCCAATTTCCACTTTTAATATGATCATTATTCAACATAAAAGTCTGCTGCATGGAAGAATGGATATAGGACTGTTTCTGATCCTTTGACATCTTCATGCTCATCTCAAGGGGATCAAAAGGAAGTCCATCTTCTTTTGATGTAGCAAAATAACTCAGGGACTGCTGTGACAATTCCGGAACAATCTCCAAGATAACAAGTGGATTCTTTTCTGTACCTTTGTCATCTGCGGAATTTGCTTCCGGGATTTCAGGAAGCGCATTTAACCCTGTATACTCTGTCGAAGAAGACGTCAAAACACTCTTATAATCTTCTTGTCCTGTCACTTTCAACTTATCATCCGGAATAGAAACCGCATCCGCTGTCCCATCGCTGTTTGTCTCAACATACGGCTTTCCGTAGGAAAACATACCAAAAATGCTTCCCGTTTTAATGGCAAAAAAGCCAACAACAAAAACACAAACTAAAACAAGTGTTATCGCTGAATAGCCAATTCTCTTTTTCCATTTTTTCTGCTTTGTCTGACCCCTTTTCATTTATTATCGCTCCCTTCTACTGATTTCTCAGGTATACACATTTATCAAGCGAATACTCAGATACATTGTCCTTAAAATCAATCGTAAAATCAACCGTATATTTACCCGATTTCGGATTTTTTACAAGTTTACAAGTGAAATTTTCCACATGGTCTGCCAGAAGATACATATTATCCGTAGGCAGTGCCCCTCCTGCAGATAAGTCCACCGTATTGGTCTGATCGGATGTCATCGTACGACATTCCCCAAAGAAAAGCTTCTTTCCCGATGCATCATACCAGTAGGCAAATGTTTTCTTTGACGTATTAAATGCACTTATTTTTGCTCCTATATTGGAAAGTGATTCAATTCCCGTCGCAATCTTTTTTGCATCCTCAGAATCCTTAATTAAAACCAAGGCATTATTGGTGCTGTCCCATACAACAGACTGTGCTTCAATAATATAAGCTTCCATATGATTTACAGCATCCTTGGCTTCATTCTGCATAGTAACCCGCGCATTTGTCTTCTGGCTGCTGTTCGAAGCAAATATGATCAAAGCCGTGATTGCTCCGAAAACAATAGTAGAAATTGCAACTGCAACCAAAATTTCCACTAAGGAAAAACCTTTATTATTCAATTTCATAAAAATTCACCTCAGTTCTCTTTATTGAAAATATTTTCCGGTCGCCGTTACAAGATTGATTGTCTGCTCCGAAGACCCTGTCACAACAATCTTACTTATTGCTTCATGATGCGGCTCTTCATCAAAAGAACCGTCTTTCTTATTAATGCCAATATGGATACAGTCATTTAAACCAATCTCTGTTCCATTATAACTGATCTTTAATTTCTGATTTGCAATCTCTTCTCCGGAACCATCCGGTGTAAACTTTGAGGCATCCGTATAATTATCTGCCTGTGAAAAAGCAAGATAATAATTTCCATCACTATATCGATAAATATGCATATAGGTTCTCTTACTATCTGCCATATTCCGTGATTTCAAAGTCATCAAACCCGAATCAATCTTGGATGTACATTTTTTTGAATTTGCCATATCCATATATCCGATTCCAACTACAACAGCAGTAGTAAAAAGTGCCAGAATCGCAATAGAGATAATTAACTCAACCAACGAAAAACCTTTATTGTTTGATTTCACGAAATCACCTTCTTTCCTATCTTATCCATTAATTCTTTGTCCAGTTTTCATATCCGATACATTCAGCCACGGTATTTTGATGCTGTTTATTCTCCTTCGTTGCATAAAAATACTCTTTCCAGGTATCATCTTTCTTGATCCAGTCAAGAATTTCAACCATCATACTCGCATCGGAAACCTCCTGATAGGTACCTCCAAGCTGGACTGTAATTTTACCACCTGATAAGATCAAGCCTTGGAAATTACAATCAATCACTACATCTCCGCCAGCTATAACAAAACCTTTTGAGATACCAAGATCCTTCAGACTGGATATTCCTCCCGGCGTGATATAAGCAATTCCATCATCAATAGACTGCCTTGCACCGCCTGATGGAACCGCACTAAAATCTACAATCCTATCTTTCACAAGACAAATCTGAGATTTTTGTTCGGAACTTGCCCCCTCATAATACAACTCCATACGTGGTGCTGTACCGGTTGTATTCGTATACTTACCACCAACGAGTGATAACTGAAGACTCATATACTGTACCATTTTTTTATAGCCGTCTGCCAAAAGGGAGGCAGACGCTTCATCATTAGCGAAATAATTACTTTCCATCTTATTGGTGCCATCTGCACCTTCATAATAACTTTTAATCACATTACCGGCAAGCAGGTACAACGCCGGATTGATCCGAATGCCATCTGTAGGAGTGGCAGCAAGATTCGAAGTAATATATGTCTGTGCACGTTCATTCAGCATATCCACATTATCCGGATTCTGCTTGGAATAATAATTGGCAAAATAATCATTTGCACTCTTATAATCTTTAAAATTCAAATACAAATATACATAACCGCCTGTATTGCTGTAATTTAGCGTCACCGGCTTAGTGTTATCAAGATAAGTTCCTAAATCTCTCAGGAGAGTAGCCTTATTGTAGTTTGCCTCAACATTGTCCGAATCAAATTCAGTTGCTGTCATCAATGGGTTATGTCCTTTTACAATATATTCCTGTGGCAGCAAGTATGCAACCTGATTACTTTTAATGGACGCTGACTCACCCATCGCAATATCTTCAATATTCGCTGCAGACTTCGCACCTGTTGAATCATTTCTCTGAACAAACGCACGTCCTGCCAAAACCAACTTAGACAAATTGGACGCGGCATCCAATAATGTGTTTTTGCCATTCACCAAAATCGCACTACTGTAATCAGCCAGCTGTTTCTGACCGGTTCCCTGCGAGTTATCTACATTATAACTGTATCCATAATAAGTACCACCTAAAGTGACATTCGAATTGTTATCATTAATACTCAAATCATCCAAAACATAAGAATTACAATTCAAATTCAAAGTAGAACTATTGGTAGATGGAGAACTTCCAAATGGATTCAACAAAATGTTTTTCGTCCAAAAATCCGCTCCATTTACTGTCACACTTGCTCCTGTCAAAAGATTCAAAGCACCACGGGTGATAATCTTACCGGAGTCAAACGTTGCATTTGATTCTGCTCCGGCAACAATACCTTCGTCGTAATTATAATCTGTCTGCGATCCTCCGGCATAAACGTTACCATGAAATCCGACATTTGCCTGCCCTTCGATTGTAAGCATATCATCGCTGATCGTAATATAGTTTTTAAGCTGATCAAATGTATCTTCGCCTTCAAACTGATAATCCGGCACCTGAATGACAATATCTGTCTGAATGTCAGTCGAATACCCCTTATCATCTTTATAAGAGACTTTGATCCCTTTCAATGTAAGCCAGCGTTTTCCACTATCTTTATCACGATAAAAGAAATAATTTATGATATCACTTGTAACCACGGTATTTCTTCTTGTAATCATCGACTGCAGCAAACTTGCCGAAAAATAGTTGTTTGCCCCTGTCGAAACCTGCGGATCTACCGTTGTATCCAGCGTATCGGAATTATATTCTGTTGGAATCAGCGTAAAATCAATTTTTGAATTTTTCTTGTATGTATTATCAATATAGGAACTGTAAATGTCTTTGGTAAAGTTATTTCGATTCTTGATACCATAAACAATACCTGATAAATACAATCTTGAATAAAAATCCTGAAGTGCTCCGCTTTCGTCATTATAATTGTCCAGCGTCTGCAGATATGCTACTTCATTACTAACTCCTGCAATTTCTTCAATACCGCTTCGAATCTCTGCAACAATAGCCTCTGTTTCATAGTAATTATCTGTGCCCTGCTGGTCAACAACAACGGATACAAAGTAATTTGTCGCAAGAGATAAAACCGTAGCACCAATGATCGCCGTTGCCATCACTCCAATTACGACCATTACAAATGCAGAACCTCTATCATCTTCATTTGCTTTATGCAGTTTTTCATTGAATTTTTTAATCCACTTTTTTATCATATGAAAAACCTCCAATCATTTACTCACTAATCGTCGTATTCAATACGGCAAGCGGATCACCGCCACCTTCTTCATACACACTAACCTCAATTGCCCCAATTCTTTTTCTATTTTCTTTAGGTACAAACTCCACATCTGTTCCATCTTCTTTTTTGGCTGTTAAAACAGTTTCTGTCTCTCCATTAAACAAAAATGAACATTTGTGAGCAAGGGGATCTGATCCGGCTGCCAGCGCAAACTTATAATTCATTTTTCGATCTGTGCACTCTGAATTTGTCAGACCGCACATATAAAACTTAATTTTCGCAATGTCATTTTCTGTGATTTCTGAGCCAAATGTCAGTCTTAAACTATCATTATCATAATCATCTCTTAAATTATAAAAAACATAAATATTTTTTAATGTCTCTTTTTTTACTTCTGAAATTTCCAGCGGGACTTCATAAACACCATTTTTTATATTTGGAGAAACATTGGCCCCATTCAATTCATAGAGATACGATACTTTAATACTGTATGAATCCGGATCTCCATCTTTTTCTCTGATATCAATTGCAATTTTTCTCAGCAGTTTATCTTTGATCAAATTATATTTTGTAAAAAATGAAGTGGACTCTGTGTTTTCATTGGTCAAAAAATAACTTACTGCCTGATCGATCTGATCTTCTTCTTTTGCTACAACATTTTCTTTTCCGTAAATGTGATCCGGACTTGGAATTTTGTAATCATTAAATTCCGAATCAATCGCACTATTTGTATCCTTTGTCAGAGTATTGGAATCATAACCGGTATTATACGACTTTCCGTCTGCTGTAGTATGATCTGTATAGGTAATATGAACTTTTGCTTCATAATTAACATTGTTCATCTTTACTTTTTTAGTCAGATCCGTATAGGTAAATTTAACCGGATTAGATGGATCCGGAACAACCGTCCACTTATCCGCTCCAACTGCACCGGAACTTGCAATATTTTCAATCTGTGTGAAATCATCGTATGAGTTCAATTCATCCAAAACATCTTCCGCTACGACCGTGGCCGACTGCTTATCTCGTCCATCTGCCGTACGTAACCCGGAATACGTGAAATAGTTAATAATAGGCAGTGTTACCAGTGCCAGTATTGCCACTGCCAATACAACTTCAATCAGCGAAAAACCTCTATCATCCTGTCGCAATTCCTGTAAGCACATAATAACACCACCTTTCTCTTTATTTCTTACTTAACTGCGCCAAATACATTATTTACACCATATGCAAATCCTGATGTATCCGGTTCTTTGTAGGCAACACCATTTCCAAGCATAGCATAGAAATTCACAACAATGGTACCGGACAATTTACCTGTACTCTTATCGAACTGAATATTTACATCACCTACAGACATTTTTTCATCATTTTCTGTAATCCAGTCAAGGCAGTCATAAATCTGCTTCGTTGTACCGGAAAGTTCAATGGTATAGGAAGCTACATTTCCTACCATCTGTTCCATATCTACAACTGTAATTTCGGACATTGCCTCTTTCTTCGCATCTTCCTGCGCCTGCGCCTTATCTCCATCGGAAGTAAGAACATTTCCTTTGTAATAAAACGGAGATTCTGTTCCCGGTGTGATACTGGTTACATTAACTTCCGTATTGATCATCATACGATACAAAAGATATACGGACTTCTGCTGTGTCAGTTTAACCGGAAATGAATTAATGTAATCTTTAATATCGTCATTATACAAAGATGTAAAAATTTCCAGGTTCTTAACTTCACTCTTCAACGCTTCTAATTCACGAATGTGCTTTTCCGATGCTTCTGTTTTTACCTGATATTCGGAAGCAGAATCCATATTTGGCTGAAATCCGAGGAAATATGCCAAAACCAAAAGCAGTATTGCACCCGCCAACAAAATTACACGCATTTGATTTAAAGTAAGTTTACCGCCCATGTTATTTCGCCTCCTCATCGCCTAATGTCAATTCATCACCAAAGAAATCAATTTCATTCGAATCACGTGATTCACGGAATGACAGATAATCAAAGGAAATGGTATATTTGTACTGCTGTTTCTTTGTCACACCATCTTCATCCTTAATAATTGAACTTGAAATCTTAACATTTTTAATATTCGTGATCAAGTTCAAACGAATTACCAATGCGGATACAGAAGACAGTTTTTTATCTGTGGATACACAGCTGATCGTGCCTCCTTTATTTGTCACATTGACTGCACTGATCGTAAAATCTTTTGGACAAGTTTCTTTTACCTGTTCCAAAATAGCATGAAGTTTATTATTGTTGGTATCTGTGATACCTTCCATCTTCATATAAGTAAGAATACGTTTCATATCATTTTGAAGGTTATCATACTGTGCCTGCACCGGCTGAAGTGCACGTTCTTTCTGAGCCGACTGCTCATAAGAACTTTTTGCCGTTCCTGCCACAATCATAGAAAACGCAACCATCACAATACATACAATAATAGACGCCGCAAACACCGCCGCGATACCTTTGATAGATTCACGGGTTGCTGTCTTATTTTTAATATCTTCCGGAATAAAATTAACCGGGCTGTATACCGCACCAAAACAGCCAACATACTGGAGAATGTTGACATTTACTTCAATCTGACGGTTAAACTGAACACCCTGCAGTTCACTTGGTGTACGTGTAGGAATCCCAAGTTCATTTGCCATCAGTTCATGAATACCGGCAATCTTTGCACCATCACCGGTTACAATAATACCACTTACAGGTTCTTCGCGATATCTTGAATTGTAATACTCAATGACACGATAAACATTTCCGATCAAGGAAGAAGCGCTTTGTGTCAGTTCAATACGCTTTTGCATCGACAGATCATTCTGCGGATTCGATGCATTTAAGTTATACAGAAGTACACGCTGTGTCGTAATGATCTTGAATGCCTTATCGTATTCCGGAGCCTGGAACGCAGGCTCATTCATAACAGCTTCTACAATTGTAGAGGCACCATAAGGAATGGTTCTTTGAAGAAGAAGTTTGTCTTTGCTCATGATATTGATCAATGTCGCATCACGGTTAATCTGAACTGCCATCTCGACACCTTCATTAACCTGACGTTTCATGATCTGGAAAATACCATTACCATCTACTTCAATGGCCATTACGTTAAAGTCACAGCCTTCTGCCAATGCATAATAAGAACGAACCAGATCGATCGGAGCAGCATAAACAAGAAGATCAAGCACATCCTGAGGTGCTTCTTCTCCTTCCTCCGCATTTTTCTTCTTACTTATATTAAAGTTAAGTTTAAGTTCACGTTTTTTCTTCTTTTTCTTTGTATCATCCGTAATCTCCGGTTCTTCCTCTTTTTCCTGCTCTTTTGCCTTTTCCGAACCGTCTGTTACTTTTTCTCCTTCTTCTGCAGTACGGCTTCCGCCCTGCTTTACATAAGAGAAAATATAGCGATCTTTATCCATAGGGAAAAGATCTCCAACCTTTGCATCTACAATTCCCTGAATCTTGCTGTCTTTTACAAGAGGGATCGTCGTTTCACGGTTTGCAATCTTTGATGATGACAGGGAAAAAATTACATCTTTGGTGGTAATTCCTTTTTCCTGACATGCCTGTTTGATACGACGACTGACGTCCATGATGTTTTTTACTTCACCATCTTCTACTGCTCCCTGTGGAGTCGGCACACGAACACAGCCATATACAGTAGGGTTATCCGGTGTATTATCCATATGTACAATTCGAATCGTCTCAGTTCCTACACGAACCACTACTACCTTCTTAGCCATAATAACCTCCTTTATCCTACGGCAATCCGCCGCAAGCAGCATGGGTTTCTCACTCCCCATACCGACTTTATTACTTTTCCCATATTTTGATATATAGATGAATATCTCACCACTCATATCTATGGATTACACTACTTTCTCCTCTTTCCTTCAGGAAAAAGCACTGGAATCCATAAATCGCAAAAAGACCCCTGTTACATTAATATCACATTAAGCCTATATACCAGTCAAAAAAGACATTTCCCCATAACATAGCAATAAAAATACCAATTGAAAGATAAGGTCCCATCGGAAATTTATCTTTCTTTTTTGTAACCGCAATGATAATACATTGGATAATCGACCCAATCACGCAGCCAATCACTAAAGCAAGCGCGATGTTCTGCCATCCAAGAACAAGTCCTGCCACTGCCATTAACTTAATATCTCCTCCACCGATGCCTCGTCCCCGTGTAAGGAACAAACACAATAGCAGAAAAAGGCTTGCTGTAAAGAAGCCGATAACATAATGAATCCAATTTTCATAATCATAAATTGTATGAACAACACCGACGCACAAAACAAAAGCATTGATTCCTACCGGAATTTCCATCGTGTGAAAATCAATCACACTAAGCACCAGCAATGCAGATACGAAAAAGCAGTATAACACGCTTTCGACGTTTATACCGTTTACTGCAAACAAAATCATATATAAAATTCCATTTAAAAATTCAATGATTGGATATTGAGCAGATAACTTTGTCCCGCAATACCTGCACTTTCCTTTCAAAAAAAGGAAACTAAACAGAGGAAACAAATCATACCATTTTAACTGGTGTCCACATTTCATACAATGAGAACCCACCGTGACAATACTCTCTTTTTTCGGAATCCGGTAAATGCAGACATTCAAGAAACTGCCAATCACGATTCCATACAAAAAGATAACTATGTAAATAATAAATGCCGGTACTGTCATAGTGGGTTCTCCTTAGAAAAATAATTTAATCTAAATTAATTTCCGTTCTTTACTTCAAGTGGTTTAGCATTACCATTATCATCTTTGGTATACTTACATGTAACCGCAGCACTACCATCATCAACGAACGCTCTTACTGTACTGGTTGAAGTTCCACCAATTGTATACTGAACTGTCAAAGTACCGCTCTTTCCTGCGGAGCTTACCATTGTTGTAGTGGAAAGATCTCCAAGCTGATCATATACAGCCTTTTCAATACCACTTGCTGCAGACGCTGTTACGTTTGCCAAATTCAAGGTAGAAGTAGCTCCGTTTGTTGTGATAGATGGATCATTTGCAATTGCTGTTGTCACACCGCTTACTAAGGAATCCAACGTAGTCAAATCCTTTGACTCTCTGGATTTCTCCAAGTTAGGGATAACCGCCAATGCTACAACTCCAACTAAGATTGCCATGATAGCGATAACGATGATCAACTCTACAAGAGAGAAACCTTCATTTGAACCGCTAAGATACTTTTGAATTCTTTTCTTCATAATTCCATTCTCCTTTTTGATTTTATTTTTTGGCAAACTCTCTTTTGCCGTTTTCTATATTCTACCACATGCGTAGAAAATCTGCAAGTGTTTTTTTCAATTTAATCCATTTAATATTTACGTAATATTTACAAAAAATTTATTTTTAACGCAGCTGCCACACTTCTATCTCTCCCACAAAGCCCCACTCTTTTTGTACGAATTCCTTCTTTGTCTTCCAGCCTGCCTTCGCAAATTGGTCAACAATCCGGTTTTGAAGATTTGATGCCGTTTCCTGACTCGTCCGCTTCCCTGTTCTCACTTTATTCCAGCTTTCCTCATACATTTCATCTATTTCTTCCACGATCAGATATACCGGTTTTTCCTCACCGTCATGCAGCTGTTCTATCTTTGCCATGGTTTCTTCTGTCATACAGTCTTTTGCTAAAACGGCATAAAATTCTGATGCATTTCTTAACTGTGAACTATACCAGGTTAATTTCCAAGCCTCTGCAGTAACCAGGATAACATCGGCATCTTGGGTTAATGTTTCCAGTTTCGGACCATCGCACTGCCGTTCAAACAAATACCAGGAAGGGACAAGCAGATTGTGTTCCACTAATAAAAGGAGTGCACATAAAGCTGCGCAAATCCGGTAATATCTTCTTTTTCTCCGGCATATATGCCGGACGATCCAGCACACCTGCCCGGTAAAGATCATGGTAAAAAATGGCATAAGGAAGAAAAAATAACGATCCGCATATATGGACATTACATATATATTACAATAATATGCTATTATAACGGTCGACATAAATACCGTCACCATCATAAGGATACTGATCTTATCACCGTATTTTACTTTCTTCTTTAGCCATCCGCCTATACAAAGTACACGCTCTTTCGCTTTCTTCACGACTCTTTTAAACCACAGTTCATGTCGGAACACAAACGACAGTCCTGCCGCGATGATCAAAAGGAAGATCACTATAAACTTAACGTAAGTCCAAAACACAATATCCGGCAGGCGAAACGGGATTCCAATGGATTCTTCGACACTCAGAAGCATAGAAAAATTAACTTCCCAGGGCAGAGGCATCTGTGCCTGGTACATCTCATTTCTTAACGTCAACAATTCCCACGTCTTCGGCCACAAAATCATGCTCCCCACGACTGCCGCCATCATAACGCAGCCATGAGCAATCGCAAACTTCCATTTTTTCCTTATCAACTCATAAATTCCAAACACGGTCATAACGCATAATCCCAGCATTAAAAAACTATATTGCGTCAGACTGCCCGCAAGCATTATGAAAAAAATGCCAAGTAACTCTTTTTTACAGCGGCAAAATTTCTTTCGATACATTCTGACATGAAAATAAAGCAATGCCACACTGAAAAATGTCAACAGACAATACGGACGCAAAAACAGCATATTATTTAAGGCTGCCACAGAAAATCCGTAGAAAAAGCAGCTTAACAAAGCCTTTTTTTCAGACAAAAAGAATTCCTTCCCAAGAAAATACAATGCGGTCATCATACCTATAAAAGAAAGAATATTGATCGCATACCCGTACCACCACGAAAAAGTTTCGGGAAAAAATGAACATATCGCATGTAATATCATATGATGCAATGGTGGATTTCGTTCCTCTGACATATTTCCCGCCACTGCACCAAAATCAAATTGTTTTCCCTTTTGAACCGTTATATAATCCCACAATACCTTTCCATCTGTCCATTTGTCAAAATTCCGGGCATCTCCACTGTCATCGCGGTAAATCCAGCCACCTTCATCTGCATTGGCAAACCCGTAAGACCAATTATCATCAGAGTGAAATCCTTCTTTTTGAAAAGCAAACATATACGTGATAAATGCTAACTGCAACAGGATCATCACTGTTAAAATTATAACAATGTTTCTTTTTTTCCCCATTAAAATCCGACCTCACTCATCTTTTCTTTCTGGTATTACTCTAAACTTACTGTTGATCAAAATACGCTTTTCCTTTATCCGGCTTAAAGTATGTTCTTATATAACCATCTGTTGATACGATAACAAATTCATTGGTGCTTTCCAGATAATAAACGTCATCGTTATCTTCTGCTTCCAATTTATGTAAAGACAATGGATTGGCAACTACCGCAGCGGCAGCCTGCTCATAAGACTGCGCATCCGGAAATCCCATCTCTTTTCCATGTTTTTCAAAATGTTCGGCTAACAGAGCACTATTACGGAATGTTATTTGTTTTGGTACCTGCGACGGCTTTGGCGTAGTTTTTTCCGTCAGCGCTTTGCTTTTTACAATAACCGTACAGACATATTTTTTCCCTTGATATTTTGCGGTTATCTTGGTCTGCCCTGAACGAAGTGCACGAACCACGCCCTTTTTGTTGACAGAAACTTTATTTTTGTTTTTACTGGACCATTTTATCTTCTTTGTAACATTCTTCTTATTTTTAATTAACGTTAACTTCTTTTTCTGTCCGGCATTTAATGTTATCTTCGTCTCGTTCAGGCAGATTTTGTCTTTCGCTGCGGTCTGTACGGGCAGATAAGCCACTACCAAAGAAATTATAACAGCTGTCAAAAATATTTTTGTTGATTTTTTATTCATCATCACGTTATCCTCTTCCTTAATGTATTATTAGATTCAAAAATCGAGTTGATCAGGCAGGTCTCCCTAAAAAATACTCTTTCTGATCAACTCGATCCGTATTAAATTTGTATTCGTTTTCTCTTTTGCTGTTCTTTATGCTGCCATGGAGTAGATCTGCATCATAGGCATTACGATCGCACCTACAATACCTCCTACAACTACGGCAAGCAGACAGATAACGGCCGGCTCCATCGCTGTTGTCAGGTTTTTTGTAGCAACTTCTACTTCATCTTCATAATAAACGGCAACTTTTTCCAGCATCTGCTCTACGTTACCGGTTTCCTCTCCGATACGAAGCATATGATGGACCATCATTGGGAATACTCCAGATGCCTCAATCGGTTCTGACATCGGGATACCCTGCATTACATCTTCTCGCGCATCATTCAGTACTTTTCGAACCACACGGTTTTCTACGACATTCGCCACAATTCCAAGTGCTTCTACCAGTGGCACACCGGACATAACCAAAGTTGACATTGTCATACTGAATTTTGCCGATGCATTTTTGATGGAAAAGTCCTTTATGATTGGAATTTTCAAACACATCCGGCTCGTAATCTGTTTTCCGGATTCGGTATTTTTGGCGTAAGCGATCAAAGCAATCACTGCAATAATGCCACCAATTACCCATACGAGGTTGGCAACCACAAAATCGCTGACGGCAATTACAATACGAGTCGGCAATGGCAGCTGGCCTTCCAGCATATCAAAGATTTCCTGGAAACTTGGGATAACTTTTGCCATCAGGATAATTACAACGATGATAGCAACGATTACTACTACAACAGGATAGATCATCGCAGAGGTAATCATGGATTTCAATTTCATATCCTTTTCAAACTGCGTACAGATACGTTCGAAGGCAACACTTAAGTTACCGGTTGCCTCACCGGCTGCAACCATGTTGATCAAAAGGTCCGGGAATACCTTTCCTTCCAATGCCATGGCATTGGCAAGTGTCTCACCTTTTTCTACGTTGACCTGGACATTGTAAATGGATTTACGCAAGACCTTATTTTCGGTAGATTCCTGCATCATCTTTAGTCCTTCAATAACGGTTACACCGGCATTCAATATACTGTTAAACTGACGACAGAATAAGGTAATGTCTTTTAATTTGACCGGGTTACCGATCGTTATGTTCCAAGAAGCATCTTCTACACTTGTAGTTTCTTCTACGGAATGCACGACAGCTCCTTCGCCTTTCAGTTTGGCGGTTGCTGCCTCCGGGGAACCGGCCTCTAAGGTTCCCTTTTTATCACGGCCAAATTTATCCGTGATACGGTACTTATAAGTAGCCATATTACTTTCCTCCTTCCGATACGATTAATACAATCGTTTTTCCAATGCCACTTTGTCCTGTGCAAAGGTAATTGCTTCATCTTTTGTCACTTTTCCTGCCTGATAAAGCTCATAGATTGAATCGTCCATTGTAATCATACCGCTTTTACGGCTCGTCTGTACGATAGACGGAATCTGGTGGCTCTTTCCTTCACGGATCAGGGAACGGATCGCGCTGTTCGCATGAAGGATCTCAAATGCTGCAATACGACCTTTTCCATCCGCCGTTTTCAACAACTGCTGGGAAATGATAGATTCCAGCAAGGTTGCCAGCTGCAAACGGATCTGCGGCTGCTGATGCGGTGGAAATACGTCGATAATACGGTCGATAGTTGCTGCTGCACCAATCGTATGCAGTGTGGAAAATACAAGGTGACCTGTCTCGGCTGCAGTTACGGCTGTCGCAATCGTATCGAGGTCACGCATCTCTCCGACGAGGATAACATCCGGGTCTTCACGAAGGGCTGCACGGAGGGCATTGGCGTAACTATCTGTATCCATACCAATTTCACGTTGGTTGACAATGGATTTCTTGTGCTGATGCAAGTACTCGATCGGGTCTTCCAGCGTAATGATATGATGACTGTAATTTTCATTGATTTTATTGATCAAAGAGGCAAGGGTTGTAGATTTACCACTACCGGTTGGCCCTGTTACCAGGATCAGTCCCCTCTTTTTATTTACCAGATCAATAACGGACGGTGTCAGTCCCAGACTTTCCGGCTCAGGAATCTCTGTATTGATCAGACGGATTACAAAAGCCATGGATCCTTTCTGCTTAAATACGTTAACACGGAATCGTCCATGTCCCGGGATCGCATACGAGAAGTCTGCCTCTCCCGTCTCATTAAACGAAGCCACCAGACGTTTGGGAATCATCTGCTGAATCAGCGTCTTTGTGTCCTCTCCATTCAATGGTGCACTTGTCAAATCCTGTAAAGTACCATGAATTCTACATTTGATAGGTATACCTACCGATACATGTACGTCAGACGCGCCTACCTTACGTGCCTGTAACAAAATATCATCGAGTGTCATACCCCTTCCTCCTTACTTTATTATTTTACTTTTCTCATTTACTTTATCGTCACAGCAGTCGTTATTAGTTACTCTGCCGCAATTCTCTCTACTTCCGATATGGAGGTTACTCCTTTTAATACCAGTTTGGCTGCACCTAGCCGCAGTGTCGTAAGACCTTCTTTCAATGCTACCTTCTGAATCTCTTCGGCTCCGCCTCCACGGCTGATCACTTCTCGAAGTGCCGGTGTGATCGGCATGATCTCATATACACCGATACGTCCACGATATCCGGTATTGTTACAGTAAGCGCATCCACCCGGATTTGGTTCATAGATCATCGGATTGGAATCTCCGCGCAGACGCAGTCGGAATTTGTCTGTATCGGTCATTTGCTTTTGGACATGGCATTTTGGACAGATTCGTTTGACCAGTCGCTGTGCGATGATACCAACTACAGAATCCGCAACCATGTATGGTTCAATTCCCATATCTTCCAGACGTGTTACCGTCGATGCCGCGCTGTTGGTATGAAGGGTGCTTACTACCAAGTGTCCGGTGATAGCCGCTTTTACTGCGATGCTTGCCGTCTCTTCGTCTCGAATCTCTCCGATCATGATGATATCCGGGTCCTGACGCAGGATAGAACGAAGTGCAGAAGCAAATGTAAGTCCTGCTTTTTCATTTACCTGTACCTGATTAATACCATCCACATCGGCCTCGACCGGGTCTTCTACTGTAATAATATTAACATCCCCGCCATTTAATTCGTTCAGAACCGTATACAGTGTCGTAGATTTACCACTACCTGTCGGTCCTGTTACCAGGATGATTCCATGCGGATTTTTCAAAATATTATCAAATCGTTTCAATTCTTCTTCCTGGAAACCAAGTTCACTCTTTTCTTTATTCAATCCGGATTTTGATGCAATACGCATAACGACTTTCTCGCCAAATGTCGTCGGAAGAGACGATACACGGAGGTCGTACTCAACCCGGTTAAATATCAGCGTCATACGTCCGTCCTGCGGCGCACGTTTTTCGGAAATGTTCATTCCGCTGACAATCTTAATACGTGCTACGATCGCATCCTGAAGTTCTTTCGGATACCGCATTACTTCCTGCATGGATCCGTCAATTCGAAAACGCACGCGCACCTGATCTTCCAATGCCTCAATATGTATATCACTGGCACGCTCATTAACTGCCTGCTCAATGATCTTATTAACTAAAAGAACGATTGGGGAATTGTCTACTTCGTCATTTCCCTCATCCTCTTTATTGCCCTTTAATTTTTGGCTCTTTTCCGCACGCTCCTGGGAATAACTTTCTGCCAGTTTTGCCGACTGCTCATTTCCATAATACTTTTCAATCGCATACATGATATCAGACGGTGTTGCAACCATCGGTTCAATCTGCATATTCGTAATGATGGAAAGGTCATCCACCGCGATAATATCAAGAGGATCTGCCATTGCCACACGTAAGATATTAGGATTATTTTCATCCACTTCAAACGGAACCGCATTGTGCTTACGCACAATATTTTCCGGCAAAAGTGCAATGACTTCCGGAGCCAGTTTTGCTTCACGGATCTTTGCGATCTTTAATTTCATCTGCTCACCGATGGCTTCTGCAATCTCCATCTCATCGGTCAACTTCATCTCAATCAGTGTTTCACCAAGTCTTTTTCCAATTTCTTTTTGTCGAGCCAATGCCTGCATCAACTGATCCTGCGTGATGACATTTGCCTCGATCAATATATCTCCTAATCTCTTACGAGTTCTAACTGCCATATCTCTTCACCTATTCTTCGTTTGTCTTTGCATTTTTATGTTTGCGCCAGCGGATCCCAATGGCAATTCCGCCTGCCGCAACTGCTGCATACAAAACCAAACGTACGATGTAATATCCAAATGCTTCAAACAATGTCATAGCAATACGCCTCCTAGTGCCTATTTGCCAACTCTTTGATCACATCATCCCAATCCAATCCGCACTGGGCCATTAAAACCATCATATGATATAAAAAGTCGGAAATTTCATATTTTAATTCTTCGGAATCCGGATTTTTCGCCGCGATCACAATTTCTGTCGCTTCTTCTCCGCATTTTTTTAATATCTTATCAATTCCTTTATCAAACAGATAATTGGTATAAGATCCTTCTTTTGGATGTTTTTTCCGATCTGCGATCGTTTCAAAAACATCATTTAATATCATTAACGGATTGCTCGAATTGTATTCCTTTTTTGCCAATTCATTAAAGAAACAACTGCGCGCTCCCGTATGACAAGCTGCTCCTATCTGATGCACTTTCGCTAGTATGGTATCATGATCGCAGTCCAGGCGGAGTTCTTTGACATACTGATAATGTCCGGAAGTATCTCCTTTGCACCATAACTCCTGACGGCTTCTGCTGAAATAGGTCATACGGCCTGTCGCACAAGTTGCCGCAAACGACTGCTCATTCATATAAGCAAGCATCAGCACTTCTCCGGTTTTGTAATCTTGGGCAATACACGGGATCAATCCATGATCGTCCAGTTTAAATTCAGAAAAGTCAATCGCAGATTCAAACGTATTTACGTTGATCCCTGCTTCTTTCATATTTTTCTTTATCTTAAATAACTCTTTTCCTAAATAATAATTTGTTGATACCCCTTCTACTTTTTCCAACTTCAGTAAATTTTCAAGATCGTTGCGAAGCAGGCTGTCACGAACAATAATACGTTTTCCCGCGCGTGCCATTTTCCGTTCAAATTGTGCATCAATGTCTACATGCTTAACCAAAAGCGTATCTACATGAAACGGAATCTTATCAAAATCAATATCCGCATCAACTTCCACAAGGATTTTATCGGAACCGAACCGGGCAATCATCTCTTTTAAAAGACTCTCGTCTTTCACCAGTTCATACTTTACCACGATTTTTTCTGCTCCGGTATAAAACACTTTCTTCGCATCTTCAAAGCGCTCCATATACATTCCTGCCATAAACGGAATGTCTATTTTTTCTGCCACTTCTTTTAATGTCGCCAGAAATTCTTCCCGCTCTGCTTCAATTTTGGAATAATTATATAAAAACAACGCATCCGCACCAGCAAAGCAATACTGCTCTGCCTGCATGACTACATTGGCGGCAAGCTCATTTTCACCATTGATATAAGGAATTATTTTTTTGTAACTCATAGGTACCCCTCCTTTACAGTGTTCCTTTCGTAGACAAAACCCCCTGAATGCGCTCGTCCACACGAACTGCCTGATCCATGGCTTTCGCGACCGCCTTAAACATGGCTTCCACTATATGATGCGTATTCATTCCTGCCATCTGGCGAATATGTAAATTCATTCCCAGCCCGGAAGCAAATCCCATAAAGAACTCTCTCACCGTCTCGGTTTCCATCGTCCCAAGCCGTTCTGCCGGAAGTTCCGCATCAAAATCAAAATACATCCGTCCGGATATATCTAAAGATGCCAGAACAAGGGCATCATCCATTGGCAGGATAAAATATCCGAACCGGGCAATTCCCTCTTTGTTTCCCAATGCTTCTTTAAATGCCTGACCAAGCACAATTCCGGTATCTTCCACTGTATGATGTGCATCTACCTCGATATCTCCATGAACCTGAATGTCCAGATCAAACAGACCATGTCTGGAGAATCCTTCCAGCATATGATCAAAAAAACCAATTCCCGTATGAACATTGTATTTCCCGGTTCCATCGATGTCCAATGTGATCTCGATCTGTGTTTCTTTTGTCTCACGTTTGCAGCATGCACGTCTTCCCACAGTGATGTCCTCCTTGCAAATTATAAAGTATGTCTAAATATTCTAATTTATTTTATCATTTTTTTATATATAATGCAAGAGAAAGTCATAAACTTTCTCTTTTATCTTCGCAAATATTCATCGTATAAGTCCGGCCGGAACTCTTTTGTACGTTCCAATGACCGTTCCAGCCTCCAGGCATCGATGTTTTTATGGTGACCGGAAAGCAGTACTTCCGGCACTTTTTTTCCATGATATTCTTCGGGTCTGGTATATTGTGGATATTCTAAAAGTCCATCCGCGAAACTCTCCGTCTCCGCAGAATCTTTGTTATGAAGCACTCCCGGTACGAGTCTGGAAATCGTATCCATCATAACCATTGCCGGCAATTCTCCTCCGGTAAGTACATAATCTCCGATGGAAACATAATCCGTGACAATTTCTTCCAGTACACGTTCATCCACGCCTTCGTAATGTCCACACAAAAAGACCAGTTCTTCTTCTTTGGCTAAATCTTCTGCCATTTTCTGGTCAAAAACATGTCCCTGCGGCGTCACATAGATCACACGCTTTTTCTCCGGCTCCGGTTTCATTTTCTGCAAAAGCGCCTCATAGCAGCGGTAAATCGGCTCTGCCTGCATAACCATACCCGCTCCTCCGCCATACGGATAATCATCCACCTTCATATGCTTGTCCAATGTATAGTCGCGGATGTTGACTGCCTCCCAGTCAAGAAACCCCTGCGCTTTGGCACGTCCCAGTATACTGGCATCCATAATTCCCGGAAACATTTCCGGAAACAAAGTCATAATATAAAAATGCATCGTTATTTCCTCATTTTCTCTTTACTTTGCAAGATCTAAAAGGCCCGGCATGATATGCGCCGTTACTTCTCCCTTTTCGACGTCCACTTTTTTTATACATTCGGGAATGGATGGGAAAAGCAGTTCTTTTCCATCGGCCGTCTCTATCTGAAAGACATTGTTGGCTCCTGTCTCCAAAACCTCTTTTACCGTTCCGATCACACTGCCGTCTTCTTCATTAATAACCTTCGCTCCAATCACATCGCAGATAAAATATTCTCCTTCTTCCAATGGCACCGCATGCTCTCTTGTCACGAGAAGATCGCATTTTCGGAACATTTCAACGTCATTAATATTATTGTATTCTTTAAATTTTACAATCACAATGTTCTTGAAATATTTTACATGTTCAATATGCAGGGTAAGCTGCTCTTTTTTGTTTTGCAGGATCACTTCTTCCAGATCGTCAAAGCGGTGAATATCGTCTGTCGTCGGAAACACCTTAACTTCTCCCCGGATCCCATGCGTTGTCGTAATGACTCCTACGCGTAAAAGCTGCTCCATCGTCTTTCTCCTTTTCTAAATAATCCGACAGCCGGTCCGGAACTACCGTGTTCTGCACATTCTCCCTGAAAGGCTGCCTTTGGTAAAAAATGTGCCTGCGATACCTTTTGGCACTGTCGCAGGCACATATCACATGTCATTACTGAATGTCTACCAGTATTTTTTTGTCACTCTTTGAAGCCGAAGCACGTACTACAGTTCGGATTGCTTTCGCAATCTTACCTTGTTTTCCAATGACTTTGCCCATATCGGCAGGAGCCACGCTCAACTTCAACACAATCTCGTTTTCTGTCTCTGTCTCAGTTACGACAACTTCGTCCGGATTGTCTACTAATGCACTAGCAATCATTTCAACTAATTCTTTCATACTGCTAACCTCCCTTAGGACCGCATTATTTTACAATACCTGCCTCTTTGAACAAACGAGCTACTGTATCGGTTGGTTTTGCACCATTGGCAATCCACTTCTTAGCTGCCTCTTCGTCAACTTTTACTACAGCAGGTTCCTGATTTGGGTCGTAAGTACCGATCTCGTCGATGTTTCTACCATTTCTAGGAGATCTCTCATCAGCTACTACAATTCTATAAAATGGAGCCTTTTTCTGACCTAATCTTTTCAATCTGATCTTTACCACGTCGTTTCACCTCCTTTAACGTAATTTCATCTATTCAAAAAGTATAACAACTATTTGAATCACATTCCACCAAACGGAAATTTGAATTTTCCGCGTTTCATCTTCTTGCCTGACATCATACCGGACATCTGCTTCATCATCTTTTTGCTCTGTTCAAACTGTTTGATCAGCCGGTTTACTTCGCTGATATCCACACCGGCACCTGCCGCAATACGGCGTTTGCGCGATGGATTGATGATGGAAGGCTTGGTTCTCTCTTCTTTTGTCATCGAGTAGATAATGGCTTCTGTTCCCTTCAGCGCATCATCGTCAATGTCGAGATCTGCCGGCAGTCCCATGCCCGGAAGCATGCTCAAAATGCTTGTAAGACCGCCCATTTTCTTCATTTGCTGCATCTGCTCCAAGAAATCATTGAAATCCAGTTCATTGTTTTTGAATTTCTTTCCGAGTTCTGCCGCTTTTTGTTCATCAATCTGGGCTTCTGCTTTCTCGATCAATGTCATGACATCGCCCATGCCGAGAATACGGGATGCCATACGATCCGGATAAAACTGTTCCAGATCCGAAAGTTTTTCTCCCATACCGACATAGAAAATCGGTTTTCCCGTGACTGCGCGGATGGAAAGCGCCGCACCACCACGAGTGTCACCATCTAATTTGGTTAAAATGACACCATCTATATTCAATGCCTCATCAAATGTTGAAGCTACATTGACCGCATCCTGACCGGTCATGGAGTCTACTGTCAAGATTGTCTGGTGGACATCCACCTCTGCCTTGATATTTTTCAACTCATTCATCAGTTCTTCATCAATATGAAGACGACCGGCTGTATCTAAAAATACAAGGTTGTACTGATTTGCTTTCGCATGTTCTACCGCCGCCTTGGCAATATCCACCGGATTATGTCCGGTTCCCATCGAAAACACCGGCACACCTACTTTTTCTCCGTTGGTCTGCAGCTGTTCGATCGCTGCCGGGCGGTAAATGTCACAGGCCGCCAATAACGGCTTTTTCCCTTTTTCCTTAAACTTGGCAGCGAGTTTGGCAACCGTCGTCGTTTTACCGGCTCCCTGAAGACCACACATCATAATGACGGTAATTTCATTGCCGGGAAGCAGGGAAATCTCTGTCGTCGTGCCTCCCATCATGGAAACCAGTTCTTCATTTACATATTTGATAACGGTCTGCCCCGGTGTCAGGCTGTTTAACACATCCTCACCGGTTGCTTTTTCCTGTACTGCCTTCACAAAATTCTTTACTACTTTAAAATTGACATCGGCTTCTAACAAAGCCATCTTAACTTCTTTTAATGCCGTCTTAACATCGGCTTCCGTAAGCCGTCCTTTGCTTCGTAATCCCTTAAAAACATTTTGTAATTTTTCACTCAGGCTGTCAAATGCCACTCCGGTCACCTCCTGTCAATTTTTCCTTATAACATCTCATATACTTCGTGTGTCAAAGACCGAATTTTTTCTGCATTCTGCAAATCTTCGCCTCTGACCAGCTCTTCTACTTTTTCCAGCCGCTCTCTGGCGCCCCGGAATCTTCTATATAATTTCAATTTTGATTCATATTCTTCCAATTTTTCACTGCTTCGCTTTACAATATCGTGAACCCCCTGTCTCGTCATGCCGTATTCACCGGCGATCTCACTCAGGGAATAGTCATCCAGCACATAATTTTCAAAAATCTGCCGCTGTTTTTCTTTGAGCAGGGGACCATAAAAATCGTACAAATAAGACAAACGCACAATCTCATCCAAATCATTTACACTGGTCTTTGTCATATTCTCATCTCCTGCCTGCTTTTACGAAATCACCCTGTTAAGTAATTTCCTTTACAGAGTATAACGTATTTGGCAGTGGATGTCAAGAGTTTTTCTTTACATCTTTAATAAAATTTTACGGTTTTGGTTTTAGAAAAATAAGTCCCTGCTTTTCCATTCGGGACCGCTTCCGCTTAGAGAACACTCGTAGCGGTACATGAGGGCATTTTTGCAGTTTTACTTTTAGAAAAATAAGCCCCTGCTTTTCCATTCGGGACCGCTTCCGCTTAGAGAACACTCGTAGCGGTACATGAGGGCAAACTACGCCCTCTATGTACCGACGGTGTTCTAAATCCCTCATAGCAAAGCAGGGACTTATTTTTTCTATATACCAAAACTGTAAAAATATAGTATATGTTTATGGTCTAGCCAGCGACGAAACTTGCTATCGAACGTTATAAATCGATATTTTTATCGTAAGATAGCTCTCGTTTCTGTCGATGGTTAGAACATAAGCATATTTTCTATGCCGATTTTTTCAACTTTCTCTTGTATTTCGAACATGTGTTTGATATAATATATCTAAGGTGTTACCATATACGGTAGGCGGTTAGCCTCTTCCAGAGAGTTTTAGCTCTGTTTACATAGAAATCCCTTTGGGGAAATCCGTCGGAGGAGGTACGTGCTCATGCTCACGATCGAAGGATTCATAGCTGTTATCAGCCTATGCTTGACTTGTTTTAGTCTTGGCTATTCTTTCGGTACGAGAAATAGTAGGACACAAAAATGACCGCCCCTAGTTCCGACAAACTGAGCGGTCATTTTTTACCAATCTTTTTATCAGGCTAACCGTCTATCGGTAGCACCTTTCTAACTATTATAATAGCACCTGACCGCTTTTATGTCAATCCAATAACTTGCATCTTCAACAAAATTTTACGGTTTTGATTTTTAGGAAAATAAGCCCCTGCTTTTCCATTCGGGACCGCTTCCGCTTAGAAGAACACTCGTAGCAAAGCAGGAACTTATTTTTTCTATATACCAAAACTGTAAAAACATATTATGTTTAAGCATATTTTCTATGCCGTTTTTTTCAACTTTCTCTTGTGTTTCGAACATGCGTTTGATATAATATATCTAAGGTGTTACCATATACGGTAGGCGGTTAGCCTCTTCCAGAGAGTTTTAGCTCTGTTTA
>CAKRDZ010000006.1 GCA_934316845.1 uncultured Eubacterium sp. | reverse complement strand
TTGTAAAACATTGTAATTTATCATTTTCAAATCGTCAACTCAATTTCTTCCTTTTTACAGAATTTTACCTTTTTTTACATTATTTTCCCTATCCCTAAATTTCCCTAAAACCAACACTCCTTTTTTGCATTTCCTCCGCCTGATACTGAATCAAAAATGCCTGCGCTTCCTTATTGCTTCGAATAAAATAACGTTCGCCATCCGATTCGACAAATGCAGTATTGTTTTCCATCGCCAGTCCCACTATATCTTTTTCGAGCAGCATGGCATCAAACGACCCCCGCCCTTCTTCGTTATAATGAGGACAAAAAGCCATCGGAACGATGCCCAATCCATCCGCCCAGCAATACTCCCATTCGCTTTCCTTTGAAAAAGATTGGGAATCACTATGTCCACAGCAAAACCAACAAATTGCTCCGGCACTAATTCCCGTTAATACGGCGGTATCTTTCTCATATATTTCCTTCAATTTTTCGTCCACACCATACTTTTTCCACATTTGCATCATGAAAACGGTGTCACCGCCTCCGACATAAATAATATCCGCCCAAACCAACAAATCATTGATCGTATCTTCACCGGGCGCAGACATGAGACAAAGGCACTTCACCTCACATCCCTGTTTAGTATATTATTTGGTAAACGTATCCCGATAATCTTGTGCATCCTGACTTGCCGTTCCTATAAACAGTACATTTGGATTTTGTTTCTTTGCTAGTTTAATTGCATATTTATTTAGTGGTCTTGTAGATAATAAATCGCCACTTGCTATTGCTACAATTCTTCCCATCTGCGTCCTCCATTTTGCCAAAATTTGCATTTTCCCTTAATACTCTTTTGGTATCTCGCCTTCTATCCCATACATTTCTTTAAATTTTGCAAGATCCGCCTGCGTTTTGATCAACATAACTTCTTCCCACTTTCCCGTACGAATATCCTTAAAGCCGGCAACCTGCTCTCCATTACAAATGCTTGCTTTTATCATCGGCTTTTTATTTTCTTTATCATACGGTACAGGTACTATTTTCTTTCTGAAAAAACTCATCGTCGGACCTCCTTCCTAATTTCATACTATTATTTAGCACTATTAATTGACTCTATGGAGCGTTTCTTATTGAATCTATTATTTAGTATTTTATAATAAATGGTGTTACAATTTATATAACACCATTATCAGATAAAAATTTTTTATACATTTCTTCAATTTTATTTAAATCATCTTTATGCAAATCTCCAATTTTAAAGATAAAACTATCCTTTGTAAGAAGGGTTACTTTAGAAACTCTCGCTGTCGAAGCCAATCTCAAACTTGCTTCTTCCCAATAAATAATTGGAATATCATAAGGATCTTCTTTTCTTACTTTATGTTTTGTTATTTTAACAGATAACACACCAAGTAAATTTTCGTCAAGAACAACAACGGGTCTATTTAATATTCTACTTGGATCTTCTTCCAAAGGAAACTCCACAAACCATACTTCGCCTTTATTCATTTGCATTACCTCTTTCTTTTTTCATTTGCTCGAACATATCATCCCATTCAGATTCCTCAGCCCACTCATCATTGGATGATATTGTTGCTTTACCATTTTTATCATAATTTGTATTTTGCATTGCTAATTTATATGATTTTAATCCATATATACCTGTATTCATATCTGGATGAAATGGTAATGCCTGTTCTCTTACCGCTTGCTTCGCCGCCATTGTAAAAAATGTAGTCATATCAAGTCCTAAGTTAGACATTAGTTCTTGCAATTGCGCTTTTAATGTAGAATCCATTCTCATAGTCACATTTGTATTTGCCATACATATCACTCCTTTTTATTTCATTATATTCTTTATTTACATAATTGTCAATACACCGTTATAACATCGTACTTTTAATGTTTTAATTTTTCCTATTATTCTTTCCAATATTCAAGACAGAACAAATTGTTATCCTATAAGAAAATGTCCTTTCTGTACCTTCTTCTATACAGCCTCCTTTGCACTTGATTTTCCTATACTATTTCAGTATATCAATCCACTTGTCATTTTCTTTATAAAAATAATATTCACTGATATTTTCATCCAGAAAAACTTTCAACATTTTATCCATTCCTTGCGCCAGTTCTTTTCCTTGCATTTCGTCTAATTCCATCCAATAGACGTCACCTTCCATCGATGAAGATAATTCTCCTTCAAAGTGATTTGTTTTGTAAAACAAAACAACATAGCGTGATCCATCATCCCTCAACCAATCCTTTATCCCACATAACACAGGCGAAGATATCTTCAACCCAGTTTCTTCAAACACCTCACGAATCACCGCATCCGTAAACGATTCCCCCTTTTCAACATGTCCCCCCGGAAAAGTTATTCCTGAATAAGTATCATCAACTTTATTCTGTACCAAAACCTTATTTCCATCATAAATCATACACATATTCGTTAATGTAACGATTTCTGTTCTAGGCATATATATCACCCTTCCCTATTTATCTTCCTCTTCCCGCTTCAATGACTTTTGTGTCTCAAATCCCTCGGGATATCTGCTTTTTAATTTATCGATGTTACCCTGAAAAACATCTTCCAGTGGAATATCTAATGCGGTAGCTGCTTCTGCCAGATACCATGCAATATCGCCAAGTTCTTTTACCAAATGCTCTCTATCCAGTTCATGCCCCTGCGCCATCCATTTTTTTACAATGTCAATCGCCTCTCCGGACTCTCCACATAATCCCATAACACTGTTGATCAAAACATCCTTTTTATCGAGCGCAGGATTGAGTGTTGTCATTGCCAGTTTTTGATACTCATTTACTTTCATTTTCTGTTCCTCCATTCACATATCAAATTCCCAGATACTAAGTTTGCCTTTTGCCGGTATCGGTTCGGTTTTTACTATATTTTCCAGTTTAAATCCATACCCTTCCCATTCTGTATGCTTGATAATGCTGGAATATATCTCCGCATTTCTTTCACTTAATTCCTTCCTTAATTCATCGTCCACTTTTATACAGTCAGACAAGGTAACCTTTGCAATAATACAGCCGCTTGGATATTCCAGATTCAGATGTTCAAATTTTTTCATTGCCTTTTTGTCTACACCCTTGCCGGCGTGGATAAGAATTTCACCTCTGTATTTTGTTTTCCAAGTTCTAAACTCATATTCTTTCAGCCCTGCTGCAATCAATGAGGCAAAAGGCTGTTTTATTGTAATTGCTTTCATGTTCTACCTCCGTCAACGCAAATCCCCGTTTATGTAAACGCAAATCCTACGCAAATCCCCGTTCGTTGTGTTCCAAAATGGCAGCATCCTTTAGCGCCTGCCGATATAGTTCAACAGGAGACGACGGCATTTTCTTTTCACATTTTTCATAATATTCAACATACTTCCGATGTTCTTTAAATCGTATGTTTCCCATTATCTTTTTCAAATAGTATTCGGCAAGTCCTTCCGTCGCTTCCCAGGTATCTAATGTTTTAAATGCATTTTCATTGGCTAAAACATTCATCAACAGATAAATAATAAATTCATGACCAATAAAGTAAAATGCATCCTCATACTCTCTTTCAATCCCAAAGACATCCTGACTTTGAGAAATGTCAATTGCTTCTGCTCCACCCTCTACAGACGTTACAAACGTTACCGTGAACAGCTCACTTGGCAGCTGACAGCCAAGCCATTTTTCAGCCTTATCTGTAAACTGCACGTTTTCAAAAGCAGTCCGTAATTGGGGGATGTAATTTTCAATTTTGTTTTTTTCATCCTGCCATATATTTTCGACATAATCATCATAGTACTTTCCCATAATTTCTGCAATGCAAATAATACTTTCCGCATATTGAATATTTACCGGATCTATAGTGTGCGGCACATTTCCATTGATCACTTTCTTTTCAAAATCTATTAGCGAATAATAGTATTCTTTTGCAGACACTTCTGCACACGCCGGCTCCGACACCATTAAAGCATACAGTGCTCCACAATGTTCTCCGCCGGAGACGGTAAGCAAACTCTCATTGCTTTTAAGAACCGTTAAATCCTTTTCCAGATACCGCGGGCGGTAGTACTCACCATAAGCATTGTCATACCCACATTTTGCGACGGACAACATATGAAATATATAATTAGTATCTTTATTCGCAATAAATTTTATTTTGTTCACTTGTATCCCCCTTGATTGGTTTACAAAAATGGCACCATATATACAGGAATATAATGAATGCCATTCTCCCACTTATAATCTTTGGTATGAACAACGTATTTATCCCTTATACGGCTGCTGAATTTATCGCCAAATACATCCAATGATTTATGAGTTCTATAATTGCCGGACTTCACTTCAATCGGACATATTTTGTCCCCGGACGAGATCAAAAAATCTATCTCATACAAATGATTTGAGGTTTCACTCTCCATGGTATAATAAAACAGATTATTTCCTTTCGCCATTAACATTTGTGCCACAACGTTTTCATATACATAGCCTAAATTCGTATCAAGTTTGTCTGAAAGCAGCTTGTTGTATATCACATTTTCCGTATAATTTTTATCCTTAAAAACAAGAGTCACAAACAAACCGACATCGGATAAAAATAATTTATAGCGCCCTGCATCTTTCTCAAGCGCCATTCCCACGCCCGGGTTATTGGCGTGATACGCAATATTTACAGTATACGAACTAAGCATATCGGGTATCAATTCACGTACTTGTTCGGCTCTCGTTCCTTCCCTCGCATTCGACAAAACATATCTTGACGCATTGCTGCTGAGATTTGCCGGAATTGCATCGTATATATCTCCTGCAAGCCCGGTTCCATCCACCTTAACAAAATCTTCCTCGTACAGATCAACAATTTCTCTTTTAACCTCATCAACTGCCTGCAGATTATTTTGCTCCAGATAGGTTTCTATCGCCTGTGGCATTCCTCCAACAAGCATATACAATCGAAAAATCCGCATAAGGTTTCTATGCATTGCATTTCCAGCCGGTTTTTTGCTTTTTAAAAGCAGTTGAATCGTATCTGCTGTCATCTCATCGCCAATTGCCCATAAAAACTCTTCAAAATCCATAGGGTACATGGATATCTTATGTTCCTCACTAGGAATCAATATATCCTTCGTATTCTTTTTTATCGACAATAAAGATCCTGTCTCTATATACTTGTATCTTCCATCGGCCACAAGATACTTAATTGCCTGTCTGGCCTTTGGAAACAATTGCACCTCATCAAATATGATTACAGACTCTTTTTCGTACAACCGAATCCCCGTAAACTGTTGCAGCTGTAAAAAGAAAAAATCTAAATTGTACATATCATCAAACAATCCAATAATTTCCTTACTGGTGTGTGCAAAATCAATCAATATATAGGATTTAAACTCATTTTTTGCAAACTCTTCTGCAATCGTAGACTTTCCAACTCGTCTGGCTCCCTTGATTAAAAGAGCATATTTTTCACTGCGTTTCTCTTTCCATTCCAATATCGTATCATATATTTTCCTTTTAAATACCGGTTTACTCATAATAATTTCACCTCTTTGAAAACAGTATAACGCAAATCCCCGCTTATGTAAACACAATTTCTACGCAAATCCCCGTTCGTTGTATTTCATATTCCCGCGAAATCCCCATAAAGTTTTCTAATCTGGAATGATTTCTATGTACACCTGATCGTATTTATGCCGCAGTTCCTGCTTTATCTCATCCCTTACCCGATGCAGGATACTGATATGAATGACGTCTGTCTGATTTCCTATGTACACCTCTACCCAGAGTTTTCGCCCCGTCTGGATCACATCTAAAAAAGTCACTTCATAGGGATACTCCTGCATATGTTTATTTACAATGGCATAAATCTGGTCAAACACTTCCTGTTCAGGGGCAAAAAGCACCAGATTACGGATGCTCTGGAAAATGACTTTGACCGGCTCTTTGATTAAAAACAGAGCCATGATAGCCGCAACCGCCGGATCGATATAAGGAACCAGAAACTTCCATTGTGTCTGAACCAATATGGTCTGAACGGCAAAAGCAGCCGCAACCCCCATACTGCTTACAATGTCCAGTTTCCACATATACAATTCCGCCTTGATCGTATCGGACTCATATTTTTTACTGTAATGACTCAGGAGCAGATACATTGCGGCACATCCGAGACACACCAGAAATTCAAATACCGCGATACTTCCTGCGTCCACATCATGCCCGCCCTGAAATAACAGTTTTACATTTTCTATCAGCAAATTACAGGTCAGCGCTAACAATACACTGTATTTCACAAGCAGAAACAACGACTCTACCTGCGAATATCCATACGGATGTTTTTCCGTAACCGGCGTATAAAGCAGCGGTATGAGTACCAAAAAGGGACCGATCATAACCAGATCTGCCGCGTCAAACAGACAGTCTGTCAACAGCGAGTGCGAATGTGTGATCCACGCCATGAGCCCCTCGGAAAGCACAAACAAAATACTGCCAATAAACGATAGCCTTAATATCAATTTTTCAATTTTCAACTTGCTTTTTTTCATTATATGAATCCTCTTCCGTGATATCATTCATAAATACATAATACACATTTCCATACCGTTCTGTATGCACAAAACGTCCATAATCAAGAACCCTTTTTACCGTTCCATCTTTACATATTATCCTGTATTTGACGCGGTCTATATCTCTTTCCTGCTTAATCTGGTTCGATATATCACACTCGACAATATCCAGATCCTCCGGGTAAACCATTCCTTTGAAGGAATTTCCGGTAAGTTTCAAAAATTCCTCTTCATTTTTACACTTGTATAATTTTAACAGTTCCTGATTAAACGTAGTTTCGTATGAAAACATTCTTCACTTTCATCAAAAGACAAAACCACAAATTCATCGCCTCCAAAACGGTATCTGGATATCCAGCAAAATGGCAGAGATCTCTTCTACCCTTTTGTTAAGAAGCTCCAGTCCGGCCTGTCCGTTCTCTGCGGAGAGAATATGATATTTTTCTGCTAAACTGCTGACCAAAAACTCTTTATTAATTTCATTGTCTTCTATTACCAAAAGGGTTCTCTTTTGCATATAACGGATCCTCTTTTCCTTTTTACTTTGTTTTCTTTTGTCTTACTCTCACGCAGATCCATATCACAATACCGACAAGCACAATGGCACCAGAAAGCACCTGAGAAACTGCGATTCCGGTACTTCCAATCTGTAATTGATCCGTGCGTAGTCCTTCGATCCACACACGTCCAAGCGCATAACCCACGAGATAAAGCAAAAATATCTCTCCATCAAATTTCTTTTTCGTCGTAAATACAAGGATTAATACGAGAACCAGAACATTCCAAAGGGATTCATATAAAAACGTTGGATGTACCTGAATATACTGCACACCATCCACCGTTGTCATATGGCTTTTCATCAATTCCGTGATATTTGCCGGATTTACCTGATCCACTCTCAGACGCATGGCAAACAAACTATTGGTATATTCTCCAAAAGCCTCCCGGTTAAAGAAGTTTCCATAACGTCCGATAATCTGACCAAGCACAAGTCCACCTACCGCAGTATCCGCAAGCAGAAAGAACTTGTATTTTTTTACTTTACAGTATATGATTGCCGTTAATACTGCTGCGATCACGGCTCCATAAATTGCCATCCCCCCGCCACGCGTATTAAAAATCTGAAGCAGATCATTTTTATAATTTTCCCAACTGAATGCCACATAATACAGTCTCGCACCAATCAGCGAAAAAACGATCGCATAAATGGCAAAATCTGTATATACTTCTTTTTTCTGCCCCGTTCTCTGTGCCTGATGACAGGCAAGCCAAAGTCCGGACAACATTCCCACCGCAATGATCATACCGTAAAATGCAATCGTAAATCCTCCGATGGTAATCCCTTTCGGTAGATGCGGAATGTATATTCCGATATTAGGGAATGCAATTTCTGCTGAATTCATACTCTATCCTTTCTGCGGATATTGTTCCGCGTCATACTGGCAAGTCCCAGAAAACTCCACGGAATCTTCTGGGACTGCCTGCTTCATTATACGTTAAATCGGAACAGTACGACGTCGCCGTCCTGCACCACATATTCTTTTCCTTCGGAACGGACAAGCCCTTTTTCTTTAGCTCCGTTATAACCATTATTTTCCACCAGATGATCATAGCTGACAACTTCTGCACGGATAAATCCACGTTCGAAATCCGTATGTATCTTTCCGGCCGCCTGTGGAGCTTTGGTTCCTTTCGTGATCGTCCATGCTTTGGTTTCCATCTCGCCACTCGTGATATAACTGATAAGACCAAGCAGTTTATAACTTGCTTTGATCAATTTTTCCAATCCGGATTCTGCAATTCCAAGATCTTCCAAAAACATTTTCTTTTCTTCGTCATCCAGTTCTGCAATCTCCTGCTCGATCTGCGCACAGATAACAAATACTTCTGAATTTTCATCTGCCGCAAACTGACGGACTTTTTCCACATATTCATTCGTCGCACCATCATCTGCAAGATCGTCTTCTGCAACATTTGCCGCATAGATAACCGGTTTTGCCGTGAGAAGATTGTACTCCTTAAACCAGGCTTCTTCCTCTTCGCTCTGCAGTTCAAAATTCTTCGCAAGATGTCCCTCTTCCAAAAATGCTTTTAAACGCTCCAGCATATCCACTTCTGCTGCCAGCTTTTTATCGGCTCTTGCTGCCTTGATGCTCTTTGCCAGACGGCGCTCCAGAATTTCAATATCTGAAAAGATCAGTTCCAGATTGATCGTCTCGATATCACGAAGCGGATCAATGCTTCCATCTACATGCACAATATTGGTATCTTCAAAGCAGCGTACCACATGCACGATAGCATCTACCTCACGGATATTTGACAAAAACTGGTTACCAAGTCCTTCTCCTTTGGAAGCTCCTTTTACCAAACCGGCAATATCTACAAATTCAATGACAGCCGGCACTACTTTTGCAGAATGATTCATCTCTGCCAGCACATCCAGTCTCTCATCCGGCACCGGTACAACGCCTACATTCGGGTCAATCGTACAAAACGGATAGTTTGCCGATTCTGCTCCTGCCTTTGTCAATGAATTAAATAACGTACTTTTTCCCACGTTGGGAAGTCCAACGATTCCGAGTTTCATTTTCTATACTTTCCTTTCTTCCTTAAACCTTTATTTGCATTTCATTATATTTTGTCACCAAGCGAAGCTTGATGACCTGCGCATGCCTCATTATATTTTGTCACCAAGCGAAGCTTGATGACCTGCGCATGCCTCAGCATGCTTCATTATAACACATCTGCTCGTCTTTGTCCACAAAGAACAAAGGTGCCACACCTTACAATTCTTCCAAAAGTCCCTGGATGCCTTCCCTTTCATAAATTTTCGGACACCTGAAGATAATTATAGATGGATTCTCCTTCGTAAGTAAGATCGTTCTGCCAGAAAGCAAAAGAATCGGAATACCCCAAAATGCAGCACAAGACAAATATAATACCGGAAACGATCACTTTCTTTCTGCCCGTCCTTGTTCCGATAAAATAAATCAGCCCCAGCGCGAGCAAAATTCCTGCAAAAACAGTTTGTTTTTTAATATGTTCATATCGTTTTCCTTTCTAAAACAAATTCATTCGGTCGTTTATAAGCGTACAAAGTCTTTCCTGCATATACTCCGGTAAAAAAGACGCCCTGCACATAGATATCAATACTTCTTTTTTCTTAACGATCAATCCTATCATTTTCTCCGCAGATGCCCGGCTGATCCCACATTCATCGGCAAAGACCATAAAATCTTTCCGCCGCAAATTCATCTTTTTTCCATTCAGGGCAAGCGCAAACTGCTCCTTATCTTCCGGCATAACAACATTAACCGGGAGCAGATCATATGCCGGCGAAAGTACATATTTTCCACTTCCTTCTCCGGTCTCTATCAGAGAAAAATTTTTAAGATGCATATCTGAATTTCCGACTACAAAGGAAAAGAGCAACCGCAAATACAATTCCGTCATATCCAGTCCTTTCCGGCTTGAATATTTACTGATTATCTTTGCACAGCGTTCATAAGAACCCCGGTATTTATCCTGCGTAAGTCTGAGATCCAATTGGCAGAAATCCTCCATTGCCAGCATTTTCACATCATTTTTCTCAAATATTCGATCCACTCTTTTGGTGATATACGCAAATTGTCCTTTTCCTTTCATCAAGGCATGAGGAACGGTGGAAATTCCAATGGAATCGGCCATCGTCATTACGAGCTGTTCTGCCTCCGGCAGGGAATCAAACTCCTCTACCTGCGGTTTCAAAATATAGCCGCTTGGGTAATTGATCAATGTCAGTCTTGGCTTTTTAGTCTGTGAAAACAAGTGCAGTGACATTTTTTTCTGCACTCCGGGAACGGTATATCCCTTTTGAATACTCTCCGTTGCAAGTTGTGTTAATACCTGCTCATCTATGTCAATTTCCGGAAGTGTCTCTGTCATAAAAAATCGTTTGATGCACGCCTTATGCCACCCGGTTTCATTTTCTGTTCTCAATGGTTTCCCACAGCATAAACAATTCATATTCTCTCCTCCTGTATACTGACATTTCCAATCGCATCTTTGCAGGCAACCAGCAATAATCCAAACCGATCTGCTGTATCGATCTTCCAATTACGGCTGACTACATTCAACAACCATCCTTCCGGAATCAAGCCATCGAAAAATGGAAATAATGTCTTCGATGTATATTCTTTCTCTGACAATGGCAGTGTAAGCGAAACTCCTTTCGCATCCGGCCTTTTTCGATATTCATCGTCATAGGCAAACAAATACCCCGCATCCGTCTCACAAACAATCCCCGCAAAAACATTACAAACATAAACATACGCGGTTCGAAATGAATTGTCCATCATTCATCATCCTTTCTTCCCGGAACCGTTTCCATATCAAACATCGCCAGCGCCGCATTTACCTTATCCATTCGGAGCGTTTCCTTTCCCTGTTCTAACTCCCGTACAAACCGAAGCCCCAGTCCGGACCGTATGGCAAATTCTTCCTGTGTAAGTCCTGTTTTCTTCCGATTTTCCTTTACAAATCGAGCGATTTTATTCATATCCTTACCTCTTCTCGTATAATATGTGTTGCCTCCTCACATCTTCATACTGCCATATTACACCCAAACGGGTATAATTTCAAGGTATTTTTTGCAATTTTATACCCGATAAGGTGTAATTTTAACTTTTTTACTCGTAACTGCACCCTATCGGGTATAATTTTCATAAAATTCGCACCCGCCCTTCTGTCCGATGCAGTGTTCGCAGTACATTTCCTTATCCATCTTCTCCCAGGACGCAATCTGCGCCATCCTCTCCCAGATCTCCTCGCGGAGTTTTCCAATATTTACCTGTAGCAGTTCATCACCAGAATCCACCTTGTGACACGGAAAATATTCACATTCCTTCCTCTACAACAATCGCATCTGCATAATACTGAATCGCATCATCAAAGCCATGAATCTCGCTGATCTCCCGGACAAAAAATAATTCTTCATACCCTTCTTCCGTTTTTTCAATTACTATCTCATTTTTGTCAAGATCCGCATAAACGACAGAAAGATACGACTCACCCAGCGCCTGCAGCATAGCGCGGTTGTGCTCCGTATCTTGTTTTGCTTTTTCCAGATCATATAATGTTGTTTTTAAAATCTCCTCTGCCATTTTGACTCCCTTCAAGCGAAAGTCATCTTATCTTTTCTTCGTATTCCATTGCTTTACGGAATGCCTGCACATTTTTTACTACGTCTCCGTGAAACACTTTCGTCCCCGCTACGATGACATTCGCTCCGGCATCCATTACTTCATAAATATTATTAAGATCCACACCACCATCTACTTCAATATCCACATCCAGCTGATTTTCATCAATGTACGCGCGGAGACGACGGATCTTTTCAAATGTATCCTTACGGATTTTCTGTCCTCCATATCCAGGCTCTACTGTCATAATAAGAACCATGTATATTTTGGGAAGAATATGTAAAATTCCATCAATGTCCGTCATCGGTTTGATGGCTACGGCAGGTTTTTTTCCTGCTTTTATGATCTCATCGATCGTCGCCTCAAGATTATCACAGGCCTCTGCATGGACGGTAATCCCATCGGATCCGGCATAGGCAAACTCACGCACATAACGGATCGGTTCCTGTACCATAAGATGTACATCAAAAAACGTATCGGTACATCCGCGGATTCCTTCGATCACAGGGATCCCGAACGAAATATTATTGACAAACATTCCATCCATAATATCAATGTGGATATAATCTGCCCCTGCTTTGATCACAGTGTCGAGTTCTTCTCCCAATCTCGCGACATCAGCTGCCAAAATTGAAGTTGATAACTTATAATTCATAGTCTTCCCCCATTTTCATTAGTTGTATTTTCTCTTTTCCCATTCTTTTAATTCCTCATACATCTGAAGATAATTTTCATAACGAACCAAACTGATCTGCCCGTTCTCCAGCGCCTCTTTTACTTTACAATCCGGCTCATGCGTATGGGTACACCCCAAAAACCTGCATTGCCCCTCATACGGATGAAATTCCGAAAAATAATCTTTTAATTCTTCTTTCGTAATATCCGGAATCTTTAACGAACTAAATCCCGGTGTGTCAAACAAATAAGTGGAGGCATTGATACAAAACAATTCCGAATGTCTTGTCGTATGCCTTCCGCGTCCAATCTTTTCACTGACTGAACCGGTCTCCATCTTTGCTTCCGGATACAGTTCGTTGAGCGTGCTGGATTTTCCTACACCGGACGGTCCGGCTAACACCGTCGTCTTTCCTTCCAATACCTGCTGCAGCCGGGCAAGTCCCATTTTTTTCCTGGTACTGATGGTAAGCACCTGATTGACACATTTTTCGTAAATAGCTGCCAGTCGTTTTGCTTCTTCTTCCGATACAATATCCGTTTTATTAAAACAGATCACCGTCTCAACTCCCTGCCGCTCCATCATAACCAGAAAACGGTCTAACAGATTGAGATTCGGCATCGGGTCTGCCATCGCAAATACGACAACTGCCTGATCCACATTCGCCACTTCCGGACGGATCAGCTGATTTTTTCGTGGCAGGATTTCTTCGATATTACCTCTTTTTTCTTCGTTTGAAACGACTTGTATCCGCACATTGTCACCGACAAGCGGCTTAATCTTATCTTTTCGGAAACCGCCTTTGGCTTTACATTCATACGTCTGCAAAGCACCATTTTCTTCACAGTTTACATAGTAAAACCCGGCGATTCCCTTAATGATCTTTCCTGTTAAATCCATTAATTTGCAACCCTCTTGAAGGTTACATTGTACGTTGCAACCTGCTGTCCATCACGGTAAACGGTGATCTCTCCCTGGTTTGCACTGCTTCCTTTGATTCCGTCAAGCGTCCAAGGGAAATCATAATACGTCTTGTCTTCTTCCCGTACTGTCGTCGTGTTGCCGTCTTGTTTCAAAACCACTTTGATCTTTCCGGTATCTGTCTCGTACTCAAATGGATTGGCGATCGTAACACTTCCTTCATACGTATACGTTACTTCCGGTCCAAGGCTCAACGTAATGTCAACTGAACTTCCCTCTTCCACTTCGTTTCCGCTGGATACACTCTGCACACAGACACGGTTCTTCTGCGTAGACGAATAACTCTTTGTCTCCGAGCCATACTTCAAACCTGCTTTTTCCAGTGCACTCTTTGCCTGGCTTCGTGTCATGCCAAGAAGGTTTGGCACTTTGACATATTTTGTCTCTTCGCCCTTACTTGGATAAATGGTGATCGTCGCACCTTTATCTACCTTTTTCCCGGCTGCCGGCTTTGTATAAGCCACTTTACCGATTGGCTGGGAACTGTAGACATCTTCGCCCTGTTTTACTTTAAAACCTTTATCATTCAAAGTCTGGTAAGCATCTGTGATCGTATCGCCTGTCGTATCCGGGATGGAAACCTGCTCTACCCCGCTGCTGACGATCAGTTCTACCTTACCGCCTTTTTTCACGCTGGAACCGGCTGCCGGACTGGTACGGATCACATAGCCTTTCTCCACATCATCCGAAGCCTCTTCTGTTACAGTACAGGAAATGTCATAATTTGACAGATCCGTCTCAACGTAATCTTTAATCTTATTGGCATAATCTTCCAAAGTAATCTCTTCTTCGGATGTACTTGTTCCCGGTTTTGCTGTCTCTGTAACCTGCGTAGACGGATCTTTTTCTTCACTGCTTGGCTTCGCACTTCCCCAGAACCCAAGCACACGTCCTACCATATACAGTACAACAAGTCCTATGATAATTGCTACCGCAATACTTCCAAACACCAGTGCTTTTTCCAATTTCGGATCCACATCGGAATTATTTTCCGGTTCTTCCGGCTCTTCCTTTTCCGGCACTTCTATCTTTTTCTCGACCGGCCCCATCCCCTTTCGGGAGGCATCCCGGAGCGTATTGACATCGTCTTTTGACATAAATATCGTGCCGTCGTTTTTATACAGATTTCCAATCACACCATAGTCTCCGGACGGATCCTGCAAAAACATTTTCAGATCAGCAATCAAGTCTGCCACACAACTGTAGCGAAGTTCGGTCTTCTTCTGCATACATTTATTGACAATGTTACTGATTCCCTTTGGAATTGTCGCATCCAACGCTGCCAGAGGCACCGCTTCTTCCTGAATATGCGCCAGCGCAATTGCGACAGCACTTTCACCGTTAAAAGGCAGAGTACCGCTGAGCATCTCATACATCGTTACACCAAGAGAATAAATGTCACTCTTCTCATCACTGTAACCGCCTCTTGCCTGCTCCGGTGAGATATAATGCACGGATCCCATCGCATTGGCCGTAATCGTATTGGAACTTGCCGCTTTGGCAATACCAAAGTCCGTCACTTTTGCCGTACCATCTCTCGCGATCAAAATATTCTGTGGTTTGATGTCACGATGAATGATGTGATTGCTATGTGCTGCTTCCAGTCCGTTTGCAATCTGAAGAGAAATGCCGACAGCCTCTTTTACGGACAGTTTTCCCTTTTCTTCAATATATTTTTTCAATGTGATTCCGTCTACAAGTTCCATGACAATATAATACATGCCATTTTCCTCGCCGACATCGTAAATACCAACGATATTAGGATGGGAAATGCCGGCGATCGCCTGCGCTTCTCCACGGAATTTTGTCACAAATTTGGTATCTTCACTATAGTCCTGTTTTAATATCTTAATAGCCACGTAGCGGTTTAACCGGTGACATTTTGCACGGAAAACATCCGCCATACCACCACTGCCGACTTTTTCAAGTATTTCATAGCGATCACCAATAATGGTTCCTATACTTACCAAAATAACGCCTCCAATCTTTTTTAAATACGGACAAGAACAACACTGATATTGTCTTTTCCGCCGGCTTTATTTGCCTCATCTACCAATTTTCTCGCCGCTTGCTCCATATCCTCCGGATACTTCTTTATAATCTCTTCCATGGTCTTATCTTCCAGCATATTGGACAACCCGTCAGAGCATAACAAAAGCACGTCCCCTTTTTCCACTTCAATCTCAAAGCAGTCCGCTTTGACCTCCTGATCGGTTCCAAGAGCCCGTGTGATAATATTCTTATTTGGATGTGTACGCATCTCTTCTTTTTGCAGTTTTCCGGACTGTACCATCTCCTCCACAAGAGAGTGATCCACTGTGATCTGTGTCAGTGAGTCTTTACATACATACAATCTGGAATCTCCAACATTTACAACATAAACTACCTTTCCCAATACCATCGCTGCAACCACGGTAGTTCCCATTCCGTATAAAGACGGATCCTCATTGGATGCCCGGTATACTTTCTCATTTGCCGCTGCTACAGCCTGTTCAAAGATCCCGATCGGGGTGATCTTTGTACTCTTTTTTATCTGCGATACAACCTCCTCCACACACATTCGTGAAGCGGTATCACCTGCATTGTGACCTCCCATACCATCAGCCACAATAAACAGATTTGGGAAACTTCCAATCTCTGTATCCTGACAGAAAACGTAGTCCTGGTTGGCAGTTCTCATGCGTCCCGTATCTGTTAACGAAAATGTTTGCACAGTCTAACCTCCTTATTCAGAAGTGGGCCGGTTCATAAATTGATTACGTAACTGACCACAGGCAGCATCTATATCGCTCCCCATCTCTCTTCTTATTGTAACATTTATTCGATTTTCTTCAAGTACTAATTTAAAATCTCTAATGTTTTCTTCTTTTGAACGATGGCATTTTCTCTCTTTTACTTCGTTGAGCGGAATGAGATTAATGTGGCAGTTCAGCCCTTTACATCTTCTCGCAAGCTCCAAAGCATGGGCTTTTCCGTCATTTACACCATCGATCATACTATATTCAAAGGTCACCCTGCGACCTGTATAGTCAACATATTCATGACAGACAGAAAAAATTTCTTCAATCGAATATTTTTTTGCGATCGGCATCGTTTTTTGTCGGATTTCATCGTTTGGCGCATGGAGACTGATCGCCAGTGTGATCTGTAATTTTTCTTTCATCAGATCACGAATGCAGTCAACCAGACCACACGTAGAAACCGTAATGCTTCTCTGACTGATCCGGATTCCCTGTGGATGCGACAGCAGCTTGACAAAACGGATCAGATTGTCGTAATTATCAAGCGGTTCACCCATTCCCATAACGATAACATTGGACACCCGCTCTCCCGTCTCCTTCTGAATCTCATAGATCTGGGAAAGCATCTCTCCTGCCGTCAGGCTTCTCGTAAGCCCGGTCAGTGTGGACGCACAAAAGGTACATCCCATCCGGCAGCCGACCTGGGAAGAAATACACACGCTGTTGCCATGATGATATTTCATCCACACGCTCTCGACCAGATTGCCGTCAGCAAGGGAAAACAGATATTTCGCCGTATCTCCCGCCTTTGACATCTGCTTTTTCACAAGTGTCACACCGGAAACCATATAGTTTTCCTGCAATGGCTCCAGAAATGCTTTTGGCAAATTGGAAATTTCTTCCAGGTTTTCAACCTGTTTTTTATGGATCCATTCAAATAACTGTTTTCCGCGAAATGCCTTCTGCCCCATATGCTCGGCAAGTTCTGTCATTTCTTCGATTGTAAGGCTTCGCAAGTCCTTCTTTTCCATCTATTTCTCCTTTACGAGTCGTGCCACAAAAAAACCGTCGCTGCCATTGACACCCGGCAGGATCTGAAGCATTCCTTCTTTTGTCATCTTGTTCTGCAGGGATTCCGGAAGATATTCATCCAGGCTCTCCCGTTTCAGTGGAAAATGTTCTTCGAGATAGGCGACATTTTTCTCGTTTTCCTGCGGACTGACCGTACATGTGCTGTAGATCAATGTTCCGCCCGGCTTCAATGCCGGCAAAATCCCTTTCAGGATCTCTCGCTGGACCGGCACAAGTTCTCCGATATGGGAAACGGCATCGTAGCGTATCTCCGGCTTTTTCCCGATCACTCCGATCCCGGAACACGGAACATCCGCCAGTACGACATCTGCCATTTCTTTCCAGTCCGGATCTTCTTTTCTTGCATCCCAGACTTTTATCTCCACTTCCGTTTCGTGCAGTCTGGCTGCATTTTCACGGATCCGTATCAGCTTCTTTTCGGAAACATCTCTGGCACAGATATGCCCTTTCCCTTTTAACAGATCGGCAGCATGAAATGTCTTTCCTCCGGGGCTGGCACACACATCGAGCACCCGGTCTCCCGGTTTAATACCGGAGATCACGCCCGGAAGCATGGAACTTTCATCCTGCACGGTAAAATGCCCTTCCGAAAATCCCGGAAGCGTCTCCACATTTTCCACATGCGTAAGGCAGAATCCCTCTTTCCGCAGATGTGGCAGTTCATTTACTTCAATGCCCGCTTCTTCCAATTCCCGCCGCACCTCTTCCGGCGACGCATTTTTCGTATGTACCCGGATACAGACCGGCTTTGTCTCCTGAAATGCCTCCAGCATCTTCTTCGTACTCTTTTTCCCATAATGAGCTAATAACAGGGCACAAAGTTCTTTTGGCACCGCATACAGAAACGAATATTTCTCTGCAACATCCCGCTTCTTCGCAGCAAGTTCTTCCCGTAATTTTTCCTTGTCTTTCCGCGCCAGATTACGCAATACACCATTGACAAAGCCGGCATATTTTTCCAGTTTTTTCCTTTTTGTCAATAGTACCATCTCATTGCAGGCTGCCGCGTCCGGCACTTTGTCCATGTAGAATAATTCATACGTTCCCATCCGCAGGATCGTGCGGATGACCGGATTCATTTTTGCTGCCGGCGTATGGGAAACGGCTCCCAGATATTCATCCAGCTCGATTGCCCGTTCAATGGTTCCCAGCGCTTCTCTCTGTACGAAATGCCGGTCTCTCGCCATGTGCATTGTTTCTTTCCGGCAGATCTCATGAAACAGTTCATCGCTATGCTTTTTTTGTTCTAATGTTCCATAGACGATATCAAATATATAATCTCTCACAAACTTTCTCCATTACTCTTCCCTGCCAAGCAGGTCGCCCGCTTTCATCTGCATTCCCCGCAGGAAATCTCCGGCAGGCATCCGTTTTTTGCCCTCCAGCTGAACCTGTCGTGCTTTCAGACATCCTTTTCCCGTCTGGATCAGAAATCCGTCCTTTTGCAGTCCAACGATCTCACCCGGTCTGCCTTCGCTGTCGTCTTCCACGACATCCGCTTCCCAGATCTTGAGCAGTTTTCCATGATAATGCGTATACGCACTCGGCCACGAATTTAACCCGCGTACATAGCGCTCCAGGCGAACGGCTTCTTCTTTAAAATCCAGTTCTCCCATCTCTCTCGTGAGCATTTTCGCATACGTGCTCTCTTCGTCATTTTGCTTTACCGGCTCTGCCTCGCCATTTTCAATCTCATCCAGCGTCTTCAGAAGCAATGGCCCGCCAAGGGTAGAAAGTTGTTCAAACAGGCTTTCACCGGTTTCTGTGCCAAGAAGCGGAACTTCTTCCGTGGCAAGCATATCTCCGGTATCCAGTCCGACATCCATCTGCATAATCGTGACGCCGGTCTTCTCATCGCCTTCCAGGATCGACCACTGAATAGGTGCCGCTCCGCGCCATCTCGGCAAAAGCGAAGCATGTACATTGACACATCCAAATTTTGGTAAATCTAAAATTTCTTTTGACAAGATCTGACCAAAAGCAACGACCACGATAATGTCACAGGAAATCTGTTTTAATGTCTCCACAAACTCCGGATCTTTTACCTTTTGCGGCGTATACACCGGAATCTCATGTTTTACCGCCACTTCTTTGACCGGCGTAAAAATAAGTTTTCCACTGCGTCCTCTCGCCTTATCCGGCTGCGTAACAACGGCTCTTACCGTATGTTTTTCCGATGCGATCAATGTCTCCAGCACCGGCACGGCAAAATCCGGGGTTCCCATAAAGATAATATCCATCTAGTCCTCCATTTCCTCATCCACATCAACAAGCTGTCCTTCTACTTTATCCACATACAACTGTCCGTCAAGATGCTCGATCTCATGGATCAACGCACGGGCAAGAAGTTCTTCGCCCTCAATCTCAAATTCCTTCATATCGAGATCATACGCCTTTGCGCGGACAATATTCGGTCTTGTCACGATCCCTGCTTTTCCCGGCACACTCAAACATCCTTCGCTTCCGCGCTGTTCTCCTTCGGTATGAGTGATAACCGGATTGATCAATATGATCGGAGAATCCTGCTCCGGACTGATATCGATCACGGCGATCCGTTTCAGGATACCTACCTGGGGAGCCGCCAGTCCGACACCTTCCGCCTCATACATTGTATCCAGCATATCCTGTACAAGTTCTCTTGTCTTCTCTGTCATCTCTTTTACTTCTTTAGCTTTTTTTGTAAGTATTTCATCGCCAATAATACGTATGTTTCTGATTGCCATAGTTTTCGTCCTTTCTTATCCATCTAACTCATACTGCACATAACACGAATGCGGTCTGTTTTCCATCCATGCCATAATTTCTTCCTTGATGCCAAGAAGCGACTCTGTCTCCGCTCCCTTGATCATTAACTGCCAGTGAAACCTGTCTTTCCGCTTTCGGAGTCCACCAGCGGACGGCCCTAACACACTGACTTTTCCGGCATACTTCTGCGAGATCCATTTTGCCATATTTTGTAAAATTTCTTCGCACTCCTCTTTTTTCTCTGCCGATATCATTACGCGAAGCATTGCCTTACACGGTGGATATCCGAGCATTCTGCGGTACGCCAGCTCATTTTCATAGAAAATGGTATCGTCCTGCTTTCGGATGCTCTCGATGACATAATGTTCCGGCTTATAAGTCTGAATGATGACTTCGCCCGGCTTTTCGCCGCGGCCGGCTCTTCCACTTGCCTGCTGCAAAAGCTGGAATGTCCTCTCGCTGCTTTGATAATCCTGCTCAAACATGCTCATATCGGCGGCAAGTGCCGCCACCAGCGTGACATTCGGAAAATCATGCCCTTTTACGATCATCTGGGTTCCGATCAGGATGTCTGCCTTTCCCTCACGGAACGCGGACAACACACCTTCGTGACCGTGTTTTCCGGTCGTGGTATCTGCATCCATCCGCAGGATCCGCGCCTGCGGCATTAGACGCCGAAGCATCTCTTCGACTTTCTGTGTCCCCAGTCCAAACGTCGCGATATAGGGAGAACCGCATTCCGGGCAGCGCTCCGGCATGGCGACAGAATGTCCGCAATAATGACATACCAGCGTATCCACATCGCCTACATGATTTTTATGTGCTGTCATCGATACATCACAATGAGAACATTGTATCACATTTCCGCAATTTCTACAAGAAACAAAACCGGCATACCCTCTCCGGTTGATAAATAACATCGCCTGTTCGCCCTTTGCGAGGCACTCCTGCAGTTTCTGCTGCAAAAGCCGGCTGAATACCGACCGGTTTTTGGCCTTCAATTCTTCCCGCAGATCCACGATATCTATGTTTGGTAATGCCGCATTGCCGGCACGTTTTGTCAAACGGTATTCTTTGTAACACCCTTCTTTTGCCGCCTGATAACTTTTCACCGAAGGCGTCGCCGAGCCGAGGACAACACTTGCTCCCGCCAGTTTTGCCCGGTATACCGCCACTTCATCCGTATGATAGCGCGGCGAACTTTCACTGATATAACTTGTCTCATGTTCTTCGTCCATAATGATGATGCCAAGCCGCTCAAATGGCGTAAACAAAGCAGATCGCGGCCCTATCATAATATCAATATCCCCATTTTTTGCCATTTCAATCTGATCTGCCCGCTCCCCCTCGGAAAGTCTCGAATGCAGCACCGACACCCTTCCCGGAAACCGTTTTTGGAATCTGGATACCGTCTGAAATGTCAGTGCAATCTCCGGGATCAGGACGATTGCCTGCTTCCCCTCTGCCAGCACTTCACTTAGAAGCTGCATATATACTTCCGTTTTTCCACTTCCGGTAATTCCATATAATAAATAGGTTCTTCGTATCCCTTCGCGGTATTCTTTTACAAAATCTTCCACAATTTCCTGCTGTTCTTCATTTAATGCCGGTGGACGCTGTGCTTCCTGTGCTTGCTCTTCCACGGCCTTCCGGTAAATCCGCTCTTTGCTCACACGCACAATCCCCTCTTTTACGAGTCCATCGATCACGGCTTTATTTGCCTTATATTTTTGAATTGCCATATGCCGGTTGAGCACGTCTCCCTCTGCGAGCATTCCTTCGATCAGCCGCACCTTGGCGGCATAATGTCTCCTCTTATATTCCCCCAGAATATCAAAAACTTTATTTTTTTCCATAGCAAAAGTAAGCCAGTGTTCTTCCACTGACTTTACCTTTTTTCGTATGGGAATTACGGTTTTGATCGCCTCATTCATCGTGGAGCCATAGCGTTCTCGGATAAATCCTGCCACCTGCAGGAGTTCACTTTCAACCGGCATCTGCTTTGTGGCAATACTCACAATCTCTTTCATACGTGAGACATCAAATGCGGCCTTCTCCGTCAAATGAATGACAAAGCCTTTGAGCAGGCGATTTCCCCGCCCAAAAGGCACCTGAACCGGAGTTCCGATCCGGATCTCCGATTCCAGACGCTTTGGTACAATATACTGATACGTTTTGTCTAACGCTTCGACGCTGATATCTACAATGATATCCGCAAACATTACATCACAACCTTCTGCACTACTTCATCCATGTGCATTCCGCGGGAACCTTTTATCAAGATCCAGTCGCCCTCTTTGGCACATTTTTTTACCCCCGCAGCTGCCTCTTCATTGTTTTGACAAATTTTTACAGCAATATTAGAGCTCTCTTCCACCTGCTTTGCGATGAAGGAAGCTCCTTCTCCTACCGTAATGACAAGATCCAGTGCTTTGCCTTTTTCCGCTTCTTTTACGATAAATTTACCGATTCCGCGATGCAGTTCTTCGGACTGTTCTCCCAGTTCGAGAACGTCTCCCAGCACCGCGATCTTCTGTCCGGTCTTTGCATAATCAAACAAGGCGTCAATATTGCTGTTGATAGAATCCGGACTGGCATTGTACGTATCGTCGATCACATGATATCCGTGGGCGTCTTTCCGCTCCCCGCGCATGGAAAACGGGCGGTACTCCTTTAACGCCTGTACGGCATCGGCAAATGGTACGCCAAACTGCTCGCCGAGAGCCATTGCAACCAGGGCATTGTTCACATTGTGACCGCCCATCACAGACAATTCGACCTCGCCGGTCTGTCTGCCATGATAGACAAATTTCTGCCCGGTTTCGATTACCGTAAGATCGGTTGCCCGCACTTCGCAGTCCGCTTCGGTTCCATAATAGCAGATCGGACATTTGACCCGGCACAATGAATACGGCACATTTTCACCGGTAATCTGCTTCATGTCACCATTTCCGCAAATATACAGTTTCCCATCGTGGGAAGTCCCGACATATTTGACAATATGTCCTTTCTCTTTGGCGATATTTTCACGGCTGCCAAGATTTCCGATATGTGACACACCAATATTGGTCATTACCGCCGTCTGCGGTTTGGCAATTTCTACCAGCCGTGCCATCTCGCCCGGAAGGCTCATCCCCATCTCAAAGATGGCAAGTTCTGTCTCCGGTTCCAATTCAAACATCATCAGGGCAACGCCGATCTGGCTGTTCCAGTTTCCCTGTGTCTTTACAACACGGTATTTTTTCTCCAATACCGCACTGATCATCTCTTTGGTCGTCGTTTTTCCGACACTTCCCGTCACACCAATGACCGGGATATCAAACCGGCCGCGGTAATACGCCGCCGTTTTTTGAAGTGCCGCAAGGGTGTCCTCTACATAGATGCAGCTTCCCGAAGCCGCCGGCACGACATCTTTTTTCGATGAAAATGTCACACTGGCTCCTGCCTGCATCACCTGTGGGATAAATTGATGGGCATCTACCCGCTCTCCCACGATCGGTACAAACAGCGAGCCTTTTCCGGCTTTTCGTGAATCAGTCACCACATTTGTAACAACACCGTTTTCATCTCCCCAAAGCAGAGTTCCATCCACTGCTTTGAGGATTTCACTGATACCAATTGGAATCATTGTTCTCGTCTTTCCTCTCTATCCGATCAGCCGATGACATCTGCCATATCAAACCGGCCAGTCTCTTTTCCATTCAAAAATTTTGCTGCGGCAACCGCACCTTTTCCAAATACCGCCTTGCTGTATGCGGTATGGGAAAAGGTTACCACTTCGTCCGTTCCGGCAAAGATCACATCGTGGTCGCCGACAATCGTTCCCCCGCGCACAGCGCTGATTCCGAGTTCTTTTTTGCCTCGTTTTTCCCTTCTCTGGGAACGGTCAAAAATATATTCATACCGGTTATCCATCGCCTCATTGATGGCATCCGCAAGCGCAAGCGCCGTACCGGATGGCGCATCCAGCTTCTGGTTATGATGCTTTTCTACGATCTCCACATCAAATCCCTCCGCTGCCAATACTTTAGCTGCCTCCTGTACAAGGCGCATCAGCGTATTGATACCGAGTGACATATTAGCAGATTTTAGCACCGCTGTCTTTTTCGATGCCTCTTCAATCTTTGCCAGCTGTGCTTCGTCATATCCTGTCGTGCAGAGTACAACCGGAACTTTCCTTTCTTCACAGTATGCCAGCAGATCATCCAGAATCTTTGGTGTCGAAAAATCGATCACCGCATCGGCTTCCACATCACATTCTTTGATGGAAGAAAATACCGGATAATCTTTGGAACCGTCATCCACAATGTCAATTCCTGCTACGATCTCTGCTTCTGCATCTTCATTTACAATTTTTGTAATTGTTGTTCCCATAGCGCCATTACAGCCGCTCATAATGATTCTTGTCATGTCGTACATTTCCTTCCGTTGTCTTTATTTTACTTCAATCCCTGCTTTTTTCATCTCGTCAGCAAGTACTTTGGCATGAGCCTCTTCCATCTCGGTCAATGGCATACGCAGCGGCCCTGCTTCCATTCCCATCAGATTCATTGCCTTTTTCACCGGGATTGGGTTCACTTCACTGAACAGAGCATGGATCAGATCCAGATATCCCAACTGCATATCCATTGCTTTTTTCGTATCACCGGCAAAGAATGCTGCGGTCATATCGTGTGTCTCCTGTGGCAGAATGTTGGAAAGCACGGAGATCACACCCTTTCCGCCGAGGGAAAGTACCGGGATGATCTGGTCGTCGTTTCCGGAATACAGATCCACGGAACCGCCTGCCATACTGAGTACATCTGCTACTTCAGAAAGATCGCCTGTCGCATCTTTTACACCAACGATATTATCTACAGTCTTGCACAATTCTACTACGGTTTCCGGTGCGATCTTTACGCCGGTACGTCCCGGAATATTGTAAAGAATGATCGGAATCTTTACGCTTTCTGCAACGGCTTTGAAATGTGCTTTCAATCCGTTCTGTGTACATTTATTATAATATGGTGTTACCAGCAAAAGGCCGTCCGCACCGGCTTCCTCAGCTTTTTTCGAAAGTTCGACAGCGGTGCGTGTACAATTAGAACCTGTTCCGGCGATTACCGGGATTCTTTTATTTACCACTTCGCAACAATAACGGATACATTCGATATGCTCTTCTACCGTAAGCGTAGAAGCCTCTCCCGTTGTACCACAGATAATGATTGCGTCGGTGTGTCCTGCGATCTGCTGCTCGATCACTTCCTTTAATTTGTCATAGTTCACACTTCCATCCTGATTCATCGGAGTAACAAGTGCTACTCCGGCTCCTGTAAAAATAGCCATAATTTCCTCCATTCTGCCGCGTGGCGGCACTATATTTATTTTTCCTGTAATGTAACGATTCCGGATCCAGTGTATGGGTGCCCTGAATCGTTACGTTGTTACAAACAGTTGAGTTTCCTGCACTAAAAAGGATATGCAACGTTCCGAGGAATGCTGCATATCCGCAATTTCAATACTTTGTAGCACTCCATCATAAAGATGACAGTCATATACCTGTTTGATATATGCCCAGGGTTAGCAGCATCAGGTCACTGCCCCCTTCGGCAGACTTTCCTTTCTTTGAGCCATCACTTGTGTACCTGACACATCAGGAAAAATACTGATAAAGTCCGCGCCTCTACTGTTTTATTAACTTAATTTTTATCATAACACTTCTGTGTGTGTTCGTCAAGAACTTTTCGTGCAGGCACGAACCGGTTTTGACGTGGAAATACTACCATCAGATCAACTCATGGATCTCCTGTAAGGATTTCACACCGATCTCGCCTTCATGGATCACGGTATAAATTCCATCTGCCGTAGCTTTTGCTGCTGCCATCGTCGTCATATATGGAATTTTCGCCTTAATCGCATTTTTACGGATGTAACTGTCATCAAAGGCTTTCTCGTCACCCGTCGCCGGAGTGTTGATGATCAGCTGGATCTTGCCATTGATGATCGCATCTACGATGTTTGGCTTGCCTTCCTGCATCTTATTGATGCGCTCTGCCTTAATTCCATTTTCTTTCAGCAGTTCATACGTTGTTCCGGTTGCCAGGATTCCAAAACCGCATGCCTCGAATTTCTTCGCTACTTCAACGAGTTCCGGTTTATCTTTCTTGCTGACACTCATCAGTACATTTCCTTCTTTTGGAAGTCTTGTCTGTGTTGCCTCCTGTGCCTTAAAGAATGCCTCTCCGACATTTTCTGAAAGTCCGAGAACTTCTCCGGTTGAACGCATTTCCGGTCCGAGTACCGGGTCTACTTCCTGGAACATGTTGAATGGGAATACGGCTTCCTTCACTCCATAGTATTTTGGATTTACCGGTTTCATATTTTCGATCGGAGAAGGATTTCCGGTCAATTCTCTTGTCATGATCTGGGTTGCCAGTTTTACCATCTGTACATTACATACTTTGGATACCAATGGAACCGTACGGGAAGCTCGCGGATTTGCCTCCAATACATATACTTTTCCATCTTCGATCGCATACTGCATATTCATCAATCCGCAGACACCCATTTCTTCGGCAATTCTGCGTGTGTAATCTTTGATCGTCTCGACAAGTTCTGCCGGAATATTTTTGGATGGAAGGATACATGCGGAATCTCCCGAATGCACTCCTGCCAGTTCAATATGCTCCATAACAGCCGGTACAAAAGCATGTTTGCCGTCTGCGATCGCATCTGCCTCGCATTCCATCGCGTGACGGAGGAAACGGTCGATCAGGATCGGGCGGTCCGGTGTCACACCTACGGCTGCTGCCATATATTGTTTGAGGCTTTCCGGATCGTTAACTACTTCCATGCCACGTCCGCCGAGGACATAAGATGGACGCACCATAACCGGATAACCAATCTCATCTGCAATTTTAAGTGCTTCTTCCACATCTACTGCCATACCTGCTTCCGGCATTGGAATGTTTAATTTTTCCATCATGCCGCGGAACAGATCACGGTCTTCTGCCATATCAATGATCTCCGGCGAAGTTCCGAGGATATTGACTCCGTTTTTCTTCAGATCTGCTGCCAGATTCAGTGGTGTCTGTCCACCAAACTGTGCGATGACACCGAGTGGCTTCTCTTTCTCATATATACTCAAAACATCTTCAAGTGTTAATGGCTCAAAATACAATTTATCGGAAGTATCATAATCCGTCGATACGGTTTCCGGATTACAGTTTACAATAATGGTCTCAAATCCCATCTCTTTCAGAGCAAAGGCTGCGTGTACACAGCAGTAGTCAAATTCGATACCCTGACCGATACGGTTTGGTCCGCCGCCGAGGATCATGATCTTTTTCTTGTCTGTTACGGTAGACTCATCTTTTGCATTGTACGTAGAATAATAATATGCACTGTCTTTTGTACCACTTACGCGAACCGGCTCCCAGCTCTCGGTAATACCAAATCCCGTTCTGGCCTTACGGATCTCTTCTTCTGTCACTTCAAGGATCTGTGCCAGATAACGGTCAGAGAAACCGTCTTTTTTTGCTTTTTCCAGAACGTCTTTTTCCGGTACTTTTCCTTTATTTGCCAAAAGTGCTTCTTCTTCCTCTACCAGTTCTTTCATCTGCTCGATAAAATAGTGTTTGATCTGTGTGCGCTCAAACAATTCTTCCACCGTAGCCCCTTTACGGAGTGCTTCATACATGATAAACTGACGCTCACTTGTCGGATAGATCAGCATCTGCATCAACTCGTCCTTTGTTTTCTCATGGAAATCTTTGGCAAATCCAAGGCCATAACGTCCAATCTCCAGACTGCGGATGGCTTTCTGGAATGCCTCTTTATAATTTTTACCGATACTCATGACTTCACCGACAGCACGCATCTGTGTTCCCAGCTTGTCCTCGGAATCTTTGAATTTTTCAAATGCCCATCTGGCAAATTTGATAACGACATAATCTCCGCTTGGCACATATTTGTCCAATGTACCATTGACGCCGCATGGAATCTCATCCAGTGTAAGTCCGGATGCCAGCATCGCAGATACGAGTGCGATCGGGAATCCTGTCGCTTTGGATGCCAGCGCGGAAGAACGGGATGTTCTCGGATTGATCTCGATAACAACGATTCGGTCAGATACCGGATCATGGGCAAACTGCACATTGGTTCCACCGATCACCTGTACTTCATCTACAATTTTATATGCCTGCTCCTGAAGGCGTTTCTGAACGTCTTCGGAGATGGTAAGCATCGGCGCGGAACAGAAGGAATCTCCTGTGTGCACTCCGAGAGGGTCAATATTTTCGATAAAGCAGACCGTGATCATATTTCCTTTTGCATCACGCACCACTTCCAATTCCAATTCTTCCCATCCGAGAATGGATTCTTCGATCAGCACCTGGCCGACAAGACTCGCCTGAAGTCCACGCGCACAGACGGTTTTCAATTCCTCTACATTATATACGAGTCCGCCGCCGGCTCCTCCCATCGTATAAGCCGGGCGAAGAACGACCGGATAACCAAGTTTATCTGCGATCTCAAGGGCTTCCTCTACGGAATACGCCACTTCGCTTCGCGCCATCTCGATGCCAAGTTTGTTCATCGTCTTTTTAAATTCGATACGGTCTTCTCCACGCTCGATCGCATCGACCTGAACACCGATGACTTTTACATCGTATTTATCTAAAATGCCGGCGCTTGCCAATTCGGAACATAAATTCAGACCTGACTGTCCACCAAGGTTTGGCAGGATTGCATCCGGGCGCTCTTTTTCTATGATCTGCTCCAAACGTTTTACATTCAATGGTTCGATGTATGTAACATCTGCAATGTCCGGATCTGTCATGATCGTCGCCGGGTTTGAGTTTACCAGTACGATCTGGTATCCAAGCTGACGAAGTGCTTTACATGCCTGTGTTCCTGAATAATCAAATTCACATGCCTGTCCAATGATGATCGGTCCTGATCCAATGATCAATACTTTCTTAATGTCCTCTCTTTTACTCACTTTTGTCCTCCATTCCGAAGCCGCATACGGCACTCTCTAATTTTCTCTATTCCTTTCTATTTTACAGAAATTTCAGAAAAAGTAAATAGGAAATCAGAAAAAAATGGGTTTATTGTGATTTTTTATTATAGAATAACACCCTTGCCTTTCTCTTTCGGGACCGCTCGCGCTTAGAAGAAAGGCAAGGGTGTCATTTCTTAATTAAAAAATTACTTTAAAATTATTTTCTGTGATTTAAAAACTACCGAAAACAAAAAAAGACTTTCAACTGTCTTTCAAACAGTTGAAAGTCTTTTCTTTTCTGCTATGTACGAATCACATAGATGTTGTTTTACAGAATTTCTGAAACTTCATCTACGTAGGCTCGGATCTGTTCCGGCAGTTTGGTGCCGGTGATAATGAGTTTACGATAATCCCCCTGAATGCGGAGTAAGTCTTCCACGTCATCCTCTGTCAAAATTCCAAGATCGATCAATCCCAGTAATTCATCCAGAATGATAACATCGCTTTCTCCGGTTTCAAGAACTTTTTTTGAGAAATTAAACCCATTTAGTATATTTGCTTTTTCTTCTTCTTTTTCGCTGTCTGATAAGTCGCAGTAATTCACATCGCTTTTATCAAACCGGAAAATCTGTACATCTGGTTCAAGCCGGTCTAAAACCTGAAACTCGTCGGCAACCTTTCCCTTCAGAAATTGTATCATCGTAATCCGCTGTCCGTGCTGCAGTTCTCTAAGTGCCTGCCCTACAGCAGCTGATGTTTTTCCCTTACCTGTTCCATAAAAGGCTTGTATAATCCCTGATTCCATTGTTATAAACACCTCTCTTTGGTTCGTATTGACACAAATTTGACAACACTCGCTCATTTATGAGAAATAATTTACCACAAAATTTAAGAAATGGCAAGCAAATTTTTCACGATCCCCTACTCGTCTTCCATGCCATAAATATCAGATTCGTCGGATCCGGGTTCTTCGGATGCTGCCACAATCGCTGACATCGGATCCATCCGTTCCAGTTTGCTGACGGATATCTCGTAAGCAGTTCTTGTCTCGAAGTCTTCCTCTCCAATTCGTTTTTGATACTCACGGCTCTGGATTCTTCCCCATAGCTGAATGTGATCTCCTACTTGAAAACCATCGGCAAAACGTGCATTACGTCCCCAGCAGATACAAGGGATGTAATCGGATTTTCCATATGGACGGTTTACTGCAAGCAAAACATCTGCAATCTCTCGTCCCAATGGTGTCTTGCGGTATACCGGCAGTTTGCAGATATATCCGTCCAAGAAAATGTGATTTGGTTTTTCACATTCTCCCGGCTCATCGTCCACACGAATGTCACGAACAAACATCGAAAGAACCAGACGGTTGTGATTCTCTTCGTGACGATTGTAGGAACGAAACTGCCCGGATGCTTCGATAAATTTTCCGCGGTAATCCTGTTTGACATCGATCAAACGTTCGGACACCATAAGCGGAATCGTATCGAATACATTACTTAGACGCCGCACCGACAATTGAAGAGTATAGAACCCCTCTCCATACACTTCATGGCTGAAAGTGAAATCGCTGATCACCTCACCATAAACATTTACCTGATTGTTTCCTAGCACCTTATCTGTCATCATATATGACCCCCTTTGTTTATTTACCTGTGCAATTGTATATCATCATGTGAAACCCGATGACCTGCGTGCATACCAACGCACCCTAATATTATAACACAGACTTTTTTTCTTTACCATATACTATATGCACAAAATTTTCTTTTTAGAACAAAAACTTTCGATTTGCCATATTTATTTTTCTGTGCTATGATAGAGAACAGAGTTTTTTAAAATAATCATACGAAAGGACGATTAAAAAAATGGTAAAATCAAGAGATGATATAAGAAATATTGCGATCATTGCCCATGTCGATCATGGAAAAACGACGATTGTGGACGAATTGCTCAAACAAAGCGGAGTCTTCCGGAAAAATCAGGAAGTTGCGGAACGTGTGATGGACTCCAACGATATTGAAAGAGAACGTGGTATTACCATCCTTTCTAAAAATACAGCCATTCATTATAATGATATTAAAATAAATATTATTGATACTCCGGGACATGCCGATTTTGGCGGTGAAGTAGAACGTGTCCTCAAAATGGTAAATGGTGTTGTCCTTGTTGTCGATGCCTTTGAAGGAGCGATGCCGCAAACAAAATTTGTATTGAAAAAAGCGCTGGAACTCAGTCTTCCTGTCGTTGTCTGTGTCAATAAGATCGACCGTCCGGAAGCGCGTCCGGCAGAAGTTGTCGATGAGATTCTCGAACTTTTTATCGATCTCGATGCCAATGAAGAACAGCTCGACTGCCCATTTATCTTCGCTTCTGCCAAAGAGGGAATCGCTTCCACTTCCTATGAAGAACCGGGAACCGATATGAAACCTCTGTTTGATGCGATTGTAAATTATATTCCGGCTCCGACCGGAGATCCGGAAGCCGACACACAGGTTCTTATCAGTACGATTGATTACAATGAATATGTCGGCCGTATCGGCGTCGGAAAAGTGGACAACGGTTCCGTGCGCGTCAATCAGGATGTTGTAATCGTAAATGCGCACGATCCGGAGAAAAACAACAAGGTAAAAATCAGTAAATTGTATGAATTTGAAGGCTTGAACCGTGTTGAAGTAGAAGAAGCCGGCATCGGTTCCATTGTAGCGATCTCCGGTATTTCGGATATTCACATCGGTGATACACTGTGTTCTCCGGAAAATCCAAAGCCGATTCCATTCCAGAGAATTTCCGAACCTACGATTTCGATGGACTTTATCGTAAATGACAGCCCGCTTGCCGGTCAGGAAGGAAAATATGTCACTTCCCGTCATTTGCGTGACCGCTTATATAAAATGCTCAATACCGATGTCAGCCTTCGTGTGGAAGACACCGAGACGACTGAGGCGTATAAAGTTTCCGGCCGTGGTGAACTGCATCTTTCCGTATTGATTGAAAATATGCGCCGCGAAGGATATGAATTTGCGGTCAGCAAACCGGAAGTTTTGTATAAAACCGACGAATCCGGGAAAAAACTAGAACCAATGGAACGTGCTTATGTCGATGTACCGGATGAATTTACCGGAACGGTCATCGACAAACTCAGCCAGCGTAAAGGCGAGCTGCAGGGCATGAGTCCTCTCAATGCCGGTACGACGCGTCTGGAATTTTTGATTCCTGCCCGCGGACTGATCGGTTATCGTGGCGAATTTATGACCGATACCAAGGGAAATGGTGTCCTCAATACCGAATTTTACGGCTACGGCGATTACAAAGGAGATATCGCTTACCGTAAGCAGGGTTCCCTGATCGCCTACGAATCCGGCGAAACGGTTACGTATGGACTTTTCAATGCACAGGAACGCGGTACTCTCTTCGTCGGTCCCGGCGAAAAAGTTTACGGTGGAATGGTCGTAGGACAAAATGGAAAGACCGACGACATCGAAGTAAATGTCTGCAAGAAAAAACAGCTTACCAATACCCGTGCTTCCGGTTCTGACGATGCTCTCCGCCTGTCTCCGAAAAAGGAACTGAGTCTGGAAGAAGCCATCGAATTTATCGATACCGACGAACTTCTGGAAGTCACACCGGAAAATCTTCGTATCCGCAAGAAAATACTGGATGGTACTGCCCGTTATCGTGCTAGCCGTAACAACAAAAACAACTAATATATTATCTATAGGAATGGAGACTTTCGAATGATTTTACGACCGATTAGTCCTTTTGTCCAGAAAACATTTGAATCTTATGAGAAACTGCGCCCTTGCTTTATGAGTGAGGGGCATTTTCTCAATCAGTTTTTATGGGAAAGTTATTATCATACCATGTTTGCCACCGATGATATCGCGCTGTATCTCTTTTTTGAATATCAGGGCGAAAAAAAGGCATTCTGTCCTCTTTGTTCCGTGGATGATCTGCCGGAAGCATTCCGACGCATGGAAACGCAGTTTCACGATGAATGGAATGCCCCTCTCGATATCTATCTGGTGGACGATCTGACAAAAAATGTATGGGAACAGGCAGGCTTGCTTACTGCTTATACCTGGACTTCCGAACGTGACAGTTTTGATTATATCTATGAGGCAGAAAAACTGAAAACACTGAGCGGCCGCGCCATGCATAAGAAAAAGAATTTAGTCAATTCATTTCTCCGCGAATACGAAGGCCGTTTCGTCTATGAGACACTCAGCTGTGGAGATATTGAAGAAGTGAAGGAATTTCATGAAAAATGGCTCGATGAACGCCGCCACTACGACCGCTTCAACTGCATTGACGATGAGGAGGAAGGCGTCTACCGGCTGCTCGGCAACTGCAAAAGCATTGACTGCGCGATGGGTGGCATCCGCATGGATGGAAAAATCGTTGCCTACACCATCGGAAGCTACTGCCCTTCGATCCAGTGTGCGTTTATTCATATTGAAAAGGCTGAACCGGAGATCAAGGGATTGTACAATTATATCAACCAGCAGTTTTTGATCCATGAGTTCCCGGATGCAGTTTATGTAAACCGCGAAGACGACCTGGGGCAGGACAACCTGCGTCAGGCAAAATTGTCCTACAAACCGATCCGTCTGGAAGAAAAATACTATATTCAAGAAAAACGGTAAAAAGATGCTTGTATTCATTGATATAGGTTTCTATATTTATGAATACAAGCATTGTTTTATAATCTTATCTTCTTTTGTCCGCTGTATGCGCGGTATTTCTTTTTCCCATTGATCTTGTCATAGGTCCGCACTTTAAACCACAGCGTGTAACCCTTTTGAGAATAGGCAAGTTTTACTACCCGCCTTCCATTTTTCAGCGGCGTCTTTTTCAAACGGATATGAACATACTTTTTGTTCTTTTTCTTCATATACAGATCAAAATAACTGCCTACGGATGACTTTACCGTAATCTGTATATATCGATGTTTTTTACCGCCCTTTTTTTGTATGGAAATAACCGGACGACCGCTCTTTTTCTTTGTGCGTGAACCTGTGCCGGTCTTTTTCGATGGTGGTGCAGAGGGCTGTATGCTTTCCACCGGTTTTGGTGATTTCACTGGCGCTGCACTGGCTTCCGGTGTCTGCACCGGTTCCGGAGTTTTCACCGGCGCTGCACTGGCTTCCGGTGTCTGTGTTAGATTCGGAGTTTCCACTGGCGCTGCACTGGCTTCCGGTGTCTGTGTTGGTTCCGGAGTTTTTACTGGGACTACACTTGCTTCCGGCGTCTGCGTCGGGTTCGGCGTCTCTAACTTTACATCATCCGGCATTTTGCTTTCAAAAACGATAGTTCCTGCTGCCTCCGACTTGGACTGAAACGTAACCGAATAAATATAAAATTCATATGGCTTTTCCGACTCCGTTGGACTGTAATTATTTCCAATTGTCATATATTTTGCTTCCAGTCCATTGTAGTCCAAAAGTTCAACTTCTTCCGTACCATATGTCAGGTTCTCGCCCTGTGTATCATTTGCCTCGAAAAAAGGGTACGTACAATTGACTACCGGCTGGTTATCCATATTGGAAAAACCATCCCTGACAAGCAGATCCTCATCTCTCACATCAAACATCAGCTGTCCCGCTACTCTCGCTTTGATCGACACTTTGTCATAGTCGCCTAAATAAATGCCATCCGGCATATAAAACGCCACTCTTTGATATTTTCTTGTGAAACACAATTTTGTGCATGGCACACCCTCTTCATCCACGCAGGCACGGATCTTAACATTATTCTCCTCCTCTGTAAATGCCAGCTGTTCGGACAGATAATAATGCCTTTCTATCCCCGGTTCTTCCGTCGGTGCCTCCCATGACTGCCAGTTTAACGATGGATACGTCTCTTTCCTGGTCTGCCAGAATGTATCGCCTGACGGAATATACATTGTTCCCGCCGCCTGTTCAAAAAATGAAAGTTCTTCCTCCCCCGGAGTCTGTAATTTTACCTGGGTGCGAGGCCAATAAATATCTGTATTTACAAAATTTCCCAGTCCCAAATACGTAAGGCGCTGTGGAAGCACTACCTCTTTGATATTGGAGCATTCTCCAAAAGCCTCCCTTTCAATCCGGGTAGTGTAAATAGGAAAACTAACGTCTGACAGTTTTTCACATTGATAAAAGGCGCGCTTTCCAATTTTTTCTGCTCTCTTTGTAATCTTTACACCGGTAAGACCGGTACATCCTGCAAAAGCTTCTTCTCCAATGATCTTTGCCGCACACGCAATCTGCAGATTTGACAAAGATTTACAATCTTTAAATGCCCGGCTGCCAATTTCCATATACGTTCCGATCTCCAGTTCAGAGAGTGCGGTACACCCGGAAAAACATCCCTCCTGCAGTTCAACACGACCGGGGATCTTCACGCTTGTTAAATGCGTCAGATTTTGAAATGCATTGGATGGTATCGTAACTTTTTCTGCCTGAATCTCCAGCGTTTCCAATTGGGTCAGATTGGAAAACGTGGCATCCCCACTCGGAATAACCTGCTTCTTTAACGTCATTGTTTTTACCTGCGCCGCATCCCAGCCATTTGGAAAATCAAAACATAAATCATCCACTTCTATTCCCTCTGTATTATGCACCTTTTCCACACAAAACCGGCCCTGCTTCAAACGACATATCGTTCCTCTTTCACTTGCATTGAAACTGACATAATATCCCTCCGAAACTCCATTTTCTCCTTGTTTCTGAACAAACATACAGCCTTGTCCACCCCACCGGCCTGACCAGGTGGACCAGGTGATCTTTTCATCTTCGAATTCGTCTATGATATCCTGCCATTTGCTTGTATCGTAAACCATCATCGTTCCGGTTCTTCCCCGCCAAAACTCACTGGGAATTTCAGGAAATGTATTTTTCTGCCAAAACAAATTAACTGCTAACGGAAACGCATTGTTTCCAAGAGTTTTTAACTGTGGTGGAACGACTACAAATTCCACCTTGCTGCACCCCCGGAAAGCACCTTCTTCTATCGCCGCTACGTTATACGACAACGACATCATGTCAAGATTTTCACAATCTGCAAAGGCATAACTTCCAATCTTTTCCACACCGCCCCACGTTATCTCCGTAAGATTATGACAGTTTTCAAAGACATGGTCGTCTATCGTTTTTACCGTGCTGTCAAATTCAATCTGGCAGATCTTCTCTTTGTCAATTTTTTCCAGTGTTTCCTTCGTAACCGTGTCAATGCTTTCTATTTTAAGTACTCCGTTTTCGTCCAAAACAACAGGGCTTTCCGTATTCGCCTCTTCGGCATAAGCCGTAACTTGCGGCATAACCGGAACTACTATCCCAAGCAGCATCGCCGGCATAAGCAGCATCGCCAATATTCTCTTATAGGTTCGTACTTTTTCCATCTATCATTTCTCCTCCGTCTTATCGGTAATACGGCACAAAATCATGCCCTTTGCGCTTTTCCACCGGCGGAAGTTCGCGGTAATTCCCATACATATCCCGCAGTTTCCGATCATAGGCACGCGGTACCTTACAGGTTATCCCCTCAAATTCCATATCAATCCGGTCTTCATAATATTCTTTTCTGTTTTTCTCTTTCGTTCCATAAATAGTGGCATAACAAAAAATATGATCGCAGGCATCATAATCATACTTTTTCATACATTCTTCCGCTTGTTTTACATATTTTTCCAGGCACAACGAACGAATGTGATGATCGTAAAACTGGCGGATCTGCTTCATCGGATTCGGATAGGGTTTGTATCTGCCAAAGATCTTTCTGGTTTCTTCAATATTTTTCCAGTACTCCGTGTAATTTTTTTCGAGGTCTTCTTTGGTATATCCGGCACCGTCGACAGGAAATACATCCACCCAGACAGCCTGCGCATACTTTTCACGTCTGCCTTTTTTCTCGGTAACCGTACCGGTATGTACGACTTGAATATACGGAATTGCGATATTTCCTTTCATCCCGGTGCGAAGTTCGTATTGGGGAGCTGATGTCATTTCATCCGAAAATACCCGCTGAAACGTCTCGTAATCCGGACGCGGCATTGAGATATCGATATCATCATCCCACGGAATGAAACCACCATGACGAACCGCCCCCAACAGAGTGCCATAATCAATGATATAGCGGAGTTCATATTTCTCACAGATTGTTACAATGTGGGAAAAGATATCCAGTTCCATCTTTCTCACTTCTTCGTCCGGGATCTCTTTTCTTGTCTTCATGCCTTTTTCTTTCCTTTCCGAAATGACTGGGTAAAGCCTTTTAACACCTGTAAAATATAAGTAAACTGACTAAATTTAAACAAGATCGAAAGCAGGATGTAAACTGCCGCTCCGACAAGCACCTGAAGAATGACGGTCACGATCGTTGGCAGTGCGATCATTCCGGTAAAATAAACGCACACTCCCATCACCGAAGCAAGCAGGATAGAAGGGATCAGATCGGCTAACTGCTCTTTATAATTGTAGTTCAAAAATTTACGGTTTGGAGTCGAGTTTACGACTGCCGCAAATAAAGTAACCACAAATGCCGTCCAGGCAATTGCCATGACGCCGCGGTACATGACAAGAAGGATCATGGCGATACCAAACACCTTCTTCACAATCTCCATGATGAGATACGTCCGCCCCTTTCCGAGTGCTTTTACTGCCTGCACATTTGCCGTCTGCACCGGTTCCAGTGCATACTGCAGACACGCGATCTGCATAAACGGCACACATGGCAGCCATTTATCGGAATAGATGAGACTGACGACCGGCGTTGACATGACCATAAGTCCGATCATCAGCGGCCACATCACATACGAGCTGACGCGGATCGAGAGGCGCACCACCTCTTTCATCTTCTTCAAATCATCCTGTTTCATCGACATGGCCGGGAAAAGCACGGAAGTAACCGAAGAATTGATATTGGTTACAACAAGACGCGGCATATTTCCGCCCTGGTTGTAAAAGCCAAGATCTTTTTCCGTGTACACTTTTCCGATGATCAGGCTTCGGATCTGTCCGTAAGACGTATGGATCAGTTCAGAGCAGAGCATCTTCCAGCCAAAGGAAAACAATTCTTTCATTCGTTTTCCGGAAAATGCCAGTATCGGACGCCATTTTACCGTAAACCAAAGAATCAGAGTGTCCAGCGTCGAATTAAACAAATACTGCGCCACAAGCGCCCACGGGCCAAATCCCATATAAGCCATCACGATTCCGACAACCGCCGAACCGGCAGTACCGATCAGCGTCGAGAAAAAGAAGCGCTTAAAAAGCATCTTTTTCTGCACATAGGCCTGCTGCACGGAATTGACACCGGCAAGCGGGATCTTAAGTGCCAGTACACGCAGCACCGGGCACAATATCTCTTTCCCGTAAAAGGACGCAACCAGAGGCGCTCCCAAAAATACAATCGCATAAAATATCCACGACATTACAATGCTGAAATAAAATACAGAGGAAAAATCCAGTTGATCCGCCTCTTTTTTCTGGATCAAAGCAGAGCCAAAACCACTTGACACAAAAACATTGGCGATATCAATAAAAACGGTAATGAGTACGATGACACCAAAGTCACTCGGACTCAGCAGTCTTGCCAGCACGATCCGCACAACAAAGGATACGAGCTGCGCTCCGATCCGTTCTCCAAATTTCCAAAATAATCCGGAAAAAACTTTCCGCTGCAAACTTTCTTCACTCATAATTATCTGCTCCTATTTTTTCTGCATTTCCAATTGTGCCTTCACAAGGCGGTAATACATCCCTTTTCGGGCAATCAATTCTTCATGGGATCCCACTTCTGCGATACGGTGTCCGTCGATCACGATCAGACGGTCCGCATTTTGCAGAGTTGACAAACGATGGGCGATTGCAAAGGTTGTACGCCCCTTTGTCAGACGGTCAAGCGCTTTCTGGATGCGGTATTCACTTTCCGTATCCAGACTTGCTGTCGCTTCGTCTAAGATCAAAATACGAGGTTCATTGAGAATCGCTCTTGCAATGGCAATCCGCTGTCTCTCGCCTCCGGACAAACTATGTCCGCGTTCTCCTACGTAGGTATTGTATCCATCCGGTGTTTTTGAGATAAAGTCATGGGCATTGGCAAGTTTGGCTGCCCGGATCACTTCCTCATACGAGGCATCCGGTCTGGCAAACCGTATGTTTTCAAGGATCGTACCGGAAAACAAAAATGTTTCCTGCAATACGACGCCAAGCTGCGCATGATATTTCCCCGAACGTATGTTCTTGATATCTATTCCATCAACCAGTATTGCGCCGTCGTCCACTTCATATAACCGCATGATCAGATTGATCAGTGTAGATTTTCCTGTGCCGGAAGCTCCGACGATACCGATCATTTCACCGGGTTTTACCGTCAGATTCACATCCTCCAGTACCGGCTGATACGATTTGTAGCCAAAGGTTGCATGGGAAAATGTGATCTCTCCCTCCACTTCCAATTCTTTCGGCTGCTCATCGTCCTCAATAAACGGATCCTGCGCCAAAATATCATTGATTCGTTCGATACTGCTGATCAGATTCATCAGATCACGTGGCATCGAAGTCATCCAGTTCAGGTATTGGTACAGAAGCTGCGTATAAGTGATAAACTGCAGCAGTTCTCCGGTTGTCATCGTGCCGCGAAGCACATCGCATCCGCCAAAATAAACGACCAGAAAGATCCCTGCACCAAGGATAAAATCGATCATTGGCATAAACAGCGCCCAAAACGATTCATTTTTCTTCTGTACCCGGCAGAATTCGTCTGCCAGTTTGTTAAATTTTTCCCGTTCTTCCGCTTCCTTTCCGTAGGATTTTACGACGCGCATGCCGGAGAGCACATCCTGAAGATTACTATTGACATCGTCGCTCTTTTTCCATTGCAGGTGAAAACGGCGGTGAATGTTTTTTCTCCACGCATACGTGATAAAAACCACGACCGGAATAAAGATAAAGGTTAATAATGCCAGCTTCCAATTCAAAGCAAGCATAAATATTATATCACAAAGAAAGATAAAACACACAGTAAACATATTGCAAAATGTGCGTTCCATGAATTCCCTTATTTTTCCGGTGTCGAACACAATACGGTTCATCAACTCTCCCGGTTTTCTGTCATTGATAAAACCAATGGAGAGAATCTGGATCTTTTCAAATAATTTCTTCCGCATATCCTTTGAGATCGTCGCTCCAAGTGCCGTACAATAATAACTTTTCAGCACATTGATAACGACGATGCCGACACTGAGCAGAAACATAACGAAAAGACACACGAGTGCCATGCGGATTCCCCCATGATGTTGTGTCAGTACGTCATCGACAAGCCGTTTCTGCACTTCCGGGTTAAGAAGCGTGACAACCGCCGCTAAGATCATCAGTACGATAATTCCCAAAAATTTCCTGCGGTAAGGGGCTGCCATCGTCAGGAAAGAATGCCAGAATCCCCCTTCTTTCGAACAGTGCGGACAGTATCTGGTGCCCGGTACCGCACGCCCGCAGTTGGGACAGATCTTCTCGTATTCGGTGCTTTCCACCTTTTCCGTCCTTCCGGAACACAGGATTCGGATTCCTCTGGCGATGTAAGCATATCTCGCCAGATGTTTCCCGGAATATTGTACCAGAAAACGTTTTTCTCCACGATACCGAACCGTCAGAAGTCCACAGCCGACTTTCGCTTCTGCCGCCGCTTCTTCACAGTCTGTCAGAGCAAAACATTCTGCCGGACTGCCCTTAGATAACAGATAGATTTTTTTATTTGTCACAACAACATAGGACTCCGGTAACCAGGCTCCGTCTGCGCCAATATCATACGGAACGCTGTAATACCGCTTTTCTTCTGCTGCCGGCGGCAGTATTTCCTCCGCCCATGCAGGCAGTTCATAATTCAAATTCATCGCATTCTCCTATTTACAAAAATAAATCCAGTTTTCTCTGTTCCTTCTGTGTCAGAGCAAAGACGTCCGGGATCTCAAACCGGTTTTCGTCGAGATCTGTGATCAGAAGCCTCTTTTCCGACAATCTTGTCACCGCGCTCGCTCCCATATTGATCGTGAAACGGCATTCTCCGCGGTCTGTCAAAACATGGAAATACGCATAGCCGTATTCATCTTTGATCGAAATCACTTTTTGGATCACCGGTGTAAAATAATGTAAATTCAATTGTTCCAGTAACATCTTTTTCGTTTCTTTCGAAACGTCTTTCATATCTTTTACCACACCGATTTCCCGCGATCTCTCTTCCACCGTCCGGATGGAGATAAACCCGTCCGGCTCGGTAAACGGGAACAACCGGATCACCTGAACCCGTTCCCATGTCTTCCCCTCAAACGTAAGACGGATAAAACCGCCTTTGGTTCGTTCAAATACCGCATTGTCTTTTGTCAGATAGTGCAGTGCCGTCATCTCTTCCGTTTCCCGCTCGATCTGTTCTCTTTCAAATTGTTCCATTTCCTATGCCTCCCCTCTTAGTCAAGTCCTTTGAGTGCCAGGGACTCCGTCTGTAATTTCATCAGTTTATAATAAATGCCCTGTTTCTGTTCCAGCTGTTCTGCCGTTCCCTGCTCAGCAATCTTTCCTTCGTCGATCACGACGAGACGGTCTGCATCCCGCAGGGTCGAAAGGCGGTGTGCGATGGACAATGTGGTACGCCCTTTGACAAGGTAATTGAGCGACTCCTGGATGGCCTTCTCCGTCGCTGTATCCACACTTGCTGTCGCTTCATCAAGAATCAATATCTTCGGATCCGCAAGAATGGCCCGCGCGATGGAGATTCGCTGTTTTTCACCGCCCGATAAGTCTTTTCCCGCTGCCCCGATCATGGTATCATAACCATCAGGCATATTGCTGATAAATTCATGTGCGCTGGCTAACATCGCTGCGCGTATGATGTCTTCCCGCGATGCATCCGGATCGGCATACGCGATATTTTCTGCCACCGTTCCCATAAAAATATACGTATCCTGGGAAACCATCGCCACATTGCGCCGCAGATCGTGAAAAGCCAGTTCTTTTACCGGGACACCGTCGATGCGGATCTCGCCCTCATTGACATCATACAGCCTTGAGATCAGATTGACAAGTGTCGTCTTTCCGGCTCCGGAACGCCCCACAACACCAAGCATCTCCCCCGGTTTTACGTGCAGGGTAATATCTTTCAGCACCGGTTTATTGGTCTCATAGCCAAATGTCACATGCGAGAGTTCAATCTCTCCCTCCGGCTCTTTCAAAGCCACCGGATGCTCAGCCTCCTCAATGTCCGGGATTGCATCCATGATCTCAAACATTCGCTGTGCCGAATTGATACTGTCCGACCACATCTGAAATACCCGTGAAAAGAAGTTCATCGGTCCATTGAGCTGCCCCACATAGCCGACAAACGTAATCAATACACCGAGTTCAATATCCCCGGTTCCCAGAAGCAGGATCACGCCTACGATCCACACCCAGATACTGGAAATTTCCTGAACCAGATTATATAGTATCGTAAACCGGTTGTTGTATTTTACAATCCGGATCTCCGCGTCTTTCAGACGTTCATTAACCGGCTCAAATCTCGCATTTTCTGCCGCCTGCTGTCCAAATGCCTTCACCACTCTGGCACCGGTCAGATTATCATTGACGCGGCTGTTTACTGCCCGTTCTGCTCGATGACGTCTTCCAAACAGACTCCATAATTTAGGTTTTAACCGCACACTCATAAAGACTAAGAGCGGCAGAAGCACACACGCCACAAGCGCCATCGGCGCATTGAGCCGGAACATCACGCAAAACGTGGCAATGATCGTAAATCCATGAATAAATATGTACGGAAAGCCGTCCAGAAAAAAGTTTGTCACACGTTCCGCATCGCTGAGGACACGCGTCATCAGACTTCCGGTCTGTTTGCTCGTAAAAAAGCCGATCGACAGCCTTCCCAGTGCAGCAAATACGTCCTGTTTGATATCGCGCACCGTATCCGCTACGACCTGCGCCATCAACACTCCCTGCACGAGCGTCACCCCGCGCTGCAAAATTCTTGCCACGATCATTGCCGCGACCAGGATAAGGAGTGCCAGCGTATACTCTCCGGCTATTCCAAATTTTCCCAAAATCACATCATTTTTCTTAAGCACCCAGTCAAATAACACCGTACCACTCAGATACGGCCATATAATATTTATAAATGCCGAAAAAACGTAACAGAAAAGAAGGGCTGACATCTTCACGCGGTATTTCCAGAAATAACGCAGTGTCCGTGTAAAGATGGATCGCTTGTTCATGCATTTCGGACATATTTTCCGCACCGGATCCGGATACATCGTTCCACACCGCGGACAGTACAATTCTTCCGAACCGGCTTCTTTTTCTTCCGCCGCCTCTTCGGCCTGCGGCTGTGCTTCCTGTCTTAAGGCTTTCACAAACTCGTTCATCTGCGCCAGATACAGGTTTGTCAGCGCACAAAGCCGGTATTCGATCCCCTGATACTGCATGATAACAAGGCTCGTTGCCAGCTGCTTGGAAATGGAAATATTTGTAATTCCTTTTCGCTCATAATAACGGCAGGCATACTCTTTTTGATCCTCTCCATACGCCATGTCCTTTGTCTTTGTTCCGCGAAAATAACGGATGCTCTGCGCGTCCGGTTCACTGACTGCGACCCCCAGAGTATCTTTTGTCAAAAACACATATCCATTTACATATTCACTTGAAAATGACAGGTCAAATGGCGATACCGCCACGATATCCTGTCTTTCGATGCCCTGTTTCCGAATCTGCTTCTCCACACAGGATGGCAGTTTATTGTCCCTCATCGTCCTCCTCCTTCCGATATTTGTCATAATCATCTAAAAAATTATATTCCCAGTCATCCTTATGATAGCCGATCACAGTACGCAGATTGATATTCCGCACGCTGTTGAAAATATTCGACTCGATAACATCACTTGTCTTACGAAACTGCGCAATCAGTTCTTTCATCTCATCGCGCTTCGACGGCTTGTCACCGCCGCACGTCGCACAATGCTCGGTAAACCGGCAGGCACACTGGATAAAATGCAGATCGTTGTAATCCCGCCATGCCTTGATATCCGCTTCTTTGACAAGATACAGCGGACGGATCAGCTCCATGCCGGCAAAGTTTGAGCTGTTTAACTTTGGCATCATCGTCTCGACTTTTCCGCTGTAAAGCATTCCCATCAAAATCGTCTCGATCACGTCATCAAAATGGTGTCCGAGTGCGATCTTATTACAGCCGAGTTCTTTTGCCTTCGAATACAGGTAGCCGCGGCGCATTCTTGCGCAGAGATAACATGGATTTTTCTCGATACCTGCAACCACATCAAAGATCTCCGTATTAAACACCGTCAGCGGAATTCCCAGTATTTTCGCATTGTTTTGTATGATATTCCAGTTGTCCTCATTGTACCCCGGATTCATTACAAGAAAGATTGCATCAAAGGAAATCTGTCCGTGCTTTTTGATCTCCTGAATGAGTTTTGCCAAAAGCATGGAATCCTTGCCACCGGAGATACAGACCGCAATCCTATCTCCTTCCCGGATCAGCTCATATTCTTTAATGGCTTTCGTAAACCGGCGCCAGATCGGCTTGCGGAATTTTTTGATAATGCTCCGCTCAATCTGTGCCGTGCGTTCTTCCAGATTTTCTTCCTGCTTCGTAAACTGGCTCAGAGAGTACCGCAGATACGAACGGTATCCCCCTTCTACATCGACGACATTTTTTCCTTCTTTTTCCAGATCCTGTACGCATTCCGCACTCTTGCGTCCTGTATGGCAGAATAAGTACACCGTCTTGTCCTGCTGCCATAACTCCGCGTGATCTTCCAGTTCTTCAGCCGGGATATTTACTGCTCCCGGAATGCTTCCCCTGGAAAATTCTTCCTCTTGCCGTATATCTACCAAAACTGCTTCCTCATTCGATAACGCAAGGACTTCCTGTACACTGATCTGTCTCATCTTCTTCGCCTTCCTTTATTGTAAATATCTGTCAAAACAGCTTCGTACCCGGTTCAATCGTTCCATTGCGGTACTGCTGCATCAATTCTTCCAGATCGGATATATAAGCCATGATCTTTTTTCCCACGTCCGTATCTTTTACGAGTACACGGGTTTTCTCCGTCTCTACGATCTGACTCTCCGACGCAATGTCTTTGTTTTCCTGTAATGCCTTTTTAACGCTTTCAAACGGATGATGCGCTTTGATACGCATACCGTGGGAATTGTAAATTAATGTATATCCCGCAATTCCCGTCGTCTTATGATAATCTTTGCAGAATCCGCCATCGATGACAAGCAGTTTGCCGCCTGCCCGGATCGGCTGTTCCCCTTCCATCGTTTTTACCGGCGTATGCCCGTTGATAATGTGTGAATGTTCGGAATACAGTCCAAACTCACGCAGAATCATATTGCAGGTGCGTTCTTCCTCATGATAGCGGTAGTACGGATTGCTCTCCTCAACCCACGCACTCTCGTCGGTCACAAACATTCTTTCAAAGGTCTTAATATTGCGCCCGCAAAGCGGGGATTTGCGTCCGCACCACAAAAACCACATAAAATCCAATGCGTCACGGTCTTTGCGGTGAAAATACGCCCGTCTTGCCATCTTATCCGCATAATCAAGATACCGTTTTCCCTGATATATTTCGTCGCCAAACCGTACGCCATTAAAATTTCCACTTTCATCCAATGGCACACAGCCGTGATACAGCAGGTTTCCATTAAATATACGGTACATGCTTCCCTTTTCATACAGATAGGAAATGTGCCGCTGCAAACGGTCACTGTTCATAAATGCTGTCGTAAGCTCGTCCATCACATGCGCTTCTTCTTCGGTGAGCACATACGCGTCTTCCTGCTGGATCGTAGGAAAGTCCCCATCTTTCAGCGAATATTCTTTTCCACCAATCTCGACGGTCTTTTTCTCTTTATTGATCTTTGAAAGGAGCAAACGGTCATTCATCCCATATTCCGGATGACGCTGTATCGTCTGGCCTTCCAGTTTCAAAAGCATGACGGAAACCGCTTTGTCAGCAGCCTCCATCGGCTCCACATTGGCATACGTTTTTTCCGCAAACAATGCCAGTTCGCGGAGACTGATGCCATAGCCGCTCTCTAAGATCTCGGTGTTATGGTGGCGCAGGTTATTTTTCACAACATTGGCAATACACGCCTGGTTGCCCGCTGCTGCCCCCATCCACAAGATATCATGGTTTCCCCACTCAAAATCTAGGGAATGGTAGTTCATCAAAAGATCCATGATCTTATCCGCATAAGGCCCGCGGTCAAAAATATCTCCGACGATATGCAGGTGGTCGACCGCCAGCCGCTTGATCAGCTCCGCCAGTGCGACGATAAATTCATCCGCATTGTCAATTTCCAGTATCGTATCCAAAATCTTCTGGTGATAGCGCACCTGGTTATCGTCCTCGTCTTTCTGCACATGCAGAAGCTCGTCGATAATATACGCAAAATCCTCCGGCATCGCCTTACGCACTTTCGATCTTGTATATTTAGAAGAAAGAAGTTTGGCAATCTCGATCAGCTGATTCAGGATCATGCGGTATCTCTCTGTGGACAGGGCATTTTCCTTTTTTAACTGTTCCAGCTTTTCTTTTGGATAGTAGATCAGGGTACAGACTGCCTGACGTTCGGAGTCATTTAACTGCTCTTCAAACAAAAGATCCACCTTCTCGCGGATGACTCCGGAGCAGTTGTTCAGTATATGGCAAAATGCTTCATACTCCCCATGAAGGTCACTCATAAAATGTTCCGTTCCCTTCGGCAGGTTGAGTATCGCATTCAAATTTATAATCTCTCTGCAAACGGCTTGTACCGATTGATATTTTTCTGCTAAAATCTTCAAGTATAATGTTCTGTCAACGGACATAAAAAAAAGCCTCCTGTTTGTTCGTAGAATCAGTATTTATTCTACCACAAACAAAGAGGCTTTTAAAGGTTTTTATTTGGCAATATATAATTTATTGGAAAGTTCGGTGTAATTTGGACGTTCCGGAAAGCTCAGTTTAAGTCCCGGCGCCACCGTCTGAATGAGTTTTTTGTCAGATTCTGTCAATTCCAATTTGTTTTCATTGGTTGTGACATAGTATCCGGTCACCTGATTATCCTGAAAGATGAAACTGATCGTCGTGTCGCCAAAGGTCGGCAGATCCGGTCCGGTTCCTTCCTCGTAGTTTTGTCCTGTACCCCGTGTCAGGACAGCATTGGCCGCACCAAATGTCAGAACCTCACTTTTCGTATCTACACTGGAGGCACGAAGCATATACTCTTCACTTTGTGTCACGGTTTCAATGATGTTCTGGTATTTTTCCGGAATGTAAAGACTGTTGATATTCAACTGCAGTTCCACTTCAATCTCTCCGTGTAATAACTCATTCAATTCAAAACCGACTCCCTGATTATAGATCCGATAGTATAAGTCATACTGCCCATCTTCTATGGCTGTCTGTGATATGCTCTGATACTCTTTTTCCAGCCGCTTGATCTGCTCCGTAAATCCGGTAAAACCACATTGTTCCACTTTGGCGATCGTATCATAGGACTCGTCCGTAAATGCTTTTTCCTTATAGTCAAACTTGATCTTGAACATATAATCAGATTCCGAATCTAATGTACTCACCACATTTCCGGTCTTTCTCTTCATAAATTCCGCGCTGTCTAACAGGCATTCGTAACTGGATTTATAACTGCTCGCGTCTTCCACATAATCATCCTTATCGTCGAGAGCCGTATCCTCGTCAAGGGAAAGCAGCCCCGAAGCGACAAGATTTTTAAGTGCCTGCGGAAAGTCCTTTGCTTTCACGTACCCCCGCGCCGTATAGTTTTCTGTCCCACTCATGGCATCCATCGTCAGGTTGCTGTACGCATCTTCTTTTTGCCCTTTGACCGATACCGATGCCACTAGAATTAAAATTCCAAATATAAATGGAACAAGGATAATTCCCAGCCATTTTGAATTTTTAGCATTCATCATTATGCCCCCTTTCTTACATTCCCTGCTGACGTTTTTCGATCAGCCGCCGGATAATACTTAGAATTGTGTAACAAATAATCGTAATGATAATGCACAGTACCCAGTATGTCACCATAGAATAATGGTCTCTGCCATAAGTTATCATCTGCAGGATAAAATCTGCCCCAAACAATGCGGTACAAAATGCAATTCCTGTGATAACAAACTGTGCTGCCGTTTCATCGTTCATCAGCACATTGTGCGCCTCCCGAATATGCCATTTTTTGGAGACGGCAAGCACGATCAAGGCACCTGCCACTACGATCATACCAATGTAAAGTGTAATATGTGCGCCATATCCGTCCCACTGGATATTTAGATAAGAATCGCTTTCTGACGTAGCTATAAAGAGCACATCCGGGAAGAAGTAGCAGGGAATGAAGTATCTTACGATCAGACTTCTCTCCTGTCCATAACGAAAGATATCACCAAACCACAGACTGAACGCCACCGGACTGATCAAGAAACCGACACCAATTGCATAAGACAAAAAGCGGTTATGAATGCAGGTGATCGTCAGGAAGAAGATCAGATACATGGAACTCATTCCCAAAAATTGTAAAAGCGCGCTATGCCAGATCAAACTGTAAGGATTGGTCTGTGTAAAAGATTTAAAGTAAAATTCTGTCACTTTCTGAAGACTGCCATTGACACTCAGACAGGACAATGACATAATAATTCCAAAGGATAACGTATATAAAGCAATTGCCGCATGGGCATTGATCAGTTTCATAATTACTTTATCCCGCTCACGAAGTGGCAAAACCTGTAAAAAATCTGCAATTCCGCTTCGATTTTCCTGTGAAAATGTCTGCTGAAGAAGCAGCACAAGAAACACAAGAATCGCCATCATATAAAAGGCAGGAGCGTTTCCGCCAAATGCCGCTTTCACAAAAAGATCCGTTGCGTCTGACATATTCAACACAGTCTGACTGGTAAAGTGATCTGACATTTCAAGCAAAGCAGCTTCATAAGCTCCTTTTGTCATACTCGCAGCAACGATCCCGGCAAGTAACAAAAACAGAATTCCCGCGATAAGAAGCGGGTATGTTTTCTTGATCTCACGTTTCATATACGTACGATATTGATTCCTCATTTTTCTCTCCTCCTTCGATTTGAATAGATAAAGACTTCTTCCAAAGAAATCTCGGTCTGCTCTGCCAGATCTGCTCCTCTATCCATAAAATAGGTGATCGCATCTTCCGATCCCTTCCATAAAAAGGTATAAACGCTTCCGATATTGGAATAATTGACTATATTTTCACTGCCAAGTACCCCCTCCGGAATGCCTCCCTTAAATACCACCTGATATTTCTGAATATTGTCTTTCACGTCATCCAGTTCTCCCTGATACTGGATTCCACCAATGTTCATCATCGTCACCGTATCACATATTTTTTCCAGTTCATGCAAATGATGGGTCGAAATGATCACCGCCGTCTCATCATAATCTACTTTGGCGATCACCTGCTCCAAAAGATCCGCTTTTGCCATCGCATCCAGTCCGGAAGTCGGCTCATCCATCACAAGCAGTTCCGGCTTCATCGCCATATTCAGCATAAAGGAAAGCCGCATTTTCTGCCCCTTCGACAGATGCCCCACTCTCCTTGTCAATGGGATCTGAAACATTTCATTTAACTTATGAAACTCTTCTTCCTCAAATTTTCCGTACATGCCCTGATAAAATTTAATCATGTCCTTTACTTTGTAATTCAGGAAAAAATTACAATTATCTGCCACGTACCCTATCTTTTCCTTTGCCACCGGATTGTCGTAGATTTTTTCTCCATCCAGTAAAATCTCTCCTTCATCGGTTGACAGGATTCCTGTGATACACTTGATCAATGTCGTCTTTCCGGAACCATTTGGTCCGATCAATCCGTGTATCTTTCCCGGTTCCACCTGAAATGAGATGTCTTCAATCGCAGGTGTTCCCCCTCTGGTATATGATTTCGTCACATGTTTTACCTCTAACATCGTTTCCCCTTCCTTTCTTTATGAAGTCGCTGTCTCATACAGTTCTTCCACCATCTTCAAAATCTCCTTTTTGGAAAAACCCAGATATATCATTTCTACACAGGCTTCTTTTAGTTTCTGTTTTCCCTGCTCTTTCTGCCTCTCCGAAGGCTGTATCTCTCCTGTCTCCGCGATATAAGCACCTTTTCCGCGAATTGTCACGATCACTTGCTGCCGCTCCAACTCGCTGTACGCTTTTGCCACCGTCCCCGGTGTCACAGACAGCGAAAGCGCCATCTTCCGAACCGACGGAATGCTGTCCCCCGGTTTTAAAAGCCCTTTGAGCACCGCCATCTTCACTTGCGCGATGATCTGCTCAAAGATTGGCTGGCTGCTTGTCGGATTAATCTCAATCATATCGTCACCTCCCTTTCCAAGCAACTGTATCATCTGTACCAACTGTACTATTTGTGATGATACAGTTAGTATACTCTTAGAAAACGGAAATGTCAAGGGGCTTTTTTTACTTCTTTAGAAAAATATTTACAGTTTTGCTTATAAGAAAAATAAGCCCCTGCTTTTCCATTCGGGACCGCTTTCGCTTAGAAGAACACTCGTAACGGTACATGAGGGCAAACTACGCCCTCTATGTACCGACGGTGTTCTAAATCCCTCATACAAAAACAGGGACTTATTTTTTCCTATATAGCAAGACTGTAAAAACATATTATATTCAAAAAATTTGCATGACATAGTATAAGTTTAAGACATCTGCTTCCTACAATTTATCTCTTAATGCCTTGATTTCTTCATCATTAAGTCCGATTATTCTAAAATATTTATCGGTATCGCCATATTCCGCTCGAAACAATCTTAAAAACTGTTCCATAAACATTTTGCAAGGCGTTACTACATTCATATCCAATTCCGGAAAATTCTTATGTATCAATTCCAAGCGTCCTTTTCCATACTCCCTAGTCAATACATAATTCTCTACAATATCTTCATCACATACGCCGGCATGCAGTAATAAAATCGCAGAAACTACACCGGTCCTGTCTTTGCCCGCTGTACAATTAAACATTACGCCTGTCTTAGCATTTGCTATACATTTAAATACATTCGGTATTTCCTTTGCTCTTGCAATACTCATATAACTTATAGGCACAGCCTCCACCGATTCCGGCACACCACTGCCTTCGCTAATTTGAAAATTATAATACTCAAAGTCGTTTCTATTTGCGAAACCGCTCGGCTTTCTATCTACATCCTTTTGCCCACGCATATCAATAATCGTTGTTATATTCTTCATTTTTAAAAATTCAATATCTTCCCCGCTCGGATAATTCTGAACATCACTGCGCAGGATACTCTCGTATCTTGTCTGTTTTCCCGTTCTTGTTATATATCCGCCCAAGTCTCTGGTATTCTCCGTTGTACTAAGTAAACTGCGAACCATATCTCTTCTCCTCAAAATGTTTTTAACATTCCCTATTATACCAAAAACACTCCCGGATTTCTACCAAAGAGTGCCATTAATTACACCGGCATAGCCGGTGGTTTATTTTGCTGCGATACAATAAATGCCAGAAAAAGCAACCTGGATTGACAGGGTCTTCTTTTTTGGCTGCCTCTGGGCAGACATGCTTGCTTTAAAGGCAACCTATTCGGGAAACTTCTCGCGTATTGGTTGCCTTTTTCCCCAAAGTCATGCCAATTCCCTCTTTTCCCTCTCCCGGCATGACCGCCTTCCTCCCAAATGTCATGCCATATCCTCTTTTCCCCTCTTTTGGCATGACTGCCTCTCTCCCCAATGTCATGCCAATTCCTCTTTTCCCTCTCCCGGCATGACCGCCTCCCTTCCCAATGTCATGCCATTTCCCTGTTTTCCTCTCCCGGCATGACCGCCTCCCTTCCCAATGTCATGCCATTTCCCTGTTTTCCCTCTCCCGGCATGACCGCCTCCCTCCCAATGTCATGCCACGCTTTCTAAACCATATTCCAAGATTCCATGGTGCCTTGTTTACAAAAAACAGCCTGCCGGACAATTTTCATTGTCCTGACAGGCTGCCCTCACTTTTCACTTTATTTCACTACATCCGGCAATGTCTTAAATGCCTCGATTACTGCATCTACCGACAATTTATCGACAAGGAAATAATCCATTCCATTTTTGTCAACACGGTAGAAGTTTGTACCGTCATATGGGCGGTAAGTCACCGTCACGTCGCGGTTTGATTCGTGGTATACGACCTTTAATACCGGTTTGTCGCTTGCCGGTTTCACATCCTTTTTGGCAAACGAGGAGAACTCAAGGAGGTAGGCTTTCGAATACGGAGAAAGGAAATCATCTTCCTTGTCGTCCGGTACTTCTTTGCCATTGACCGTCCATATATTGGTTTCCTTGCCGGCAGAATTTTTCTTGCCGGTTGAGGTACGGGTCACGGAAATCTTCTGATCGCCAATCGTAACATCGTATCCGTCAATGTCCGTTGCCAGTGTGGAATAAATACTGTGATCCATATACGTATACGCATCGACTGTCAGCATCGACTCCAGCGTATCTTTCGCCATCAGATATACATTGTGGTTGTCTTTCAGGCGTACATAGAAATTGTTTCCGTCTTTTGTCTTATTGCCGACAAGCAGGGTATATCCTTTGTTGATACGGTCTTTTTCCGGCACCAGATTAGCCTTGTTTTTGATATTGTTTTCCCCGGTTGTACGGGAAGAACTATCGGTCGGTGCTTCCGTCGCCGACGGCATCGTGTAGCCATCCGGTACGGCAAAGTATTTGACCTCGATCTCTCCTGCCGGATCGGCATCCGTCAGACCGTATTTCTTCAGTTTTTTGCTTCCATATTCTACCAGATCTCCGAGTGTAACGTCTGTAAAGGAATCCTGCAATGTCGTCCAGTCATTGGTAGAAGAGCCGGCCAGCGCCTTTTTGTAAGGCTTCGAAATGATCCAGTTTGTATACGCATCAATCTTTTCGTCGTCCGGCACCACTTCCGCTTTGAACGTCGAAACGCCCTTATTCTTTACTTCAATGGAAGTCAGATATTCGGAATCAATGGAATCGATCGTATCTTTTTGGATCAGGCTGTTTTTCGTGATATCAAATTTACTGCAAAATGTCTCCGTAAAGGCATACACCTGTGCGTCGTCTCCATAGACACCATATTTTCCACCGTTATCCGGCACACTGGAACCAAACTTAAAGGAATATGTCTGTCCATCGCTTGTCGTAAACGTTACCGTCTGCTCCGGGATTTCCAGACCGTAATCGGAAAGAGAAGTATCTGCTGTCTGAATCTTCTGCGATGCCTTTACCGGGCTGATACTTCCGATCAAGCTGTCTACCTGATCCGAATCAATCGGAATCGAAGCATCGTCTGCAAATTTCCAAGAATCGCCATCCTTCTTCAAATGAATTTCTGTCTGTCGCTTTCCATCTGTAACAGCACCTAACGTGATGGAAATTTCTGACACATTGTCTTTTTCAATATTGATCACTTCTACTGTGTTCGCTGCCGTATCCTTCGTCCCGTCTTCGTCCGACGTGTCACTTTCGCCCTTCGGGACAAAAACATACGCACAGACCATCGCTGCCAGCAAAAGAAGCAAACCAATCACCGTAAGTAACTGCTTTTTTCCTTTGCTCATCAGTTCTTCCTCCTTTTGATCCAGATAAATAATCCGATTCCAAGAAGAATAAGCGGAATGAGTACTACGAGCAGAACCGTAAAGAAGATTATGTCACTTTCCTGAATCTGTACTGTCTCCTGCTGCAGACTTCTTGTCGGAATTGCCAATGTCGTTGTCTCTTCGCCGGACAGGTACGACAGGGAATTCAACAGAACTGTTCGGTTACCAAACTGGTTCGTCTCCAAGAACGTCGAGGTTTCAAAACTAACCGAACCAAATACTACAATCTCCGTAGCATGCCCCGTTCCTTTGGTCTTCTCTGCATACGAATCCTTAATCGAAAGAGCGACACTAAATGGTCCATTGATATCGCCGTCCTCTTTGTCCACGGTCTGCGATTTGATGTTCGTCTTTGCGTACGCACTGTCTGTCGTAGACATCATATTTTCTACCGTCAAAGTACTTCTTACATCACTCTGTACCGTCATACCCTTACAAATTGGAATAACGACCTTCTGTGTATCCGTAACGTCTTTTGTCAGATCGCTGTCTTCCATCGTCGGTGTCAGATACATCGGATACTGGGAAGAGTACGAGCCTTCGGAATCAATGATATAACCATCGGATACATTGACACCGTAATCGGAAAGCAATTTGTAAAAATATGTCATTTTTTCAGTTGTCGTAGGATAGAGGAAGAACATTGCCTTTCCGCCTTCCTTCAGATAACTTGACAACACCTTATACTCTGCTTCCGTAAAATCATACTGTGGCCCATTGATCAAAAGGATACTGCAGTCATCCGGCACACTTTCTGCGGACTCCGTCGCAAGTTCCTTCGTATCAATGTTGGATTTATTCAAAACATCTTTAAATGTCGAGTCCATTTCCTGCTCACTATGACCGGACGTATAATAAAGAGTTGTTGAATTTGCAGATGTCACACTCTGGATCGCTGCCGTAATCTGTCCCTCTGCATCTAATGTGCTGACCTCCTGTGACATTGTCTGATAATTCATTTCTGCCACAAGCATATCGGACTGGCTTACCAGTTTGCTCTTTCCATTTGTCTCATTGACAACAATGACATCATTGCTTTGAATTTCTTCATCTGTATAGGATTTGGAAAAATTTGGATAAACAACCGGGTCTTTTTTCACTACTTTTACAGATCCGAGTCCATCGTAATTATCCACTACTTTTTCAATCTGCGTCACTTCGCTGCCGTCCTGACACATGTAATACAGCGTTACTTTATCTTTAATCTTGCTGACAAGATTTGTCGTATCCTCTGTCAGGGTAAACATTTTCTGACTACTGAGGTCTACGGTAATATTCATTTTATTTATAACCAGATTCAGTCCTATGACAAGAATGATCACGATCACCATGACCAGCGTCTGGTAGCCGCCCATCTTAAACTTACGGCTTTTAAAACTATTTTTTATGCCTTTCATGTTTCCTCCAATCCGAAGCGTCCTTAATTAAAACGTTTCTTTTTAATTCTTTGAATGGTAATAAATACAAACAAAAATGCGACGCTGACATAATAAGCCAGAGCGCTTACATCAAAAATACCATACGTAAAATTCTGGTAACGGTCTGTAATAGAAATCTGACCAAGTACATTACCAATCAAACCATCAAAACTCTCTGTCTTTAAAAGAAACAGAATAACCAAAGCAGCCTCTGCCAGCACACCGATGATCGCTGCAAGCCAGCCATTGTGGATCCAGTAATACAGTCCCACGGAAAGAACCAGGATAAGGACAGCAAGGAACCAGAATACGAAAGTATGTCCGGAAGGAAGCAGGTTCGCAAGGCCTGTCATAAGATACGTAAAGATCATAATGACACCTGATGCTACTGCCGCGATCACCTGACTTTCTGTCAGTGAGGAGATAAACATACCGATTGCAATATACGCAGCTCCCAAAAGGAAGAATCCCAATATGCTTCCGTATGCGATGGCAAAATCAACCGTCTCCGTTCCCGTCGCCACCTGTTTTACAAGTCCTGACAGGATCAGCGGATACAGACATACGATAAGCATCGCGATCCCAAACAAGGTGAGAAGCGCCAGATATTTTCCAAAAATGATCTTTGTGATCGATACCGGAGATGTGTACAGCAGCTGATCCGTCTTCTGGCGGTTTTCTTCTGCGATGATACGCATCGTAAGAACCGGCACCAGAAGCAGGATAAAAAACAATTCCACATTGCTCAATACCAGTGAAAAATTGGTATATCCGCTCATCAGATTGTATACCATAAAAAACAATCCAGCCAAGACCAGAAAGAACGCAATAAATACCCATCCGATCACAGAGGTAAAATAGGATTTTAACTCCTTTTTATAAACTGCAAACATGTTATTGTTCCTCCTTTTCTTCACTCTGCTCTGCGCGTTCTGCTGTTTTTTCTGCTTCTTTTTCCGCAGCCTCTTCGCGCTTTGCAAGTTTTTGTCTCATTTTCTTCTTCTCTTCTTTACTCATTTTTCCGCCATACTGCTTTGTACCCTCTCCGGTCAGACGAAGGAATACTTCTTCCAGAGTCGGCACTTTATGGTTCAGTTCGAGGACCGGACATTTCGCATCTGACAGTTTGTAGAACAGGGCTTCGCGGATGTCATCCTCGATCGAAGTGGACAATTCCACCTGGTAAACTTCTTTTGTATCCGTACCAAGAACCTTCGAATTGATCACTTCTTCAAAAGAATCGATAATACTCTTAATAAGATCTTTATTTCCTTTTATTGTCAATGTCAGATCATTGGTCTGTGCAATATGCGAGGAAATATTTTCCGGTTTATCATACAGGATCAACTGTCCCTGATTGATAATGATGATCTGGTTACATACCGCACTTACTTCCTGCATAATATGTGAACTCAGAAGAATCGTATGATTTTTACTGAGTTCCGTGATCAGGTTACGGATCTCTATGATCTGCTTTGGATCCAGTCCTACCGTAGGCTCGTCTAAGATCAAAATATCCGGATCTCCAAGCATTGCGCCGGCAAGTCCCACACGCTGTTTGTATCCTTTGGACAAATGCTTGATCAGTCGTTCGGATACATCCAGGATCTTCGTAGATTTCATAACATAACGAAGTTTTTTATCTTTTTCGGATACTTTCACTTTTTTCAGATCTGCCACAAAATTAAGATATTCTCTTACTTTCATATCCGGATATACAGGAGGCTGCTCCGGAAGATATCCGATGCACGCTTTTGCCTTTTCCGGGTCATCATAGATATCATACCCATTTACTTTTACTGTTCCGCTTGTCGCAGATATATAACCGGTAATAATATTCATGGTCGTCGATTTACCTGCACCATTTGGTCCCAGAAAACCTACTATCTGCCCTTTGTCTACCGTAAAGCTCAGATTATCAACGACATTCCGGTCGCCGTACCGCTTTACTAAATTTGTTACTTCAATCAAAACCTTAACCTCCTTAAATCGGACTAATACAAAATACTTTCTTATTGTACTATCTTTATGTTACCAAAATGTGAACGATTGCAAAACGAATACCACTTTTTGTCCCAGCGCCGCCTGTACGACACAGCCAAGTACGACAGCCGCGATAAAACCGCCCTGAATAGCACTTTTATACTTTCTTTTTTTCTCCAGGCAGCCATAAATAAAAATCACATAGGCAGGTACAAAAAAGAACATATGCGGCACTGCGGACGCTACACAGCAAAAAAAGCCTTTGACTCCCATATGCATACACATAAGCGTCATTAAAAACCCGGCCTTACCCCCTTCCCAGACGATAAAAGCCCGAAACACTCCTCGATTCCACCTTGTATTTCCTGCCAAAAAGATGACAAAAGCGGTCTTTCCCCGCCTCCATAACGTATACAAAAAAGTGGACACAAACGGCATTTCTTCCGTTATCCAGATCTTTACATTCTGCCACAATTCTTCATACGCATCTGCCGCTGCTTCCCGGCAGAGGAAATAAAGAATACCGCCACTAAAAAAACCGGTCAGGAAAAACAAAACTGCCTTCCTTTTCCGGTCTTTTATAAAATCAAATAAAGTCATACAACTCCTCCCTTTGCCTGTCCTTTATCATATCCTATGCCGGACAAAGGAAAAATAGTACACGGATTATTTTCTCTCTTTGGTCTGATATGCCATCACCGCAGCAATTGTCTTGGAATCCGTGATCTTGCCTGAAAAGATCATTTCATTGAGTTCTTCAAATGTATATCTGCGGATGTCAACAAACTCATCCTCATCAAGATGCTGTCTGCTTGGAATCAGATCTTTTGCCACATAAATGGCAATTTTTTCGCTTGTATACGCAGCTGCCGTATGGATATCCACAAGATGTTCCAGACTTCCTGCTCGGAATCCGGTCTCTTCTTCCAGTTCTCTCGCCGCACAAACCGCAAAATCTTCTTCCACACTGTCACGTCCGCCCGCCGGAATCTCAATCATAATATCATCAATGGCACCACGGTATTGTGTCACCGTAAGCACGTTTCCCTCGGCATCGATCGGAAGAACCGCAGAAGCCCCTTTGTGTTCAATATGATCCCAGGAAACTTCATGTCCTGCCGGTGTCCGTAACTTTAATTTGTAAAAATCTATGATCCTGCCATGATAAGCAAGTTCTTTTCCTAAAATTGTAAATTTTTCCATAATTGCTCCAATCCGGAGGTATTGCACTCCTATTCCATCTCTGCCAGTGCCGACAACACATCCAGCAGATAATCATAATTTCGTTTTGCCGATGAGATTGAAAGCCTCTCTTTTACCGTATGAATATCCTGAATCTCCGGTCCCATCGAAACAATGTCAAGATCTGGCATTTTTTGCAAAAGAATGCCGCATTCCAGACCGGCATGAATGCCCTCGACACGTGGGCTTTCTCCAAACCGCTTTTCATAACAGGAAGTCATCACCTGACGAAGCACCGAATCCTGCTTATAATCCCATGCCGGATATTCGCCGCGAACCGTCACACCGGCCTTGGTTTCTCCGTCAAAAATGTGTGCAGCCAATGTCCGCACCTGCGAAACCATATACTCTTTGTAGGTCTGTTTCTGGCTCCGCACCGAATACGACATCTGAATTTGTCCGGCGCCGGTCTTCACAATCCCAAGATTCAAGGAACTTTCAACCATTCCCGTAACCTGGGCACTCATTACCTGCACCCCGGTGATCGTAAGGTTCAGATAGTCTAACAGTTGTTTGGTAAAACTACCGGAAAACACTTCCATTTCCATTCTTTCGCCCGGAATAATATCTATCGTAAGATTCGGCTCTGCTGCTACAAACTCCTGACACAACTGCTCTTTTGTCTGCTGTAAACAGTCACAGACCGCAGATACCTCTCCGGTACAGAGAATCGTTGCGGCTGCTTTTGGCGTAATGACGTTGTCCTTATCGCCACCGGTTATTGTGTGCAGACAGATGTCTTCTTTCACGCCTCGCAGCAAACGCCCCAAAAGGATGGAGGCATTGGCAGGATGTTTGTCGATCTCTGTCCCGGAATGCCCGCCGCAAAGTCCGGAAAGGCATATCTCTACCGGGATTCCGCTCTGTTTTTCCAGCGTTCCTTCCACGCAGACATCTACACTGGCACCACCGGCGCAGCTGACAAGAAGTACACCCTCTTCTTCGTTATCAATATTGATCAGGTAATCGGCTTTCAGATCCGAGGCATCCAATGCGGAAGCCCCTTCCATACCGACTTCCTCATCCACCGTGATCACGGCTTCCAATGCCGGATGCGTCAGCGTATCATCGGCAAAAACGGCAAGAATGTATGCCAGCGCAATCCCGTCGTCGCCTCCCAGCGTCGTTTTTTCCGCTTCCAGCCAGTCTCCGTGGATCTGCAGATTCAATCCCTCTGTCGCAAAATCATGGGAGTCGTCTTCGCAGACACAAACCATATCCATGTGCCCCTGCATCATAACAGTCTTCGTGGAGCGGCAGTCCGGAGAAGCCGGTTTCCAGAAAATTACATTTCCACAAGTTTCCTGTCGATAGGCTATTGCGCGTTCTTTTGCAAACTGCACCAGATAATCACTGATTTTTTCATTGTGATAGGAACCTCTTGGTACTTTTGAAATTTCTTCAAAATAGTGAAAAATAGTCTTATAGTCAATCTGCTCTAACATATAGCCTCCTGAATTGTTTATGAAACTATTCATTGTTCCTGAATAGTTTCCTAGTTTTTAAAGCTGTGGATCGGTGCCGGTATTCTTCCCGGACGATTGACGAAATCATCACAGCCAAATGTATTGACCGGCATGATTGGCGCATAACCAAGCAGACCGCCAAATTCTGCCGTATCACCGACTTTCTTGCCCTGTACCGGAATCACGCGGACAGCCGTCGTTTTCTGGTTTACCATACCGATCGCCATCTCGTCGGCAATGATGCCGGCGATGGTCGTCTCTTTCGTATCTCCCGGAATTGCGATCATGTCAAGTCCTACGGAACATACACAGGTCATCGCTTCCAGTTTTTCCAAGGTCAATGCGCCATCGTTGACCGCATCGATCATTCCCTGGTCCTCGCTGACAGGGATAAACGCACCGCTCAAACCACCGACGTAGGAAGATGCCATAACACCGCCCTTTTTCACCTGGTCGTTTAACATAGCAAGAGCTGCCGTCGTTCCCGGCGCGCCGGCACGTTCCAGTCCGAGAGCCTCAAAAATCTCCGCGATACTGTCCCCGACTGCCGGAGTCGGAGCAAGAGACAGGTCGATGATACCAAACGGTACATTCAGACGGTGAGATGCCTCATACGCCACCAGCTGGCCGACACGGGTAATCTTAAATGCCGTCTTTTTGATCGTTTCACATACTTTTCCAAAATCTTTGTCTTTTACGCTCTCAAGTGCTGTTTTTACTACACCGGGGCCGCTGACACCGACATTGATGATCGCGTCACCTTCCGTAACACCGTGGAACGCACCTGCCATAAATGGGTTATCATCCGGCGCATTACAAAAGACAACCAGTTTGGCACAGCCAAGGGAATCCTGATCGGCGGTCAGTTTTGCCGTGTCTTTTACAATTTTTCCCATCAATCGGATGGCATCCATATCCAGACCGGTCTTTGTCGAACCGACATTGACGGAACTGCACACACGCTCTGTGCAGGCAAGTGCCTGTGGGATCGAACGGATCAGATACTCATCTGCTTTTGTCATCTTCTTCGATACCAGTGCCGTGTAACCGCCGATAAAGTTTACGCCAACCGTCTTTGCTGCGCGGTCAAGCGCTTTGGCGATCTGTACAAAATCCTCCGGACTCTTGCAGGCCGAGCCTCCGATCAGAGCAGCCGGTGTGATGGAAATACGTTTGTTTACAATCGGAATTCCGTACTCCATGCTGATCTCTTCGCCGACTTCGACAAGATCTTTTGCCATCGTCGTGATCTTGTTGTAAATGTTATCGCATACTTTATCAAGATCACTGTCAATGCAGTCCAACAGGCTGATCCCCATCGTAATGGTACGCACGTCGAGATTTTCCTTTTCGATCATATCATTCGTTTCAATTACTTCATGTATATTAATCACAGTTTTTATCCTCCTTAGATGCGGTGCATTTTGTTAAAAATTTCCTCTCGCTGTACGCGGATGATACAATGGATCTCTTCGCCCATCTTTTCAAGTTCTTCTGAAATTTCAGCAAAACTTTTTGTCGCATCTTCCATATTTACGATCATCATCATGTTAAAATACCCATCCACGATCGTCTGGGAAATGTCCAGAATGTTAATGGTTTTGTCTGAAAGATAAGTACATACTTTTGCAATGATTCCTACGCTGTCTTTTCCTACTACCGTAATAATTGTCTTCTTCATAATAATCTCCATTTCTTATTGTAATCTATTAACCTTGCACCAAAATCGGTGGAGTGGGTTCATTTCTACGTGCAACATCCAATACAAAATCTTTTCCCGGCACCATGCCTTCTTCCTGCGTCAACTCGTATTTGACCGTCTCATAGGCAAGTTCCGGATAATTGTTATCCTGGCTCAGATGCCCCAAAAGAACATGCCGCAGTTTATGTGCCATCAATCGTTTTAAAAGCCTTCCGCAGGCATCGTTGGAAAGGTGTCCTTTTTTCCCCAATATCCTCATCTTCAAAGAATACGGATAGCTGCCGACCTGAAGCATATTGATATCGTGATTTGCCTCCAGAAGCATGCCGTCACAATCCTGCAGATGAGAGACCGTATAATCGGTATATTCTCCCATATCGGTCGCTACGGCCAGTTTTTTCCCCTCTGCCCGCATCGTATATCCTACCGGATCCGCGGCATCGTGGGAAATGGAAAACGGTGTGATCTCCATGCCGGCAACATGTACGGATTCATCGGGACGTACGCAGTGAAACAGATCCGAATCCACTTTGCCACATTTTCCGGTTTCCCGTATGTATTGTATCGTTCCCTCTGTCGCATAAATGGGAATCGCATATTTCCGTGCGATCGGGCCAAGCCCGCTGATATGATCGGCATGTTCATGTGTGATAAAAACAGCCTCCACCTGCTCCATCGACAGCTGTCTCTGCGCCAGACCTTCTTCAATTCTTTTCTTACTGATACCGGCATCGAGTAAAATACCGGTATTTTCTGCCGACGTTCCTGCGAAAATGCTGTTTCCGCTGCTCCCGCTGGCAATGCTGTACAATTCCATCCTGATTTCTCCTATCACGTTACTTTTCCCAATACAAGTCTACCCGGTCTCCTTCATGAAGCGGCATCGTAAAATCGATAACATCAATTCCGTTTAGTCTCGAAACCATTCGTTTTCCGCCCGGCTTTGTCAGATCGATCGGATACACATCAAACAGATCCACAAAAATCGGTCTGTCTTTTTCCGGTAAAAGAGTCGGTGTGCCATTGATCTCAACCTTAATTCTTTTTGGCTGTGCAGCTGCAGGCGCTGCCGGTTCAAATGCCGCAGGTGCGGAAACCGGTGCGGCCTCTTCCGGAACTTCTGCCGGTATTGGCGTTATCAACGCCGCCGGCTGCTCTGTCTGGTGATTCTTTGTCATAAATGGCAGATCTGCCGCCCACGATGGAAGCGGTTTTGGTGCCGCAAGCAGGGGATCCTCTGCCGGCTGCTCATTTTCCTTTTGTATCTGTTTTACCATATCCCGGATCGCATCCGGTTTTTTATTACTTTCTGCCGTTTTTTGTGATTGCCCGGATGTCTTTTTTACAACCGGTACAGCGGTTATCTCATCGCCTTCTGCCACACGTTTGGTAAGTGACGCTTTTTCGCCATTTAATACAATATCTTCCCGCTTCTCCATGCCGGTATAATCAAACAATTCTTCGATCTTACAAGTCTCATCAATGGCAATTTGGTCGCCTTCCCGGATCACATAATCGTTATCACACTTTTTGCCGTTGACATAAGTTTTCACCGGATATTCCAACGCTTCATCAAACCAGTGTATCTTTATCTTATGCTGACATTCTTTAATGCGTCCGACCGTGAGACGAGCCGCCTCCCCTTTGGATGCCGGCTTGATCTCCACATCGTCCTCTTCTTTGACCAATTCGTTGAGACTGGTTTCTTTTCCATTTATTGTCACTTCCGCCGGCTCTCCGAGATATCCTTTGGCTTCCCGCGCTTCTCCATTCATGGTATAATGAATCCCCGCACCACGGGAAGGAAACAGGCTGTCCTGTGAAAATCCCGCGTGAATGCACGCATCTAACACCGTTGCTTTTCCATTGTCATAAATTTTTACGCGTGCACCGTTGACATTGACATAGATAAAACTGCTTTTCTGCTCATAATATTCGAGACAGATTCCGATCGGTGTTACCAGCGTCGAATCTTTTTTGACATTTGTTGCGCTAAAATCAATCTGCTGCAGCACTTCTGCGCCACGGATTGCCACACGGTTTTCCGGAAGATTCAATTCTTCTGCCAGTTTCTGGGTAAAGCCCGGCATCTTTCCTCCTCCACCGACAACAAACACTGCACTGACCGGACTATCTCCGTTTAACTCGATAATCTTTTGTGCTACATTGCTGACAATCGGATCCAGCGCCTCTTCCGCCACTCTATGAATATCTTCCTGGGGAACTTTTATCACTTCTCCCATAATATCCTTAATCGTAACTACTTTCTTTCTATCCGCCTCTTTTTTGGCTTTTTCTGCCGTCTCAAAGTCCGTCAGATATTTTTTGGCGATCGCTTCCGTGATCTCATCTCCGGCAAGCGGCATCATGCCATAAGCGATCACACTTCCCCCATTGACAACAGAAATATCCGATGTACCGGCACCAACGTCTACCAAGGCAATGTTCAAAAGCCGGAAGCGCTCCGGAATTGCTACGTTAATAGCTGCAATTGGCTCTAACGTCAGACTTGCCACCTGCAGCCCTGCTTCTTCGACTGCCTGATACAGGCCGTCAACAACTTCATCCGGCAGAAATGTCGCAATCATCTCGACCCCGATCGTCGATGCCATGTGCTTTTCTATCATCTCCATCGGATATCCGTTCAGATAATATTTTACCGGTGAATAACCGACACAATAAAAACTCTGATCTTTTTGATAATTTTCTTGCCGGATCAAATCATATGCTTTTTCTACCGCAATACTGTCAAGCGAATGTATATGCTCTTTTGTGACCCGTGTTTCCGTCGGCAGCTCATGCTCTGCCTTTACCGTCTTTGTCTTCAGCACACGGCCGGCTGCCGCAATGCTGACGTGCTTCAGCTGCTGGCCGATTGTCTTTTCCAGCCGCTTTTTCACCGTTTTGATCTCCGCTGCCACGGTCGTGATGTCGTGAATCTGTCCATCAATTACGGCACGCGTCTTATGCTCCAGAGATTCCTGTGCAGCCACAACAAAACGATCCGTCCCCATACGGTAACCAACAGTTCCGACAATACTTCTTGTACCAATATCTAAACCAAATACATAATCTTCTCTCTTGTTGTCCATAGCCATCCCTCATTCATTTCATGCTGCCCTTTATTTGTCTGCTTCTTGTGAGCATACCATATCTTTTAGTATACCACATTTATTTTCTATTTTCCACTATTACCTCGCCGATATCCGTATCCGCTCATGATCCGGGCGATCTCTGCCTCCATTTCTTCTTTAGTCCCGTCATTGTGGATCAGTCTGTCACAATGTCTTTTCAAAAAAGACGGAGAAACCTGATTACGCATAATACTCTCCGCACGTTTTCGCGAATATCCTCTGGATTCCTGAAGTCTCTGAAAACGAAGGCTGTCATCCGTTAAGATTCCCCAAACCTCTTTGCACAGTTTGTCCAGTCCGCTTTCGAAAAGAATCGCACTTTCAACGAAAAACAGATTATCCTCTCCGTATTTGGCAGCCTGTCTTTCAATTTCCTCCCATACAACCGGGTGTATGATTTCATTGAGCATACCGAGCTGTCTGTCATCGGCATATACAATTTTTCCCAGTTTCGTGCGGTCGATCGATCCGTCCTCACTGCATATGGAAGTTCCAAAGTGAGATATGATCTTTTGGTACGCCTGCGTTCCCCGCTCCATCGCCTGATGTCCCAGTTCATCTGCCATACAGATCCGGACCTTTTCATATTGATTTAATACAGAAAGCACCGTAGACTTTCCACTGCCTACACCTCCAGCCATTCCAATGATCATAATTCTCCTCCTTCACAGTATCTTCGTTTATTTGGCCTCATACCAGTTTGATCCCTGCTTCACATCCGCAATCAACGGAACTTTTAATTCTGCCGCGTGAACCATTTCTTCATTCAGGATATGGGATACTGCTTCTATCTCTTCTTCTTTTGCTTCTACTAGCAATTCGTCGTGAATCTGCAAAATGAGCCGGGACTCCATTCCCTCTGCCCGAAGCCGTGCGTCCACACGATTCATCGCAATTTTTATAATATCTGCTGCTGTTCCCTGAATCGGAGAGTTCATCGCAATACGCTCTCCAAACTGCCGCTGCATAAAATTCTTCGCTGTCAGTTCCGGGATCGGACGACGGCGTCCATAAAGGGACGTCACATATCCTTTGCTTTTTCCCATCTCCACCAGGGAATCCATATACTCTTTCACTTTCGGATACGTCTCAAAATAATCTTCAATGTATTGTTCCGCCTGCTTTTTTGTGATGCCAAGATCTCTTGATAATCCAAAGCCGCTGATGCCGTAAACAATTCCAAAATTAACCGCCTTTGCGTCGCGCCGCTGCATTGGTGTCACCTCATCATACGGCACATGAAATACAAGGGACGCCGTCGTCTGATGCACATCGGCATTTTCTTTATATGCTTCGATCAGTTTTTCATCACCGGACATATGCGCCAGCACACGAAGCTCAATCTGGGAATAATCGGCATCCAAAAAAACATATCCGTCTTTTGGCACAAATACCTTACGGATCTGTCGTCCAAGTTCCATGCGAATTGGAATATTTTGTAAATTCGGTTCCGTACTGCTCAGCCGCCCTGTCGCCGTAATTGTCTGGTTAAATGTCGTCCGGATCCTGCCATCCATATCAATGTAGACAGAAAGTCCGTCTGCATACGTAGACTTTAATTTGGTCAATTGCCGGTATTCCAGTATCTTCTCCACGATCGGACTTTCATACCGGAGTTTTTCAAGCACTTCTGCCGAGGTCGAATATCCGGTCTTTGTTTTCTTTCCATAAGGCATCCTGAGTTTTTCAAATAAAATAACACCTAATTGCTTTGGAGAATTGATATTAAATTCTTCTCCCGCAAGATCGTAAATTTCCGTCTCAAGAATGCCGATCCGCTCTCCCAGTTTTTCCCCGTATTGACGCAGGGCTTCTCTCTTAACGCAGATTCCCTCCTGCTCCATACGATATAACGTAAATACAAGAGGCATCTCAATCTCTTCAAACAGTTCATACGACTTCATCGTCTTTAATTTGCGGCGAAGCGGTTTGTACGCAAGTACGGAAACAAGTGCACAGTAACTGGTATACTGAACTACATCATCCGGCTGTGTCTGCCACATCTGGTACATTGTCTTTTTTCCAAATGTCTGCGAATACGGCGGCATGACAAATCCGGCGTATTCCGTGCTGATATCCTCTTCCGCAAATCCTTTTTGCACGGGGTATACAAGATAGGCTGCCACGCCCGTATCAAAACATTTTTTCTCATCCAGCTCCGGCAGTTCCGGCAACTGCTTTTTCAGATCATTTGTTATAAAGACCGCGCCGGCCTCTTTTGCACGCGCTATCTCTTCTTTGACAAGTTGTTCGGAGATGTCACCGCCGATGGAAAAGAACGAAACTTTCTCCCCATCTGCCGTCAACGCACCGGCAAACAAACCGGCTTCTTCCTCCATAAATAACATCATCTGACCGTTGGCCTGTCCATTTTTATCTTCTTTCTCCTTGCACAACAGTTTAAAAGCAAGGACTCCTTTTTCAATGCAGGCATCCACACAGGCGCGAAACTGCCCGGCATTTTTTATCGTTTCAAATTTTTCTTCAACCGCCGCATTATTTTTTGTATCCTTTTGGAAGCGGTTCATAAGTGACTTAAATTCCAGTTCACTGATTTTCTCATACGCTTCCGGCGTAAATATTTCCTGCATTTTACACTCGTCTAATTTCACTCCGAGTTTGCAGTCGGTTTTAATCGTTGCCAGTTTTTTACTGAGAAGCGCAAGTTTGGTATTGTTTTTTACCGCTTCTTTCGCACGGTTTGGCTTTATCTCCTCCACATGCGCGATGGCATTTTCCACGCTTCCAAATAATGTCAGAATCTTAACAGCCGTCTTTTCTCCGACACCCGGAACTCCCGGAATATTATCGGACGTATCGCCCATAAGGCCTTTCAGATCAATGATCTGCTCCGGTGTTACTCCGTATTTTTCAATCACCTGCGGACGGTTGTAATCTTCCACCATGGTCTTTCCGCCTTTGGTCTTTGGAATACGGACTTTAATCTTATCCGTAGCAAGCTGCAGCAGATCGCGGTCCCCGGAGACGACGGAAACTTCCATCCCCTGTGCTTCCCCGGTTTTCGCCATCGTACCAAGGATATCGTCCGCTTCGATCCCTGCCTGCTCTTTCATCTGAATATTCATTAAAGAAAGAATTTCTTTCAACACCGGAATCTGCTCCCTGAGTTCCCCCGGCATTGGTTTTCTGGTCCCTTTGTACTCGTCGAACATTTCATGGCGGAATGTCGGCGCCTTAACGTCAAATGCCACAAGAAGATGTGTCGGATTCTCCTCTTCCAGTATTTTCAGCAAAATATTTAAAAATCCATAGACCGCATTGGTATGCAGACCTGCCTTGTTAGTCAGATCCGGTACGCCGTAAAAGGCACGGTTAACAATGCTGTTTCCATCGATCAATACAAGTTTCTCCACAAATCTACGTCCTTTCATCATTCACTAACAGAAAGACGCGGGTACCCGAAAAAGCACCGCACGCCTTTCAATCTCTGCTTACTCTACCGAAATAAAGTAATAATAAACCGGCTGTCCACCGTTCTCAATTTCTACCTCAAGTTCGTCATTTTCTCCACATATTTTCTCTGCAATTTCTCTTGCCTGCTCTTCGGAACCCTCTTCTCCATAATAAATGGTAACAAGTGCGCTGTCCTCTGTCAGCAGTTTGTGGATCAGTTCTACGGTAGTTTCTACAATATCCTTGCCTACTGCTTCGATGGTCTTATCGCTAAGTCCCATAAAATCTCCCTGCGAGATCTCTTTTCCGTCAATTGTCGTGTCACGGACGGCATAGGTTACCTGGCCGGAACGGACATCATCGAGTGCTTCCGTCATTGCCCGTTCGTTTTCTTCCGGTGAATTTCCATCAATATACTGTATCATAGCGGTAATTCCCTGCGGAATATTTTTGGTCGGGATCACTACCACCTTCTTATCCTCCGACAGACTCTTTGCCTGGTTGGCGGCAAGGATAATATTGGAGTTATTCGGCATAATATAAATAACATCCGCATTGATCCGGTCAATTGCCTCCAAAATATCTTCCGTACTTGGATTCATCGTCTGACCGCCTTCAATGATCACATCGACACCGAGTTCCGTAAAGATCTCACTCAGACCGGTTCCCGCCGAAACACAGATAAATCCTTCCGGCTTTCTTGGTTTGACCGGTGTATTTTCCATTTTTTTCAGCTCTTCTTCGGCAGTTTTTTCCACCGCTTTTTCATTCGACATAATGACGCGTTCATTATGCTCTTCCCGCATGTTATCAATCTTCATGCGCGTCAACTCTCCATAACTCAGACCTTTCTGGATCGCTAGTCCCGGATCGTTCGTATGCACATGAACTTTTACAAGATCTTCATCTGCCACGCAGACAATGGAATCACCAATATTTTCCAAGTATTTTTTAAACTCTATCTCATCTTCACTGGTAAATTCTGCGCCATTTAACATAACGATAAATTCGGTGCAATAACCAAATTTAATATCTTCTGTCTCAATTCCCGTTGCACCGGCGCCTGTCACCACCGGGCCGTTGGCTGTCTTTTTAACCGGCTCATAGGCAATCTCTTTTCCAAGAAGGGCATCTAAAATTCCCTCCATGATCGTCACAAGTCCTTTTCCACCGGAATCCACAACGCCTGCCTCTTTTAATACCGGAAGCATCTCCGGCGTGCGGTCAAGCGTCTCGTTCATCTCACGAATTACTTCCGTCAGAAATTCTACGGCATCCTCACTTTTCGGTGCAAGTTTTAGCGCTTTCTCTGCGCCTGCCTTGGCAACCGTAAGGATCGTACCTTCTTTTGGCTTCATAACCGCTTTATAGGCAGAATCCACTGCTTTTTCAAATGCCTTCCCAAGCACGTAAACATCTGCTTCCTGTACTTCCCGGAGAACGCGGGTAAATCCACGGAAAAGCTGGGAAAGAATAACACCTGAATTTCCTCTCGCTCCTCGAAGTGAACCACTTGAAATCGCTTTACAAAGAGTCTCCATGGTCGGATTTTCCAGTGCCGCCACATCCTCTGCCGCAGACATGATCGTCATCGTCATATTGGTTCCGGTATCTCCATCCGGCACCGGAAAGACATTTAATTCATTAATATATTCTTTTTTCGCTTGAAGCGCCGCAGCTCCGGCAAGAAAAGCTTTTCTCACCAACGCAGCGTCAATCTTTTTTACGCTCACTCTCTTTGACCTCCAAACATCAACACTAGTATCCTCTCATCCCTCAATCCACTACTTTGACATCTTCCACACGCACAATGATCTTACCTACTTCCATTCCGGTAAATTCTTCTACTTTATATTTGACACTTTCTACCAGATTTTCAGCAACAGTCATAATGCTCACACCATATGCCACAATGATGCGAAGTTCGATATAAAGTTTATTGTCCTTTACATTCACATAGACGCCATGGCGGATGCTGTCTTTTTTCAGCAATTTAACAATGCCATCTTTCATATTGACGGAAGCCATACCAACCACTCCGGCACACTCCACTGCTGCAGAACCGGCGTATTTTGCCAGTACATCTTCATCTACAAGGATTTTTCCCATCTCGTTATCAAGTTCACCCTTCATATTGACCCTCCATTCACTCAAAATATAGTTATTTTTTATTGTACACTAAAATGCAAAAAAAATCAATTCTTTCCCAATTGTTTTCACGTTTTTTGAAAAAAAGAATAGAATAATAGTAACTACTACACAGGCAGGGACAGGCGATTATGAAAAAACTTATCGGATTCATCCTGTTTTGGATCGGCATCGGCATGGCTGTCATGCTATTTATCACCAACGGCTTTCTTGCCATCTGCATCATTCTTCTCTGCCTGATCCTGGGCTGCAATCTATTCACTTCCTCCTGCAAATAGCAGCGTACAAAAGAACGTCAAAAAAGCCAACCACCGTCTCCGGCCATTGGCTCTCTTATTTTAAGTATAGAGTGGACTATGCTCTTTCCACTTTTCCTGAACGAAGGCAGGAAGTACAAACGTACATCTTCTTCGTTCCACCATTCACCTTAACTCTAACCGATTTCAAATTAGATTTCCACATTTTGTTGCTTCTTCTATGAGAATGGCTGACAGCGTTACCGAAATGTACACTCTTATCACAAACTGCACACTTTGCCATGAAAAGCACCTCCTTCTATAAAATCTTATGTCAAAACCTTATTTTTTGTTTCACACACAACACGACTATTTTACCAAATATTTTGCTAGAATGCAAGAAGAAAATGAATTTTTTTTATTTTTTTTCTTCTTTTTGTTCTTTATCCTCTTTTTTCGAAAATTTCTCCACAAATTCAGGCACCATATCGAGCAATTTTGTGATCCCATCCTGATTCTTTACATTTACCAGACGGGATGTACCGTCTTTGATCACAAGGACAGCGCTCGGCTGGATCTTTCCACCCATACCGCCACCGCCGTTATTTTTTTTCGCACTGTCGTCTGAAAATGCACCGGCTGCCACACCAAAACTCACATCGACAAGTGGAAGCACGATCGTTCCATCTTCAAAACGGACTGCATCTCCGATCACCGTCTTTGTTGTAATAAAATTATCCATTCCCTTAAATAAGGACTCTACCGTATTGTTAAAACTGTTGTCACTCATTTTCATTTCCTCACTTTCCTAATGCTTGATCGATCCATCGTTTGATATCCGGGTTCAGATATCCACGGATCACCAGACGCACCATATAGATCAGCCGCGCCTTTCCCTTTACATAACCATCCGCCCGGAACTGCCTGTCTTCAAACACCGGACAGACGCGAAGTCCTTCTGTATAGGCAAACGGTATCATACTGACGGCGCCTGCCAGCCAGCCCGTAGTACAGGGATCGCCTGTTCCAAATACAATCTCTCCCTTTACTTCATCCGGGGTAATATAGCGAAACAACGCTGCGATCTCTCTTTTTACTACAGTAAACCCACGCTTATTCGCAGGATCTCTTATAAACGTAATTATACTTGATATCTTATCAAATGAAAAGCCTTTTTTCTTTCTTTTTTTCTCTTTTTTTCTTTTCTTTCCCTGTGCTTTTTTTTCTGACGCCGGATTCTCCGCAAGCGGATTTGGCATGACACGTTCGTCGGATTCGTTTGCTGTCACAAGGTTTTCGACTTCTTCCTGATTCTCCCTGACGTCACTTTCTTTCTCTGTTCTGTGAAAAAAAGAACGCACTTTTCTAAAAAACTCCAAAGGGATTCCCAAAATCCGGATTTCTATGTTTCCTTTTTTTGTCTCCTGTACCACATAGACCGTCCGCAGAAACCAGCTGATCTGGCACCGCAGTTCGACTGTCTCCTGTGTCTTTGCCGTAATCCGGTATCTCACCGGCACAAAAAGTGCCGCACCAAGAAGGAACAGGCAGAGTGCCAGCAGAACCAATAAGATCATGCCAACCGTCTTTAGTATGGCAAACACTACTGCCACTCTACATCACCTTCCTTCTATCTCGAAAAATCATTTTTATCAAATAATTCTCTGGGCGAAAACTCCTCGGAAGATGTATATCCTTTACCGAGAATGTTCTCTACGATATCAACCGCCTCGTCATAACCGGAAGCAATTCCGATGACATAGAGTTCTTTCTGTCCATAATATTTGAAAAACAATTGATCGGTATTCATAATTTCAAAAATATTTTTCTCATTTTCCGCAAGCGTAATAATATAGAAACTCTTTTTCCATGGAAGTTTTTGGAAAATACTCCGTTCTTCAATGATTTTTTTGCACGTTTTTTCTTTCTTTCGAACCGTCTCATCCATATAAAGATCTTTGTACCAAAAAATCATTGGTTCCTCCATTCTGCCGCTTCATCCATCCATTCGCGGAGTTCCATCAATGCCGCTTTCTTTTCTGCCGGATTCTGGCAGCCATACAGATTCGTCCGTATGTACGTCTCGATTTCGCCGGCACTGCTAAAGTCTACCGGAAGTTTTTCGAGCACTGCCGCCATAACCGCTTTTTTCAGCGGTTTGGAAAGCGTAGACAGATGATCCGACAATTCCGCGGTCAGTTCATTAACCTTTTTGGCTTCCTCCGCCGCATCAACGGTATCGTCTTTTCCAAAATTTTCCATATCTATGAACAAACTGTCGGACAAAAGATTGGCAATCTTAGCAAATGCATCGAATTCCTCTCCTTTTCCGAGTTCATCGATGATCTTTTTGTGGGATTGCTTAATCTCAAAAAGCACCGCTTCGAGGTAACTTGATTTTTCTACATACGTCTCAATCTTACCTTCCAGTTTGACAAGACTGTCCTCACTCAGACTTCCCTTTGCCACTTCCATCAGGACATCCCGGCAATGAAGATACAGTGGGCTTTCTTCCCTTTTATGGCAGTTTGCAAGGCAGAGTGCATACATCGAATTGACTACCTTCTGCAGTTGATAATAAAAATCCGTCACATGAAGAATGTATTCTCCTGCCTTTTCAAGTTCTTTACTCACCGCATCATAAGACTCTTTGGTCAGCGCCGTAAAATCGGTATCACGCAGTTTTTCCAGCAGGTCTGAAATCTTATCTTTGCTTTGTTCGGGCGCTTTTTGCAGCATGGCAGCCGAACGCACCATATAGATAAAATTGTCAAGCGATGCCATATCGCCTCCGATGTACAGACTTCCCGTATCCTGAATTTTTCCCATCAGACGTTGTTTGGTCATGTGTACCGGGATCATGCCCATCAGTTGCTGAAGGCGTTCTTTCACAATACTCTGATCCTGGTTTCCCACTAAGAATGCCATCAGTTCTTTCACAAAGACATCTTCTTCGGCCGCAAATACTTCTTTTTCAAAAGGCTGTTCTTCTTTAAAATCGTATCTGCGGTGTTGGAGTACGTAATCATAACAGATCAGATGATCCGTATACGAAGTGTATTTTTCCATGACCTGCGTGATTTCTCCACGAATCCGGTCAAGACGCTCTATACAGGCATCCCTTTTCTGCGGATCTTCTTCATACAGCTCCGGAATCCCCCCGCACACCTCATCATATCTGCGTTCTTCCTCTTCGGAGAGATCGATTCCCTCTTCGCACGTCTCCACGAGCATATAGGCAGAAAACACCAGTTCTATGGAGGCATAATTCAAATACGTATCTGCAAGATAATTGGCATAAACGGGAATGTTTTTGCGTGGTGCCACTCCCTTATCCAGGTCTTTTATAATTTTTCGAATCTGATTCATCATTTCCTCCTACTTCACGAAACTCCGTCTTACAGAACCAATACCCATCCTGTAAGCCAGCGAAGTCCATTTTGTACATAATCTGCACTTACCGGTTGTCCGGACAGCACCGGATAGAACAGTAAGAACAATCCAATCGCCGCCGCCACATAAGCATAGGCAAAGATACGTTTCTTCTTATTATCTCCGATAAATCGATACAAACTGTAGCCGATCATCATCGTAACAAACGGCACACTTGGAAAATAATGGTAAGCAAATGTACATCTCGGAACGAGCATCCAAGGCACATACTGCACCAGATAAGCAAATACAAGGAACAATGCCGTCTTGTCCGCCTTCTTTACAACCAGATACAACATATAGATAAAGGCAAAAATTCCTGCCCACCATACGAGTGGATTACCAAAAGCACTGATACCTTCTTTCATGTCATTGGCAACCGTATTGCAATAGTAAAATACCGGACGGATCATCGTCGGCCACTCATACCATGTGGAAGAATACGGATGTGTTGCTTCCAGCTGCGAATGGTAATTGTACATCGATTTCTGGTTATTGATCATACGTGTAAATAAACCGTTTGTCGTGCCATCGTTAAACGGAACATACGACAACAGGTAGATCAGTCCCGGAATCACGACAAAGAATACCACACAGGCACCGATTGTCTTAATAAAGTTCCCCTTAAACACTTCTGTTATATGCTTATGCGAAATATTACCGGTACTTCCTCCCGGATTGTTGCACGCAAGACGGTATTCCATAAACCGATGCAGCATAATTGCCGCGAAAAATACAGCAAGACCAGCCGCCGCATATACGGCTGTCCATTTGCTTGCACAGCCGAGTCCCATCATCAGTCCACTCAGGAAAAGAGGGATCAGCGTCTTTTTAAATTCCGTATCATAAAAACTTGTCTGCGCATAGCGTAACATAAAGTAGAACATCGCGATGATGAAAAAGGTACCGTAAACATCGATCGTTGCAATTCGTGTCTGCGTAAAATGCATAAAGTCAAACGCAAACAATGCCGTGATCACGCCTGCCACCCATGTCTGGTGGAATAAACGTTTGCCAAACAAATACATAAACGGAAGCATTCCGATACCAAAAAGGGTACCGATAATACGCCAGCCAAACGGATTCATACCAAAGATACGAATCCCCAGGGAAATAAAGAATTTACCCAATGGCGGATGCGTATTTTCGTAATTATACAATCCATGGATCATCTCATACGCGGTACGGGCATGATAAATCTCATCAAAATACGTTCCACTTCGGAATGTATGTGCGCTGTCAAACTCATCCTGCTCATCAAAAAGTTCCGGATACTGATCCTTATTCACCGGAAGAACCACTTTGCCCTCCGCATCTTTAAACAGCATTTCCTTCAGCGTGATCAGATCGTCTACCGTCGTAAAACGGATATAACGCGACGTTACATTAAACGGTATCGTCTCCTCTGACCCCTGCTGGGCAATAAGCTGTACATTATTCCATTTGAATACATCGGAAACTTTTGCGGTTCCTGCCGCAATATAATTTGTGCCGTCATTGGAAAGTTCTACATACAGGCTCCTGCCCTCATAACTTCCGGAAAAGACTTCGAATTCTTTCAGATTCTTCACTTCTCCAAAGTCAAGAACAATCTGCTGTCCTGCTTTCGTTCCTTCCCAGCCGGTCTCCGGCGCACTGTTGTAGCCAAGATCATGCAGGGCAAAGATGCCATACACAAGCATAATGGCAAACAAAATGATAAAGTCCGTTCTCGTCATTTTCTCTCTGACAACAGTTGGAATAATTTTCCATTGAAAACGTTTCTCCTTTTTCGTCTGAACCGCTGCCTGTCTCTTTGACTTCTTCTTTTTCGTATTCTCTTCTACATTCGCCTCGCGGACATACTCGCCCTTCCGGAAAATCGTATAAAGGACGTAACCCAGCATAAAGATTGCCAGAACACCTGTCGCGCCAATAATATAGCCGCTCGGACCGGTTGTCTCTAGTTCCACCCACGTATAGTACACGTGCGCCGTATTGATATAGACGACAAGCCAATACCCGATCAGACAATAAAACAGTTCTTTACATGGGCGGTAGATAAATGCTGCCATCAAAAGTCCGATCGCAGGGATCAGATATCTCTCATGCATACGTACCGCAAAACAGAACATTACGGTAACCGTAACTACCATACTCAGGAAATATTTGGATTTGTCATCCTTCAATTTAAAGAACACCAATGCACTTAATACCACCGCCATCACGATTGCAACATTTCCCCATGTCTTTGCCGGAACAAATAAAAATTTCTCCATCTGGTCATGCCAGTTTTTTCCAATAATCGCCCAGAAATTGTACGCATTGACAGAGCAGTATTCAAACATACCAAGTGTACCGGTATATTTTTCCAAAGACTCCTGAAGTCCAAAAGGAATTGCCACCACGACCATGGAGCCAAGTGCTGCCACACCGCCGATCAGATCGCGGCGCATTTTCTTAAAACTAAAGTCATGCAAAAATACCTGCTCGATGATCGAATATATTACAATCGGTGCATACATGACCATCTGCGGTTTTAAAAGCATACCTCCGCAAAAGGCAAAATACGCAAGGATTCTCTTTTCTTCCATAAAAAGATAACAGGTGAGCAATACAGCAAAGCACAGCGTACCATCGACCTGTCCCCATACCGAACTATCTGCTACGATAGCCGGATTCAACGCATAAAGCGCTGCAAGCATAAGAGACATTCCTTCGGAAAACCGTTTCTTTGCCATTACGTAGATCAGATATGCTGCTGCCAGATCAAAAAGCATTGGGAACAATTTGATCAGGAAAAGTCCTGTCGTTGAATAATTGTCAATATTAAACAAATGCCGGATTGCACCAACAACCCACAGTATAAGAATATATCCCGGTGGATAGTCCGTTACATTACCACCCCAGAAATCGGTAAATGCTGTTTCCGACCAAATACGGAAACACGTAATGTCTACGCTATATCCCTCATTTTTAACAGCTAAAATTGCTTTTACGATAAAAGCCGCCACTAAAACCAGAATAATATTAAATTTTTGCTTTCTCATCGAGTCCTTTGCGATTAAGCGGCTTCCGTCCACTTCCCCCTGAAACCACATCCAGTAAAGCGCCAAAAAGGCAATTACTGAAACTACCGCAATCGTTAAAATGTCTTGATACATCTCTTTCTTCCTTTCCTCCTTGTTAGTTATCTCGTACTCAGGAACGTTTTACATGTTCATGAGTAAATAAATGGTCCGAACAGTATTCATAATTTCCCTCGCATTTTGAGCAATAACGAAACTCTAACTGCGGAGAATCGATTTCTGTCCGTCCACATATTGCACATTTGTGTCTTGGCTGCCCTGCCGGAGCAGCTGTATTTTTGTATATCACACGGCGTTTCTTCGCCTGCTTTACACGCATTCCCGCATAAGGCCTGCGGGCGATCGCATAAAAAACAGCGAAGTTTAAAAGTGCGGAAACAATCAAAAGCATACGCATATATCCCCGGTAATCTCCCGTCTGGACATATTGTACAATCTCCACTACATTCATAACGATATAAATATAACCCAGCCATTTGGCTTTGATCGGAATCAAAAAATACAAGCGGAATACCGTATCCGGAGATAAAAAGGCAAATGCTAAAAACATCGACAGGTTCAGATCACTCAGATCGATCTGGTTGGCCAGTCCAAATCCGATCTGGGGAGCCAGTGCCTGTCCATTGACATGGCAAAGGACAAAATAATATCCAAATGTCACAACGAGCATCAGCAAAATGCCGGTAAAATAAAAGGCATTAAACCGGAATGTTCCCCAAACCTGTTCGAGTACGTTGCCGATCCAGTAATACACATACAGCATGATAGCAAAAAACAGCATATTGATAAGCGCTCCCCCCGATGACATACTCACATAGGGATAAAAAAGAAATGTTACGATCCGCCATACTTGTCCATGCAGGACAGCATAGACATTGAGGCTCAGATACATTTCGTAAAATCCGGGAGCCGCCAGCCCGATCACGCATCCGATGATACTGACCAGAACTACATACCGCATCAATCCGGAAATGGCATATTTCCCGAATTTCTGCTCCATCTTATTAAACCATTTCATAAATTCTACAGACCTCGCTTTTAAAATAAGTTTTTCTTCCGGAAGAAGAATACAAGAACTACCGTCACGATCAATGTGATTGCCGTAACGATATAAAATCCATAAGGGTTGTCCCCCAATGGGATATGCTGAAAGTTCATTCCATAAAAGCTGGCGATCATCGTAGGAATGGAAAGTACGATCGTTACCGTTGACAAAAATTTCATAACCACATTAAGATTGTTGGAAATAACGGAAGCAAACGCGTCCATCGTTCCACTCAAAATATCGCTGTAAATTTTTGCCATCTCAATCGCCTGTTTATTTTCGACGATTACGTCCTCCAGCAAATCTTCATCTTCCGGATATTTTTTAATTTTCTCGGTACGAAGCAGTTTCTCCAGCACGGTTTCATTGGAACGCAGCGATGTGGTAAAATAAACCAGACTTTTTTCCAATTCCAAAAGTTCGATCAATTCTTTATTTCGCTGTGAAATATGCAGTTTTTCTTCAATCTGTTCGCTCTTGCGGTCGATAATACGCAGGTAGCGCAGATACGAAGTTGCATTGCGGTAAAGAATCTGAAATACAAACCGCGTCTTTTTAAAGGTATAAAATTCCCGTTCACGATTATTCATAAACGCCTTCAATACCGGTGTTTCTTCCAGGCAGACAGTCACTATGATCTTGTCCGTTGTATAGATACCAAGAGGAATCGTCACATACCTGTCTTTTTCATCCAGAGAAGGGATGTCCACCAAAATCACAACATAGTCATTCTCAATCTCCACACGAGAGCGCTCTTCATCATCCAGAGGGGCACGCAGATCATGAATATCTATCCCTGTTGTCGTTGACACCGTCTCCAATTCTTCCATCGTCGGCTTTGTCAGCGCAACCCAACATCCTTCCGTCACTTGATCCAGTTCCTTCAGTCCATCTTCGACAGTATTAAAAATTTGAAGCATGCTTCTTTCCTCCTTCTTTGTAAACATAGATATTTATATTATACTTTTTCGTACAACCTTTGTCAAACTGTATTTGCTTTGTTATACGGTTTTAATTCGAAAATGAAACCAAAACGGCAACAAAACAAATTCCAAATTGTATTTATACAATCCAATCCGTTATCTAATTGTTATTTTTTCGTAACTATTCAGGACACCCCTCCCCACACATTCGCATTTCGAACACTTCGTGTTCTTTCTCGCCTTTGACAAGGCTAAAAATGCTCATATGGGGAGGGGGGCCCTATTAGGATCTAAATGTATGGAAATCAAAGCCTCTTACGTGCAAGCACGACGATTCATTGATTTCCATACATTGATCCTGAATAGTTACTTTTTTCTATTTTGTAAAGTACAGGATCTGGTCTTCCTGCAGAGCTACCCGGTCTAAGTTGTTTAACCGGACAAATTCTTCCCAGGATGTCTCATGCGCCATCAGGACTTCGCCCAGACTTTGTTTTCCATCGGTGATGTACACTTTTTTCTCCTCTTGTGCACTCGGAGCACTTTCGGAAGAAACGACTTCTTTTTCCTCTGCTGCTTCGGATACCTCTTCTGCCACTTTTTCCGGTTCATTTTCTTCGGTTTCACTTTCGGAGACTTTCGCATTACTATCTTCCTGCGACTGCACCTGCGTCTCATTCTCTGTCTCATCGGTCACTGCTGTCACCGGAAGTGGTTCGTCTTTTGGCACCGGCATACAGATCATCCCCCGGTGGGCGCGTACCATCGGAATGCAGATTTCCTGTCCTACCTGCAGATTGTACACATCCAGATACGGATTGGCCCGCAGCAGCATCGCCATCGGGATCCGGTAATACCGGCTGATCTGATACAACGTATCTCCCGGTTTTATCACATGTACCATTCCATTACAATATCTGCGATTCATGAAATTTCCTCAATTCTAATTGCTTCTCTAACAGTATATTCATTTGCCAATTTTAAGTTACTCGCAAATTTTGTTTACAAAACGCAAATTTTGTCGTATACTATAACTCAAAGCGCATTTTTTATAAAACACATTTAATAAGTAGTAAAGCACTTTCATAAAGATAGAGATATACGTTTCACATAATGGAGGTTAGTATGAACAGAGTAGGTATAGATATTGGCTCAACAACGGTCAAAATCGCGATTATCGACGAACAAAATCACATCTTGTTTTCTGCGTATGAACGCCACTACGCAAATATTCAGGAAACGCTTCGCGGCATCATTGAGCGTGCTTACGAACAACTTGGTGATCAGGCGATCGCACCGATGATCACCGGTTCGGGCGGACTGACAATCTCCGAACACCTTGACATTCCTTTTGTTCAGGAGGTTGTGAGTGTAGCAACTTCCTTAAAGGATTTCGCGCCTCAGACCGACGTGGCGATCGAACTCGGTGGAGAAGACGCCAAGATCATTTATTTTACCGGAGGAATCGAGCAGCGAATGAACGGAATCTGTGCCGGCGGTACGGGATCTTTCATTGACCAGATGGCAACCCTGTTAAAAACAGACGCTGCCGGGTTAAATGAATACGCAAAAGATTACCAGGCAATTTATCCGATTGCTTCCCGTTGCGGTGTATTTGCCAAAACGGACATTCAGCCGCTGATCAATGAAGGTGCCTCCAAACCGGATCTCGCCGCTTCGATTTTTCAGGCAGTCGTCAATCAGACGATCAGTGGACTTGCCTGCGGTAAACCGATCCGCGGAAATGTAGCCTTCTTAGGGGGACCGCTTCATTTCCTTACGGAATTAAAAGCCGCTTTCATCCGCACTCTTGAACTGACAGACGATGCGATCATTGCTCCTGAGCATTCCCATCTTTTTGCCGCAAGCGGTGCTGCGATGAACTCAAAGGGCGAAGGCGAGACAACATTAAAACAATTATTGGACAAATTGAGCAGCACGATTCATATGGAATTTGAAGTAACCCGTATGGAACCATTGTTTGCTTCGGAGAAAGAATACGAAAACTTTACGGCACGCCACAACAATCACGCCGTTAAAAAAGGAAATCTCGCCGATTACGAGGGAAATGTCTTCCTCGGTATTGATGCCGGTTCCACGACGACAAAAGTTGCTCTCGTTGGAGAAGACGGATCTCTTTTGTATTCTTTCTATGATAACAACAACGGTAGTCCGTTGAAAACGACGATCAAAGCCGTGAAAGAAATTTACGAACTTCTTCCCGACAGCGCAACGATCGTCCGCTCCTGCTCCACCGGTTACGGCGAAGCATTGATCAAGTCTGCCCTGATGTTGGACGAGGGGGAGGTCGAGACGGTATCCCATTATTATGCCGCCTCTTTCTTCGAGCCAAATGTAGACTGTATTCTGGACATCGGCGGACAGGATATGAAATGTATTAAGATTAAAAATCACTCGGTTGACAGTGTGCAGTTAAATGAGGCGTGCTCTTCCGGCTGTGGTTCCTTTATCGAGACCTTTGCCCGTTCCTTAAATTACGGGGTCAAAGATTTTGCAAAACTCGCATTATTTGCCGAAAACCCGATCGATCTTGGATCGCGCTGTACGGTATTTATGAACTCCAAAGTAAAGCAGGCGCAGAAAGAAGGTGCTACGGTAGCCGACATTTCCGCCGGTCTTGCCATTTCCGTCATTAAAAATGCCCTGCTGAAAGTAATCAAACTGACCGATCCGAAAGATCTCGGAACGAATGTCGTCGTACAGGGAGGAACTTTCTACAACGATGCGGTTCTGCGCAGTTTTGAACGTGTCTCCGGCTGTCAGGCAGTACGCCCGGACATCGCCGGTATCATGGGTGCTTTTGGTGCCGCCCTGATCGCGCGCGAACACTACGAAGAAGGAATACCAACAACCATGCTTCCTTTAGAGGACATCATTGCTTTGAAATTTGAAAGTTCGATGTCTCGTTGTAAGGGCTGTACGAACCAGTGCCGCCTTACGATCAACAAATTTACCGGCGGCCGCCAGTTTATCTCCGGAAACCGCTGTGAGCGTGGTCTCGGCATTACGAAAAAGAAAAAAGATGTACCAAACTTATTTGAATATAAAAACAAACGATTATTCGACCATTACAAACCATTGACGGCAGACAAAGCCTACCGTGGCAAAGTCGGTATTCCGCGTGTGCTGAATATGTACGAGGATTACCCGTTCTGGTTTACGTTCTTCACAGAACTTGGCTACGAAGTCGTTCTTTCGCCAAAATCCAGCCGGAAGATCTACTCACTGGGAATCGAATCCATCCCAAGTGAGTCCGAATGTTACCCGGCAAAACTGGCACATGGCCATGTGATGTGGCTGATCCATCAGGGACTGGATTACATCTTCTACCCTTGTGTGCCTTACGAGCGCTGTGAATTTGAGGGTGCCGGCAATCATTACAATTGTCCGATCGTTACCTCTTACGGTGAAAATATTAAAAACAACGTCGAAGAACTCGCAGGTTCTGACATTATTTTCCAGAATCCATTTCTTTCTTTGGAAAGTGAAAAGATTCTTACCGACGAATTAGTAAAAGTCATTTCAAAGGAAAACGGCATTGCGGAATCCGAAATCCGCCAGGCTGCCCATACTGCCTTTGAAGAATTGACAGAAACACGAGAAGATATCAAACGCAAGGGCGAGGAAGTCCTGAAATGGATGAAAGACAACGGCAAACACGGGATTGTCCTTGCCGGCCGTCCGTATCACATTGATCCTGAGATCAACCACGGAATTCCGGAATTGATCACTTCTTACGATATCGCTGTTCTTTCCGAGGACAGTGTATCACATCTGGAGCCGATCAACCGCCCTACGATCGCGATGGATCAATGGATGTATCATTCCCGTCTGTATGCGGCTGCAACCTTTGTCCGCACACAGGATAACCTGGATATGATTCAGTTAAATTCCTTCGGTTGTGGTCTGGATGCGGTAACAACGGATCAGGTCAATGATATCTTGACTGGTTCCAACAAAATCTGTACCGTCCTTAAGATTGACGAAGTAAATAACTTGGGGGCCGCCAGAATCCGTATCCGTTCGCTGATCTCTGCTGTAAAAGACCGGGAACGAAAAGGCGTAAAAGCAGAGGTAAAAGACGCAGCTTACCACCGCGTCATCTTTACGGAGGAAATGCGTAAAAACTATACCATCCTCGCACCACAGATGTCACCGATTCATTTTGACATGGTCATTCCGGCACTTGCTGCTGCCGGCTATAACATTGTCCAGCTTCCTACCGGAGAGGACGAATTGGATTACGGCCTCAAATACGTCAACAATGATGCCTGCTATCCTTCTCTTCTTGTCGTTGGACAATTTATGAAGGCTCTGCTTTCCGGCAAATATGACCTTGACCGCACCGCGATCATTATCACCCAGACCGGTGGCGGATGCCGTGCGACAAACTATATCGGATTTATCCGCCGTGCCCTGCGAAAAGCCGGCATGGAACAGGTGCCGGTTATCTCACTGAGCGCCGGTGTGGAAAAGAATCCTGGATTTAAGATCAATTACCGTCTTCTCAATGGCGCCATTCAGGCTTTGGTATATGGTGACCTGTTTATGCGCGTTGTTTACAAGACCCGCCCATATGAAAAAGTGCCGGGTTCCGTCAATGCCCTCCACGAAAAATGGAAACAGGTATGTATTGAAGCGGTAAAACATCCGAAACGTTCGGAGTTCCACAAAAATATCCGTGGAATCATCAAAGATTTTGATACCATTGAACTTCGCGATGATGTAAAGAAACCGAAAGTTGGTATCGTCGGCGAGATTTTAGTGAAATATCTGCCGGCCGCCAACAACTATATCGTTAAACTTCTGGAGGAAGAAGGCGCAGAAGCCGTATGTCCGGACATGCTCGACTTCTTCATGTACAGTGCTTACAATAACATTTTTAAGACGGAACACCTTGGCAAACCAGCCTCTACGAAACTGCTTTCCAAAGCCGCTATCTGGTTTATGGAACGTTATCGTAAGGTAATGCGCCAGGCACTCGAAGAAAGCATCCGTTTTGAGCCACCGGCAAATATTTATCAGTTGGCTGACTATGCTGCACCATTCGTATCTGCCGGCAATCAGACCGGCGAGGGCTGGTTCCTTACCGGCGAAATGATCGAACTGATTCACAGCGGTGTACCAAACATCGTTTGTACGCAGCCATTTGGCTGCCTGCCAAACCATGTCGTAGGAAAAGGTGTGATCAAACAACTCCGCGCTGCTTTCCCAGACGCCAACATCGTAGCCGTTGACTACGACCCGGGTGCCAGCGAAGTAAATCAGTTAAATCGTATCAAACTGATGTTAGCGACAGCGAACGAGAATATGAAGTAAAGGTTCACCCCTCTAAATTTTAAAAAGCCCCCATATATTTCTATGGGGGCTTTGAGTTCTTAAAATTACTCTTTCACTGCTTCATGTGCAATAAAGCGGTTTACGGCGCTGAACAATGCACGGATGGAAGCACGCGTGATATTGGAACTGATTCCTACACCGTGTGTCACGATTCCGCGGCTCTCGTCCATCAGGTGGATATATGCTGCTGCCTGGGCATTGGATCCCATCTGCAATGCATGTTCCGTGTAATCCAGTACCTTGATCGGCATATCCAGTTCCGCCTGCAATGCACGCTGTACCGCATCGATCGGTCCATTTCCGTAGGCTTCGATCGTCTTTTCATTTCCTTCAAATGTATAGGTCAGATAAACCTTGGTGTCAAATCCGCTTTCCGGCATTTCTTCGCTGAGATCTTCTACTTTTAAGCGGCGGAAATGATATGGCTCTTTGCGGTCGATGTAATGCGCTTTAAATTCTGACATAATCTGATCCGGAGCCACTTCTCCCTGTTTCTCGGAGATTTTCTGAATGACATCCGCAAATTCTTTGTGCATACTCTTTGGCAGTTTAAATCCAAAGTAGGTATCCATGACAAAGGCAACACCGCCCTTTCCGGACTGGCTGTTAATGCGGACGATTGGTTCGTACTCTCTTCCCAGATCACTTGGATCGATTGGAAGATAAGGAACTTCCCAATGCTCACTGCCACGCTCATGCATCGCCTGCACACCTTTATTGATCGCATCCTGATGAGATCCGGAAAATGCGGTAAATACCAGTTTTCCTGCATAAGGATGACGCATGTCGATATCCATTTTATTACATCTCTCATAGACATCAATGATCTCGTTTACATTTTCAATCTCCAGTTCCGGATTGATTCCCTGGGAGAACATATTGTAAGCAATATTCAAAACGTCCACATTTCCGGTACGTTCCCCATTTCCAAACAGTGTTCCTTCCACACGGTCTGCGCCGGCAAGCATTGCCAGTTCGGCGGACGCAACGGCTGTACCACGGTCATTATGCGGATGGATACTTAAAATGACACGCTCGCGGTCTTTGAAATGAGTTGACATCCATTCAATCTGATCGGCATACACATTTGGCGTATTCATCTCTACGGTGGATGGCAGGTTGATGATCACCTTTTTGTCTTTCGAAGCGCCCCATTCATCCAGAACGGCTTCACAGACCTCCAGTGCATACGGAAGTTCTGTTCCGGTAAAACTTTCCGGAGAATACTCTAAGATCACTTCTCCATCGTAATCTTTCATATATTTTTTAACCATCTTGGTTCCATCAATCGCAATCTGCTTTATCTCGTCCTGTGACATATGGAATACCACATCACGCTGCAAAGTCGATGTGGAATTGTAAATATGCACGATCGCGCGCTTGATTCCTTTCAGCGACTCAAATGTCTTTTCAATCAGATGCTCACGACACTGTGTCAGAACCTGAACCGTTACATCATCCGGAATCAGTTTTCTCTCAACCAATTGTCGCAAGAAATCATATTCAATCTGGGAAGCACTTGGAAATCCAATCTCAATTTCCTTAAATCCCAGTTTTACAAGCAGATTAAAGAATTCAATTTTCTCTTCTACCACCATCGGCTCAATCAAAGCCTGGTTTCCGTCTCGTAAATCCACACTACACCAGATTGGCGCTTTTTCAATCTCTTTATTCGGCCAGGTACGCTCTTTAAAATCTACGACCGGCACTCTTTTATACCGTTTATAGTTTAACATCTCTTACATCCTCTCTTTTCATCAAATCAAATTCTTTCCAATATTTTATTTTACACCAAAATACAGGAAAGTCAAGTCATAGTACATGAGTACTACTCTTCCGGTGTAGCAGTCGGCTCTTCAGTCGTTTTTACCACATTATCCTCCGACTGCGTAAGTAGGACTTCTACCCTCACTTTTGATTTTAGTTTGAGATTCTCCGGCAGGTCAAATTTTACTTCGACTGTATGCCGGCCGGCAGACAATCCTTTCACATCAATATACGCACCCAGTGTCGTCAATGTCAGTTTACTCAGATCGTCTTCTCCGCCCTGTACGGTCACACTATTTCGTTTGTTATCATTGACATACGCAAAATTCAGATTGTTAGGAAGATTTTTTACATTAATGTCTGAATTTACAAATGAAAATGTGCGTTTTCCATTTTTCTCAATCACACAGCGGATGGAAACCGTCGTATTTTCTTCTGTCAGTTTGCAGCCGGTATTATACAGATACTGCGTCAGATCAATCTCCTGCTCCACATCCGCTTTCGCACCTTCTACCGATATCGGAACTTTGATTGATTTTACATTTTCAAGATCTGCTTTCTTTCCGGAGATAACTATACTGTCCGGTTTGTAATCTGTCTGTACATGATTATAGCCGGAAGCCGGTGTGCCCGTCGGTTCCACATAAAGCGGAATGGTCTTTGTCGGGACAACTTCTACCTCTACATGAATCGTATCATTGCTGAATGTTACGTTGGAAGAATCAATCACTTCTCCTTCACTGTCATATAAAATCGGCGTTACATCTGCCGAAAAATTGCTGTCTTGCCCTTTCAACTGGACAACCGCACCGATGGATTCCACCTTATTAATCTTGGACTTCCCACCGGAAATCTCTATAATATTGGGCTGTGCGGTAATATCACCGAGAACATAAGACTCTGCCAGTTCCCCTTCCGTATCGATCTGGACACGGACCTGCTGACTCTGCTTTTCTTCCAGCGAGATACGGAGCACCTCATTGTTCCAGTCAAGTTCTACATTTTCCTTGGTGGCTTTGTTCAATTTCACCTGAATTCCGGCCGTATTTACCGTGGACAATTTACTCAGATCTGCCGATGCCGAAAAATCATCACTTGTCAGTTCCTCGACAAAACTACGTTTTCCTTTCACAACGACATCTACTACGTCGCCATCTACCACTTCATACACCTGGTTTAACGACGTAATGACATTTTCATTGATCACTTTGACCGGAATATCCGTAAACTTCTTTGTAATGGTCGGATCGGTAGTATTAATGATCACAAGCCAGACAATAAATGCCACAACAAGGGAGATCACTTTTAATCCGAAATTATTCATCAATCTGCTTTTCATCCACTTGCTTTTCATGTTTGTCTGCCCCCTTCCACCATTTCTTTCTGGCATTTTCCGAAGAACGTTTCGCCACACGTGTCAACATCTCCGTCAACGTATCCGCATCCATATTACGTGTCAGTTTGCCGTTCATCGCCGTCGATACCGCTCCGGTTTCCTCGGATACAATGATCGTAAGGGAGTCCGAAACTTCACTGACGCCAAGTCCCGCACGATGTCTGGTTCCCAGTTCTTTACTAAGTTCCAGATTATCCGACAGCGGAAGATAACAAGTTGCCGATACCACGCGGTTATCACGCAGGATCACTGCTCCATCATGCAAGGGAGTGTTGTGTTCAAATATATTGATCAGAAGCTGGCTGCTGATCTCTGCATCGATCGGAATACCGGTTCTCTCAAATTCACGGCATTGAATCTCCTTCTCTACTACGATCAGTGCCCCCGTCTTCACTTTTGCCATCTCATAAACGGCTTTTACAATCCCCTGTACACTTCGTTCCGAATACCGTTCCGTCTTTGACTTACTCTCATCAAACGGACTAATGGACGAAAACGACTTCCGCCCAAGCTGTTCCAGCGCATTACGAAACTCCGGCTGGAAAATTATTACAATTGCTGTAATTCCGATCACCATCGCATTCTGGAAGATCCATAACAATACATTCATTCCCAGGATCACCGCGATCAGCCATACAATGAACAAAACTACAATTCCTTTCATCAGCGCCCATGCACGGGTATCTTTGATCCAGATAATGATATGATAAACAGCAAATGCAATGATAAGCATCTCAATAATATCTATTATATTAATTGCGGGCATCGTAAGCCATGCCACATAATCTTTAAAAAAACTTCGAATCATTTCCATACGTGCTCATCTCCTGCCTGCCTGTTTTCGGCTTTATTTATGGTCAGAATTCATATCTTCTTCCAACACTTTTTCAATTTCTTCTTTCAGATCGATCATTCCCTCATCGCGATCTTCTTCAATCCTTGTCACCGTCTTATCTCCCGGTGCTACTTTCACCTTTGGTACTGCTTTTACATAATATAGATAATCTTCATCTTCAAACTGCAGTTTATGCACACCGGTATAATCCAATGTCATACGGAAAAACTGTATCAGATAGGATATGACCGCAGTCAGTGCCATTCCCAGCAGCAGTTTCATAAGATCCGTATCAATATTCCAAAAAGCATCCCCGGCAATCACCCCTGCCATACCTGCGACAAGTCCGACAAAAATCCCGATCTGGGAGGCATGACTGAACCGTCCGCGGCGGAGCAAAAATACCAGTACATAAACGATTACAAAGGTAAGCATATAAAGCAGCATCTCTTTATTATCAAGAAGAAACCGAATACAATACTGCAATCCCTCCAGCGTATTTCCGGTATCTACCGTATTTTGCGAGATCATATAATAATTCTCAATCGCTAACAGAATGTATCTTACAAATACCCCTGCCAGACACGCCGGAATCATCGCAAGATTTAAAAACAATGCGGCTGCGATCGGTACGGCAAATACAACGTTTAACGGCCAAAGTGCCGGGATCAGAAGAACCAGATAACTCTGACTCTTTGCATATCTGCCAAACAGCAGAAAATAAATCAGTATAACAAATAAAAAACATGCTGCTACCAGATAAGAAACCGCTGAAATTTCAAGCGTTGTAAGGACTGCCGCAAAGAAAATGATAACCGTATCCGGTACAAACCCACTGACCAGCGCCAGGATAACAGACAATGGAAATCCATATTCCCGCAGTTCTTTTGAAAAAGGAAGCTGGTACAAAATAACACTATAAAGGATCAAACTGATCACGATTTTCAATACGGAACGGACAATCCGATAGTTTTTTTCATAAAATTCTTTACATCTGGTCTTTAAAACCAGCAATGCCATCATCATAAATTCCGTTCCTCCTTATTACCATTTTCGATTTCTTCCTGCTCATAATACTGAATCAGTTCCTGTAAAACAAGATAATACTCTTTGACACGCTTTTTTGAGGATTCGTACTGAACCGAAGCAACACTTACCGTCACAAAAGAAAACAGTCCCAAAAGCAGGATATAAATGACAAGATAGGTGCGCCCGATACTGATATAATCGAGTTCCAGAGCATTTGTGATCAGATATTCCATATTATATAATCCGGCGATCACAGCGATTAAGACAAGCGCACATGTCACACAGACAAGGGTCTTTAAAATCTGCAGCCGGATATAATCCATTTTATAATATTTCGTTCTCGCAAAGTCCTGTTTTCCCTCATGTGTCTCATACTCCGCAAGACGTACCATCAACCTTACTTTTTGTTCGCTTACCATATATACTCCACTTCTTTGTCATAAAATCGTCAGATATCAGTACTACCTATATATAATTATAACAAAATATCCATTCTGCGCAACAAAAAAATTATTAAAAATTGTTAACGATTGAGAATTCCTATGCAGAAAGCAGTGAATCGCCGTGCCTGAACACAGGAAACATTTCTTTGCCTTACTTCGAACGATTGATAACGACCGTATCCCCCACCTGCAGAATATCATTTCCGTTCGGAATGATAATACTTCCTTCGCGCTGTATCATAATGATCAGTTCATTCTTTCCGGTCTTGATCTCACTCAGTTTCTTTCCGACGTATTTATGTCCTTCCTCCAGCTGCTTTTCGATCAGCCGGATTCCGGTCACTTCCTCCGGTGCAAGCGCACTTAAGATCAGCCGGTCGCCTTCCAGCAGTATCGTCTGTCCGTTTGGAACAATGTTATTTCCATCCCGTTCCAGCAGAACGACCAGTGTCTCCGGAGGCAGATTGATCTCACAGAGTGCCCTTCCACACCAGGCGTGTTCTCTCGTTACCATAAATTGGATAAACTGAACCGGCACCTCACTGGAATAGTCGTTGAATGTTTTCAATACCGTATCACTCTCGTCGATCATATCCAGTTTTCCGGCAACAGCCGGAAGCAGTGCGCCCTGGAAAAGAATGGAAAACAATACAACCGTAAATACAATGTGGTAAATGTCATTTTCCAGTTCCAGGCTCTGTGTCACCATCATGGCAAACACGATGGATGCCGCTCCACGCAATCCGGACCAGCAAACGAGGATCTGCTGCGCTGCTTTTGCTCGGAATGGCGTCAAAACAAGGATCACCGACAACGGTCTTGCGATAAATGTCACGATCAGCGCGATCACAAGTGCCGGTAAAACCACCTGCGGCAGTCTTGACGGAAACGCCAGAAGTCCCAGCAAAAAGAAGATCAGAATCTGCGTAAGTCCCGTCATTCCATCAAAGAAATGAACCAGATTGGTTTTGTTTTTAATGTCAGAATTTCCCAATACAATACCGACAATATATACACTAAGATATCCGTTTGCGCCCATTGCTGTTGGCATCGCGTAAGCTAACAGGGCAACTCCGACGGAGAAAATAATATCAAAGCCATCCGTAGAAAACCGGCAGTGCTTCATCAGATAGACCGCCGCCGCGGCAAATAAAATACCACATACAATACCGCCGCCAATCTGCAGAACGACCATCTGAATAAGCTGATACGAATTGAGGCTTCCCTTTGCGACCGTGATCAGGATCGCCGTCATCATATACGCAACCGGATCGTTACTTCCACTCTCCAATTCAAGCAGTGAGGCCGTATTGTATTTGAGGTTTAACTGTTTGGATCGCAGGATGGAAAAAACGGAAGCCGCATCGGTAGAACTGAGCAGCGCTCCGATCAAAAAACTTTCAATCCATGAGATGGAAAGAATGTAATGGCAGAGAATTCCGGTGACACCGGCCGTCAGAAGCACACCTACCGTCGATAACAAAACGGCTTTTCCCGCCGCCGGTCTGGCATGTTCCCAGTTGGTTCCAAAACCGCCGTAAAACATAATAAAGATCAAGGAGATCGAACACACCTGCTCCGCAAAAGAATAGTTGTCAAATGGGATCTTTACTACTCCGTCCGAGCCAAAAAAGATACCAAGCAATATAAAACCAAGCAAAACCGGGATTCCAAAGCGGTCAGAAACCCGGTCTAAAAAAACACAGATTAAAATAATCATGGCGATCAAAATAGGGCTAATCATCGAATCCCCTTTCTTCTAAAGTCCAAGTCCAATTTTCTGCTCCTAACGAGGCAATCGTCTGTAATTCATCTGCAATATTCAATGCATGATCTCCAATTCGTTCAAAATCCGTAAGCATCTCGGAAAACAGTATGCTTGCCTGATAGGAACATTCTTCATTCTGAATGCGCTCCATCATGCGTTCCCGGCATTTTTTCGTGAGATCATCAATTTCCTGCTCTCTCTCCGCGATGACATCGTGCCATGTTTCCACATCATCACTAACATTTGTTAGTGCAGCAAACAGCTCATCGCAGATCTTTTGAAGATAAGCAGCTTCTTTCTTTGCCTTCTTCGAAAATTTCACGCCCATCTTTTTGCGCGTTTTCGAATATTCCGCAATATTCATTGCATGATCACTGATCCGCTCAATGTTTCCGGTAATGGCATAATAACTGCTGAAAACACCGCTGCCGATCGTTGTATTTTCGTGGGAAAGCGCCGTTGTGATGAGACAGGAGATCTCCGTATTCATCCGGTCCACCTGCTCTTCCGTCGCGGCAATGGATTGAAAAACTTCTTTGTCATTTTTGATAAATACATTAAACGCATTGTGTACGTTCTTCTCTGCCATACAGAGCATATCCCACATTTCCTTTTTTGCCTCTTCTGTACTGACAGCGGATTGTCCTAAGGTATCCCGTACGTTAAGCTGCATCCGTGGCAGTACACCTTGTATTGTACCATCCTTTTCGTTAATCGGCAATATTTTCTGTGATATCTTGGCAAGAACTTCACCAAATGGAAGCAGAAGTATCGTCGTCACAACATTGAATAACGTATGTAAGTTAGCGATCTGACCGGGCACGTTGGTCGGCGTAAATGCCTGCAGCCATCCGATCAGCGGTGTAACGATACAAAGGATCGTAAACAGGCAGGTACCAATGACATTAAATGTAAAATGTACGATCGTTGTGCGCTTTGCATTGCGGTTTGCACCGACGGAGGCAAGAAGTGCCGTAATACACGTTCCAATATTTTGTCCAAACAAAATAAATGCTGCGCTGTTTAATGTAACAATTTCGCTGGCAGCCAAAGCCTGTAGGATTCCGACGGAAGCGGACGACGACTGGATGACCGCCGTAAAGATCATTCCGGCAAGGATTCCCAAAAGCGGATTTTCAAACCGCGTTAAAAGCCCGACAAATTCCTGTGATTCGCTGAGCGGCGCCATAGATGAACTCATCATGTCCATTCCGATAAAAAGGATTCCAAGCCCCGCCACGATATTTCCGATGTGGTGGATTCTTTCATTTTTCAGAAATACCAGCACGGCTACGCCGACAAAGGCAATAAATGGAGCCAATGCTCCTACATCTAAGGCAATAAGCTGTCCGGTGATCGTTGTTCCGATATTGGCACCCATGATGATCCAGATGGCCTGTGTCAACGTCATCATTCCGGAATTTACAAATCCTACCACCATTACGGTCGTCGCTGAGGAGGACTGAATTACTGCTGTAATAACAGCACCGACCAATACTCCAAGCAAACGATTGGATGTCAGTTTTTCAAGAATCTGCTTCATTTTGTCGCCTGCTGCATTTTCAAGTCCCTGACTCATCATCTGCATACCATATAAAAACAAGGCAAGTCCTCCGAGGAGTCCCATAATATCTGTCAATTTCATTGTTGTATCCCTTTCATTTTATGTTATAATTCCTGTTCATCATTCATGCGGTAGCCGACACCCAGTTCATTGCGTATGTAGCGGTATTCTCCCGGCGTCTCGCCAAATTTTTTACGGATATTTGCCATATTTACCTGAAGTTTTTTGACACTTCCGGAGTCCGAATATCCCCACACTTTTTTAATGATCTCTGCGTAGGTTAAAACTTTTCCGGCATGTACGGCAAGCAGTTCTACGATATTATATTCCGTCTGCGTGAGCCGTATCTCTTCTTCTCCGATCGTTACTCTTCTGGCATCGTAAGATATCTTCATATCTCCCAATTTGAATTCCTGTCTTATCCCTGCTCCGGTGCCCTGAAACCGCGCCGTCCTAAGTGTGGCCCGTACCCTGGCGAGAAGTTCATCTGTTCCAAACGGTTTCGTAATATAATCATTGGCTCCAAGATCCAGCGCCTCGACTTTATCGGCCTCATCTGTCCTTGCTGACAATACAATGATCGGCGTATCGGATGCTTTTCGGATCTGCTTTATTACCTCTGTCCCATCCATATCCGGAAGTCCCAGGTCAAGTATGACCACATCCGGATGATGCGACCAGAACATCGTCAGACCACTCTGCCCCTTTTGAGAAAAGATGGCCTGGTAGTCATGTGTCTCAAAGATCATTTTCATAAAATTGCAAATGTTAATCTCATCTTCTATCACTTGCACTTTATATTTATTCATTTTCGTTTTCCTCCAATTCTAAGGCAAAGCGGATACAGCATCCCCCTTCCTTTCGATTCTCTGCCGTGATCACACCACCGTGTGCCTTAATAATAGAGGCACATACGGCAAGACCGATCCCCATGCTCCGTTTCTGGTTGTCCACAGGAGTATCTTTTACAGCAAAATAATCTTGAAAGAGTCCCTTCATCCGCTCTTTCTCGATCCCACACCCGTCGTCCCTGACTTCGAATACCGCTTTTTCTCCCAGTACAAACACATGAAGTTCCAGCACGCTCATTCCTTTTGCATGCTGCACGGCATTTTCCAAAAGATTCATAAGAACCTGTTCGATCAGCACGGCATCCATTGGAATACTGGTAAATTCTTCCGGTATTGACACATTCACTTTCTGATCCGGATATCGTTTTTTGAACTGCGTCAGTACCGAATCGATCAGTTCTTCCAAAACCGTCGATGTCTTAACCAGTTTCACTCCGTCGTTATCAATCCGTGTAATGGACAAAATATTTTCCACCATTCCGATGAGCCATCTGGCATCTTCCCGGATCCCGTCTGCCAGCTGCACCACCTGATTCTCGGACAAATGCTCATAATTTTGTACAATCGCCGAACTGGACCCGTAAATCGTCGTAAGCGGTGTCCTAAGATCATGAGAAACCGCCCGCAGAAGGTTTCCACGCATTTTTTCGTTGATACTCTCTGCCCGCACGCGTTCCTGCCATTTGAGCTGGGACGTGATCGTACTCGTCATTGCCGTGATCACAAGCATGATCACCGCCGAAATGATATTTTCCGGAATGCTGAAGTTGAAGGCAAAATAAGGAAATGCAAAGGCAAAATTAAGTACAAGCACACTCAGCAGCGACGCAATGATCCCATACACAAAACCATCCGTAAACCTCGATACAAAAAATACTGCCATCGCCATAACTGCCGGCGGTACAGTCTCTGCTGAAAATTTTGTTTCCAATATCAGACAGAGCAAAAACGCCCCCGCCAGAATGCCTATCATCTTCAATCCATCAATTATGTACTTTGTCACATTTTTCATTGATTTCCATCTCCTCCATTTTTTATTATACAGATATGGTAGTAAAGAATCAGCAAAGAAACAAGCCTTTTTTTCAAATTTCCGTAATCTTTCAAAAAGGTTTGCATGTCGTGAGCGCTCTCGCTCCAACAAACGTCGCAGGGGTATCGATATGCAGAGGACGCATATCTGATACCCGCGCGTTTGTACTCACTTCATGCAAACCTTTTTTGATAAATTACTAAAATTGCAAAAATAGTATTTACTATTTATCCTTAAACAATCCCGCTTGGAAAACTCTGATCTCCTTTTCTAATTGAAACGCCGTTTATTTCACATTAAAGGCATTCATTCCCGGATATACTGCGCTTTCGCCAAGTTCTTCTTCGATACGGAGAAGCCGGTTGTATTTGGCTACACGCTCGGAACGGCTTGGTGCTCCGGTCTTGATCTGGCAGGTGTTGAGTGCCACGGCAAGATCGGCGATCGTTGTATCTTCCGTCTCTCCGGAACGATGGGATGAAATTGCTGTGTATCCGGCTTTATGTGCCATTTTGATGGCTTCCAGAGTCTCGGACACCGAACCGATCTGATTGAGTTTGATCAAGATACTGTTGCCGCAGCCAAGCTCAATCCCCTTAGCCAGGCGCTCGGTGTTCGTTACAAACAAGTCATCACCAACCAGCTGTACTTTGTCACCAAGTTCTGCTGTAAGTTTTTTCCAGCCCTCCCAGTCTTCTTCATCCAGTGCATCCTCAATGGAGATGATCGGATATTTTTCTACCAGTTTTTTCCAATGATTGATCAGCTGTTCTGACGTATATACGGTTCCGGCTTTTGGAAGTTTGTATTCTCCTACTTTGCCTGTTTTCCATTCGGAAGAAGCGGCATCCATCGCGATCTTGAAGTCTTTTCCCGGCTCATATCCGGCTTTTTTTACGGCTTCCAAAATGGTTTCGATGGCTTCCTCATCGGATTTCAATGCAGGGGCAAAACCACCTTCGTCACCGACGGAAGTAGCCAGTCCTCTTTCTTTCAAAATCGAAGCCAGCGCATGGAATACTTCGGCACACCAGCGAAGACATTCTTTAAAAGAAGGTGCTCCGACCGGCATGATCATAAATTCCTGCACATCGAGTCCGGAAGATAATGCATGGCATCCTCCATTTACGATATTCATCATCGGAACCGGAAGACGGTTTCCACTGATTCCGCCAAGGAAACGGTACAACGGAATCTCCAGCGCATTGGCTGCTGCCTTCGCACAGGCAATCGAAACTGCGAGGATCGCATTGGCTCCCAGGTTTGACTTGTCCTTTGTTCCATCGGCTTTTCTCATCGCTGCATCCACTGCGTAAATATCCGACGCATCCATTCCTTTCAACGTCTCCTGAATGGTCGTGTTGATATTTTCAACCGCCTTGGAAACACCTTTTCCAAGATATCTTCCCTTGTCGCCATCCCGGAGTTCAAGCGCCTCAAATTCACCGGTAGATGCTCCGGATGGTGCGGTTCCTCTTCCCATCACGCCGCCGCACAGATAAACTTCTGCCTCTACGGTCGGATTTCCACGGGAATCCATAATTTCTCTTCCTATTATCTTTTCAATCTGCAAATGATTCACTTTTTTATTCTCCTTTCAAAAAACAGTCTTGTGGTTAGTATTTGCTAACAATTATTAGTATATTCTAATATTTTGCAAAAAACAAGAGATTTTCCCCACAAAAACGACTTTTGAAATGAGAATCTTTTTCATCATTGTAAATGCTTTTCGTATTTTCCCACAACGGACATCCCATCTTTTACAACGACAAACGCGTGCTCATCCACCTCTTTTAACTCGCGTTTTAAATGAGCACATTCGTATTTGGACAGGACGACAATGACCATATACGTATTTTCCTCGGTATAGCCGCCCTTCGCTTCCCACCAGGTGGCATCCCGGTGATATTCGTTGACGATATAATCAATGATCTCCAGCGGCTTCTTTTTGGTAAATATTACCACTTCTGTATTGATGTTCTGGGTATGCGTCCGGTCAACCATCAGCATATTCACTGCCGAATAGATAATGCTGTACACCGCCGTAGGGAGGCCGAACAGCACCGCACAGATAATGTAAATAACCGCATTTACCGACAAGGACACTTTGCCGACACTAAATCCCTTGAACCGCTTGGTAAAGATCATTCCAACGATATCCAGACCACCGCTGGAACCACCGGACTGCAAAGCTATCCCAATCCCGGTTCCGCCAAAGATCCCGCCGATGATACTCGCAGTAAGGGAGTCCTGCACAATCGGTGCCGCCGGTATCGGGATCAAACTGAGAAACAAAGTCTGGCTGATCACACAGACCAGCGTGCGAAAGAAAAATTTCTTACCGACAAATACATACGCAAGCGCAAAGAGCGGAATGTTCAGAAGCATATTGATAATACCCGCAATATCCGTCGTTCCGGATGCCACATGAAGATAGCGCACCAATACCGTACGGATTACCTGGCTGATTCCCAGAACCCCGCCATTGTAAAGGTTTGCCGGCACGATAAAAAGATTGATGCCCGCTGAAAATACCAGCATCCCGATCACTGCCATCGCATTGCGCTGCCAAAATTCCCGCTTTGTGTTCATATCATCGCCTCTTTTCTATAGTGTGTTTCTGATTTCATTCCTTATTAAGCATATTGATAATTCCATCAATATCCGGTGTCATAAAATGTTTATTCCCCGCTTCACATTGCCGTAAGTATTCCTGACAAGACTTTATTATATCCACTTCATTGTTATCAATTATTTTTTTAATCATTATATCAAACGGTTCGCTTATAAGATAGGATTGAATATATTTACTGTCTATGGGAAATAGTTTGATATAATGTATTCCATGAGAATGATGCGATTTTGTCTTGGAATTTGGCGGCAGAGAAAAATATTGTTTTTTGGGTGTTGCAGGAGAAATATTGGAACGAAGAGGAACTACAAATTTATGGTATCTTCCTTTATATTTCAATTTTACGATCAAAACACTGGGACGTCCCTCTTCATTAAACAATAATTCTCTATGTACATTATTTTTCCTGCATTTTTTAAAAAAGTCATTGGATACTTTTACTAATCTCATCTTTCACCCCCTAATACCTTTATATAAAGAAAGAGCCACTTCCGGCTCTTTCTAAACTTACAATTGGATAATATTCTACGTTTACATCCCGTTATCCACGGAGATTAACATACAATTGAATGATATTCTAAATTTAACGTCCCGTCATCCGCGGAGACAAACATACAATTGAGTAATATTCTTGCCGTTACTCGCGGCTTACCGAAAACATTTCTGTTTTCTTACTTTTATTATACTCAATATTACCCGTTTGTCAACTGTATATTTTTTACAATTTTCCCTCCCTGGATCACTATGGTCGGTGCCACCGCCAGCCCCAGTATAGCGGCATACTGCGTCCCATTTAACGGCATCACTTCAAAAAGATTGTGCAGACCCGGAATAAAAAGAACAGCTGCCAGCAACAAGGTTCCTGCCGCAAAGGCGCCGATGCTCCATAAATTTGTAGAAAGTTTCACATCGATGAGAGAACGTTCACTCCGGCAGGTAAATCCGTGAAATAACCGCGCCAGTGTCAGAGTGGCAAATGCCATCGTCGTCGCTGTAGCCGCATCCTTCTGCAGTCCCATGGCAAAAGCGGTCATCGTCGCTGCCGCAATGAGCGCACCGTATCCGAAAAGACGCCGCACAAATTTTCCCGTAAGGATCCCTTCTTTCGGATCTCTTGGTTTTTGCTTCAATAATTGCGGATCGGACGGCTCCATTCCGATGGCAAGTGCCGGCAGGGAATCCGTCAATAGATTTATAAACAAAAGGTGAACCGGTTCAAACGGCGAAGGAAGTGCCAGCACCGAACAGGCAAGCACCGCAAGGATTGCCGCCATGTTGCCGGAGAGCAGAAACTGAATCGCATTTTTAATATTGCGATAGACATTTCTTCCGTTTAATACCGCTTTGATGATAGTCGCAAAATTGTCATCTGCCAGAATCATTGCCGACGCATCTTTAGACACCTCTGTCCCGGTAATTCCCATTGCCACACCGATATCTGCCTTTTTCAATGCCGGAGCATCGTTGACACCATCTCCTGTCATCGCCACGATGCGCCCCTTTTTCTGCCAGTTTTTTACAATTCTTATCTTGTTTTCCGGAGAAACTCTTGCGTAGACCGAAATCTCTTCCAAAAGTTCATCTAACTTTTCATCGCTCATGGCATCCAGTTCCTGCCCGGTCACCGCCAGATCTCCTTCTTCAAATATGCCGATCTTTGCCGCGATCGCCGCCGCTGTCACCTTGTGATCACCCGTGATCATTACCGGACGGATTCCTGCCAGCTTGGCCGTGCGAACCGCCTCCGCCGCTTCTTCCCGCGGCGGGTCGATCATTGCCACCAGTCCGATAAATGTAAACCCATTTTCCTCGTCCAGCGTCAGTTTTTCGTCCTCGTCCACTTCTTTGTACGCAAAGGCAAGCACGCGCAGACCATTTTCCGAAAATTCCTGATTCTGCCGCAGGATTTCTTCTTTTATCTTGTCATTGATCTCACGGCTTCCCCCACTCTCTGCCAGCTTAACACTCCGATCCAGCAGAACATCGACGGCTCCTTTGGTAAGTACCGTCGATACGCCGTGCAGACGATATTTGGTACTCATCAGTTTGCGGTCCGAATCAAAGGCAATTTCTTCCAGTCTCGGCATCATTTCACGGATGTCTTCTTCCGAAACGCCCGCCTTCGTCAGCCCCGCTTTTTGCGCCATTGTCAGGAGACAGCTCTCCGTCGGATCCCCGATCTCCTTTCCCTTTTGAAAGGAAGCGTCGTTATTCAGGATCGCATTGTACAGCAGTTTTCGATGAAGCGGTTCGATCAGATCGAGTTCCACCGGTTTCAAGACGGTATGATCGATATAAATATCCGTAACCGTCATTTTATTTTGTGTCAGTGTCCCCGTCTTATCCGAGCAGATTACCGACACACACCCCAGACTTTCCACAGCTTTCAATTCTTTGATGATGGCATTGTCGGCCGCCATTTTCCGCGTCCCCATAGCCTGCACGATCGTAACGATCGAACTGAGCGCCTCCGGAATCGCCGCCACGGCAAGCGCCACAGCAAACATGAGCGAATCCAGCACCGGCTGTTTCTGCCAGAGTCTAAGCGCAAATACGATTGCCGAAATGATCATGATCACGATGGCAAGTTTCTTTCCAAAATCATCCAGGCTCACCTGCAATGGCGTCTTTCGCTCCTGCGTGGCATTCATAAGGTCGGCAATCTTACCCATCTCTGTCTGCATTCCCGTCGCCGTTACGAGTACGACCGCACGACCATACGTAACCAGTGTACCGGAATATACCATATTGATCCGATCTGCCAATGCGGCCTCCCCTTCGATGACATCTTCTGTCTTATCCACATTTGCCGATTCTCCGGTAAGCGAACTCTCGTTGACCTGAAGCGAATAATTGTTTAAAATACGGCCATCCGCCGCGATCATATCCCCCGCTTCCAAAAGAAGAATGTCTCCCGGCACGACTTCTTTGGAAGTAATTTCCATTTTCTTTCCCTCACGAAGCACCTTCGCGTGAGGCGACGACAGTGCTTTTAGGGAATCCAGCGATTTTTCTGCCTTGAGATACTGCACCGTTCCAAGCACCGCATTCATCACAATGACAACAAAGATCACGACGGTGCTCTCCACATTTCCGGACAGCATTGACACAACCGCCGCAATGATCAAAATGATAACGAGCAGATCCAGAAACTGCTCCGCAAAGATTTGCACCGGACTTTTTTTCTTTGCCTCCTTCAGGCAGTTTTCTCCCTGTTCCTGCCGGATTTTCAGCACCTCGCTCTCCGTCAAACCCTCTTCGGAGGCATGCCGGTTTCGAAGAACTTCTTCCTTGGTCATCTGGTAAATTTGTTTCATAATCATAGTCCTTTCTTTTTTGGGGTGTCACTTTTGCGTTGCCTTTCGGGCTTCTTGCCAGCGGGAAAGGCAACGAATTTCGCTGGGTTTCCCGATTTGCGTTGCCTTTCACCGCTCTGCCTGGCCGGGAAAGGCAACAAATTTTGGCACTTTCCTCGATTTGCGTTGCCTTTTTAGCTTCTTGCCAGCGGTAAAAGCAACGGATTTCGCTGGGTTTCCCGGTTTGCGTTGCCTTTCGCCGCTCTCCTGGCCGGGAAAGGCAACAAATTTTGGCACTTTCCTCGATTTTCGTTGCCTTTTTGGCTTCTTGCCAGCGGTAAAAGCAACGGATTTCGCCGGGTTTCCCGGTTTGCGTTGCCTTTCGCCGCTCTTTTGGCCGGGAAAGGCAACAAATTTTGGCGTTTTCCTCGATTTGCGTTGCCTTTTGGGCTTCTTGCCAGCGGTAAAGGCAACGGATTTCGCCGGGTTTCCCGGTTTGCGTTGCCTTTCGCCGCTCTCCTGGCCGGGAAAGGCAACAAATTTTGGCACTTTCCTCGATTT
>CAKRDZ010000005.1 GCA_934316845.1 uncultured Eubacterium sp. | reverse complement strand
AATCGCATAAAATCGATAAATTTAAAGGTGTGGTAGAATTTACTTCTGCACTGGAATTTAAAATTTCAAGTTAGCAAAATTTTCAATATCTTTTCATAAAATATGAGTAAATTTCGTTAGCTGCTTGACATTTGGACAAAGGTTGCCTATAATTTTAATGACATTGTTTGAAAGGAGGATGCAGCGATGGAAGTGACAAAGGATATGTTGATTGGTGAAATCTTGAAAAAAGATCAGACAATTGCAGCAATTCTTATGGCATCAGGCATGCATTGTGTAGGTTGTCCGGCTTCACAGGGTGAAAGTCTGGAAGAGGCCGCTATGGTTCATGGTATGGACTGTGATGAGCTGGTTACAAAAATAAATGAGTATTTGGCAAATAAGGCAAATGCTTAGATCAAATCAAAAAGTGAAAAATATAAAAAGAAGAAACGCATGTTGTCTATGTGCTTCTTCTTTTTTTGTAATTATATTTTGGAAAGTTTTTCAACGGCATTTGAGGAAATTAAAAGAGTAAAATGCTCTTTAAAATATTCTTTGCGTGCCGGGTTATAAAATTCTTTCTTACCAAATTCGTTGAGCATCGAGCAGACGTGAATCATGCTGGATGAATTTTCCGGTTTGGATAACGTAAGGTAATATGTTTTATTTTCCTCGTCTTTCCAGACACTGCTCTTGCCGTGATACAGCGGGTGCACCGCACGGGAGGCATCGGCCATAATGGAAAATGCTGGAAAAGAAAAGGCGCAGTCCTTAAATTTTTTCTTTGCCGGCTGTTCTTTTTTGTCCTTTTTCAACATCTCGTGCAACGGAACAAAGTCGGATTTATCTTTGTTATTTTCAGTATCTTCTTTTTTCGCAGCTTCCCCTTCGAGGATGTCATGAAGCTGTTCAAAAGATTGAAACAGGTTGTTGTCAAACTCTTCGTCTTCTTCGTCATAAGAAAGAGCGTCCTCATCATCTTCGTCCTCATCATCTTCGTCCTCATAATCTTCTTCATCCAAGTCGTAGAAATCTTCCTCATCGTCAAATGCGTCGTCGGAAGAAAGATTTTGAAACGGAGCAAACCGCTGTTCCAGTTCATCCGGGTTATCCACTTTGGTAATGATCAAAACGATGGAATCTCTTGAAGTCGGAATTGCTTCTATCATAAGAGGGATGTCCTCTGCTTCAAATCCATAATCCATATTTGCCTGTTCCATCATGTCTCGAAAAAGTTTTTTTGCCTTGTCTGAGCCATAAGCCAGCTCACTGATCTTTAAATGTCGTTCAGCTAAGTCGCGTTTATTTAATGTGCAACGGATCTGATTGTCGCTAATACGTTCAATTCGCATAATCCCACATCCTTTCCGAATTAATTTGATGGTGTATGAAAAGTATAAGTTATTGAACAAATAAAGTCAACCGCTAGTATGAAAAAAATATGTAAAAATAGCATCGAACCATTTTCTTAACGTATGAATGACTATTTTTGCGTACATACAACACTTGTTTCTCCATAATTCGACAAGATATAATAAATACATAGACAAGGGATATATGTTACAGATAGAAAGGAGGAATTTATTTACCGGGGTCAGGAGAAGCCAAGCGTCTTTCCCAGTTGTAGTCTAAGCAGCTTCTTTGGCACTATTCGCCAAAAATTTCCAATGAATGTTATAAGCATGAAAGATAACCAATGTCTCTTATCTATATAAAACTTGCCGTAGACGGGGTTTTTACATTGCGGAGTACACTTCCTTTACCATACAGCAAGGAGGGGTTTAAGATGCGGACTTCATGGCTTTGGGACGAACTCAAAAGAACTAAAGAAATGGGGCTTACGGTACAAATCGATGACAAGATCTGTCAATACCAAAATCCGGAAGTATTCTAGTATGTACTGCAGGAAGAACCATATTGTGTTAGAGTGTTTGAGAAAAGAAAATAAAATCTTGGGTTGTAGTTGATTTTTTGGTCACAAAAATGCACAAAAAAAATTAGCGGACAACTGACAAAAAAATCAAAAAATGGAAATTAAACAACAAAGCAGCCGCGTATATCTTGACATTTACGCAAATTTGGGTATAATATAGGTATACGGGAAGGGCCGATGCACAGGATGCATTGGCCCTTTTGTGGTATATGGAGACAGATTGGTTCGCATGATAGAAGTACGAAAACATAACTTCAGAAACGGAGCGTGCTTATGAAAAATTTGGAAACCTGTGATTGGATGTTATTAAACAGCATCATTTATAAAATTTATACGATGGAAGATCTGGATGAGATGCGCCGGGAGTTTTTGGAGCAGCTCCACCTTGTGATTGATTTTGACAGTGCCGATTTTTATCTTGCCGGACACTCAGAAGACGAAGAAATGGTACAGCCGGTGACATACAATTGTGACGTGCCGGAGACGGTTTATTATGAGCAGTACGAGTACTGCCGGCGGGTGATCGAGGGTGGGAAAAGTCTGGTGTACCGGCTCTCGGATATGATACCGCAGGACGAGTGGCGGCAGACCGGATTGTATAAAGATGTATATCGGATCAATAACTGGCAGTATTCTCTACAGATGGTTGTCTGCAAAGAGGGGCATTTCCTGGGGATGATCACATTGTACCGGACGATAGGAAAAGATGATTTTGTCTATGATGATATTACGATCGTGGATATGCTGAAAGATCATATGGCATACCGTCTGGAGCGATCCCGCCGGGAGCAGGGAGAAGACGGCGGCAAGATGACGATCACGGCGGCTGTGCAGGAATACGCGCTTACGAAGAGGGAGGAGACGATACTGCGTCTGCTGCTTGCCGGGCTGTCAAACGATGAAATTTGCCAAAAACTGGTAATCAGCGTCAATACCCTGAAAAAACATGTGCTGAATATTTATCGCAAACTCGGCATCCGCAACCGTGTGCAGATGTTTAAAATGATCCGCGAAAAAGAGTGAGAATGGTATTGAAAATGCGGGGATTTCGATTATAATAGAAGTATCTGCATGAGGAAAGGGGAGCGGACGATGAGAATAGAGAATATTGAGATGTTATTGGATACATTGGGGATCTTTGAGCGGGGGTTTTATGAGATCGGCGACAAGCAGATTCCGGTAAAACTATCGAAGGAAGAACGGGAGAAAATCCGGGTATTTCTGCCGGAAGAAATGGAAAAATTCCGCGTATCACCGGACAAAATGAGCCATTTTCATGAAGCACGGAAAATCGAATTTAAGTGTGTAAATAAAGATTCATTTTCGGTGGCGCGAGAGATGCATGAGCAGAAAGTGCTTGTGTTAAATCTTGCCAATCCGGTACATCCGGGAGGTGGTGTGCGGAAGGGGGCGAGGGCGCAGGAAGAAGATCTCTGCCGCAAGAGCTCGCTGCTGTGTTCGCTGGAATCCGAAGGGGCGGCGCCGTATTATATTTATAATAGGGAAAAACAGAGTTACATGGCGACGGATGCGCTGATGATTACCCCACAGGTGGAAATTATCAAAGATGAGCGGGGACGGCTTCTGCCGGAGAGTACGGTTGTGTCGGTTCTGACGTGTGCGGCACCGATGATCTCACACGGCGGTGTTTCACTTAGTGCAAAAGACTACGAGGAACTTTTGTATCACCGCATCGAAGGGATACTTTTGGCAGCGGCGTATGCCGGATATGAAAATCTGGTGCTTGGAGCATTTGGCTGTGGGGCATTTGGAAATGATGCACGGCTTGTCTCAGACTTGTTTTATAAGGCAGTTACGGAGCTGGACATTGCAGGAAAAAGGGCAGAAAATTATTTTAGAAAGATACATTTTGCTGTGTTGTGCCGCTCTTATGAGATGTATAATTTTAACGAATTTAACCGTAATTTTGGCGGGAAGCAGGCACAGGGAATGAAACTTACCACGCTCTGTTACATCGAAAAAGATGGAAAATATCTGATGCTTCACCGGACGAAAAAGAAGAAGGACATCAATAAAAATAAATGGATCGGTGTCGGTGGACATGCAGAGGGGACAGAAGGGCCGGAGGACTGCCTGCTGCGCGAAGTAAAGGAAGAGACGGGGCTGACATTGACAAAGTACCGGTTCCGTGGCTTGATCACGTTTGTGTGTGACCGGATGGAGCCGGAGTTGATGAGCCTTTTTACGGCGGATGGATTCGAAGGAGAATTGAAAGAGTGTGCGGAGGGCGATCTTGCCTGGATGGATAAAGAGATGGTGCTGGAACTGCCGACCTGGGAAGGCGATGCGATTTTTCTGAAACTGCTTGTGGAAGATGAAAAGCGGTTCTTTTCGCTGCGCCTGGTTTACGAAGGAGAAAGGCTGGTAGAGCACCAGTTGTATTTTTATTAATTTGGAATATTACCAAAAATTGGAAGGAGAAAGACGAGTGCGTTTTGTAATACAGAGAGTGCGCCATGCGTCGGTTACGATCGATGGCGAGGTGCGCGGGAAAATAGAAAAAGGTTTTATGGTTCTGATCGGAATCGGAGCAGATGATACGAGGGAAATTGCGGATAAACTCGTAAGAAAACTTGTCAATATGCGGATTTTCGAGGATTCCGAAGGGCGGACCAACCTCGGTCTGAAAGATGTGGGAGGAGAACTTCTGCTTATCTCCCAGTTTACCCTTTATGCGGACTGCAAGAAAGGAAACCGTCCGTCATTTACCAAAGCGGGCGCGCCGGCGATGGCAGAACCACTGGTAGAGTATATCATTGAGGAGTGCAAAAAGGAGATTCCGGTCGTTGAGCAGGGCGAATTCGGCGCGGATATGAAGGTAGAACTTCTGAACGACGGGCCATTTACGGTGATCCTTGACAGCAATGAGATCTGCTGATTTGGGACTGGATTTTTGAAAATAATGGTGGTATAATTAAAGTAGTTCATCCGTTCAGAGCGAGTGCGGCATTTGCCGTATTACCCATGACTCTTTTTTCGATTGCGTAGGCGTAGTGGAGCATTCATGCGGTAGCGGATGAGTTTAGGCAGGATTAGTCTATCGGTAGGGCGCCAGCTTCCCAAGCTGGATAGGCGGGTTCGATTCCCGTATCCTGCTTTTTTGTTTTTGTATGACAGCCTTGTAACAACACAAAGTGCCAGAACCGCCGCACGCGCCACTACACGTGTAGAATGAACGGGCGAAAGGAGAGCTATGCATAAACATAAATATGAAGTGATAGAGATCGAAGAGCCGGATTTTGGCTGTGAAGGAAGACCGGACGGAGCAGTGCCGATGGCGAAAGTGACTCTGCGGAGCGTGCAGGATGGCACGCGGACGAAAACCGAGATCGCGGATGGTTATCTTTATCAGGAAGAGATTGACGAAGGAAGCATGATATATCGAAATGATGCAGGAAAGTGGATCAAATCACAATAAATAGAGGAGAAACATAAAATGAAAATAGCAGTAACGTATGATGAGCAGACGGGAGAAGTGTTTCCGCATTTTGGACACACCGATGCTTTTAAGATTTATGAATTTGGCGAGAGCGGATTGACAGGGGCTATGGTACTGAATACCTCTGCGATCAACGGACATGAGGCGATGGCGTCGTTTTTGGCAAAAGGCGATGTCAAAGTGCTGATCTGTGGCGGTGTCGGCGAGGGCGCGATGCTTGCACTCAGTGAAGAAGGAATCCTTGTCGTGCCGGGAGTGAGCGGAGAAGCCGATCTTGCGGTGGCGCAGTTTCTGCAGGGCGTGCTTGCGACGGATAATACGCCAAATTGCGGGCAGGGACAATTTCCCGGCGGCTGTGGTGGAGGCTGCGGTGGCTGCAGCGGCTGCCATTGATAAAACGAAATGTATTAATACATTTATAATAAATTTTATATGAAAAAAGGAGGACAACTTATGAGTACAGTCAAGAAGAAAACAAACAAATGTATCGCCTGGCTGATGATGTTAAGTCTGGTAATCGGTATGATTGGTGCGATCAGCGTACCGGATACGGCACAGGCAGCAGAGAAACAGTTGTTTACAGAGGAAAAATCATCCGAGATTTTGAATGATGATATTCACGATTGGAATGCTAAATTAGAGGACAATAAGCTGACAGTTAATATTGCAGATGCGGACGCCGGTATTGGCGCACTTACGGGAAGAAACTGGGTTGCCTATCTGTATATGTACAGCAGTAGTAAGAACGTGAACGTACTGTCTGGTTTTGCTGAGTTTGAAGGTACGAAATGTACCGTGACTGCTGATTTTAATACGCCAAATCTTAAAGCGCTTAAAGATGGCGAATATATGGCGTATCTCGATGTAAAGAATGGTATCGGTGCAAGTAATTATACAGAGTGGACTGACGCGGTTTACGTTACGATTCAGGATGGCGTGCCGTCATTATACACATACTGGGGAAAGGAGAATCAGGATTTCCTCAATAGATTAAATGAGACATGTAACCCGGAGGATTATGTCAATCCTGCGCTGCTTACTGCGATAAGTGCGGATAATTATGTTGACATTGTTAACACGGCAAAGGAAGTAGCCGGAAATGGTTCTGATGAAACGAAGATTAAAAAAATCCATGATTGGATCTGTAAAAATATTGCGTATGACTACGAACTGTTAAACAGCACCGGGCTTATTAAGATTGATCCGGTAAAGGATACGTTTAACAATAAGAGAAGTGTGTGTTCAGGTTTTGCAAGACTTGCACAGGTAATGTTCCGTGCAGCGGGGATTCCTTGTATCTCTGTTGAAGGTGTAGCGAGAGTAGATGATGTTCCTTATGATTCAAATGGTAATATGATAACCAACCATGAATGGAACGCCGTATACTACAATGGAAGCTGGCATTACATCGATACCACATGGGACTGCGGCAATACGTATTATGGGGAAGGTTCTGAAAAGAATAAGTCAGGACAAAAGCCATCTTACACCTATTATGGTATCACAGCGACACATCTTGGAATCAGCCACTGTGTTGATCCATCCTGGTCCTCTTTGGTAAATACAGTAGAAAGTATTGAAATCAAGAATGCGAAAACAAAATATGTTCTTGGAGAGGAACTGGACACAAACTATGATCTGTATTATAAATTAAGATTCAAATACACCAATGTATCCGGTGGTGGTTTTGACTTTGGTGAATCAACGGCGACGGATCTTTATAATGCAGGAAAAGGACTTGGTACAGTAAGCGGTTATGATCCGGACAAACTTGGTAAACAGACAATAACGGTAGATTATCAGGGATTCCAGACAACGTATGAGGTTGAAGTGCTGGAAAAACCGGAGATCGAAGGCATTAAGGTCGTTCCAAAGGTAACAACTTATGTACAGGGAAGTGAATTCGACGAGAATAATGAAGTTTATTATATTATGTCGGATAAAAGCGAAGTGCTCGTAGAAGATGCGAAGATCACATATAGTGGTTATGACATGAATAAGACCGGAAAACAGACCGTTACAGTAGAGTGCAATGGCTACACAACAACCTATGACATAACGGTAAACGAGAACCAGAGTACACCAAAGCCGGATTGTAAGCATGAATTAACTACGATCAAGAACAATAAAAAGGCAACTTGTCTGGAAGAAGGATATACCGGTGACAGATACTGTATGATATGTGAAGAAATTGTCAATAAGGGAAGCGTTATTCCAAAGACAGATCATACATGGAATCTCGGAACCATTACAAAGAAGCCGACCAGTACAACAGAGGGGATCAGGACGTATAAATGTAAAGTATGTAATATAACGAAAACAGAGACGATTCCTGCAACCGGAAGCACTACAGGCGGCACAACCAAACCAAATGCTACAAGTAAACCAACTGCTGCTCCAACGACTGCCAACAAACCGGCTGCTACAAGCAAACCAACCGGAACCACTACAGATAACGGCACAGATACAGATACCCATGTAAAAGGGGATTACGTAACCGCTTCATCGGGTGTGTATATGGTTACAAAGCCAGGCAGCGGTGCGTCAGAGGGCGAGGCAGCATTTGCCGGTGCAGGTTCTGCAAAGGTAACAATTCCGGCAACGGTTACGGTTGATGGAAAGACCTATAAGGTAACCTCCATTGCGGCAAAAGCGTTTTATGGCAACACTACCATCAAGAGAGTGACAATTGGCAGCAACATTGTAAAGATTGGAAAAGCAGCATTTTATAAATGTAAGAATTTGAAGAAAGTAACGATCAAATCCACAAAACTTACGACGAAGTCCGTAGGTGCAAAGGCTTTCAAAGGCATTTATAAAAAAGCACAGTTTAAGGTGCCAAAGAAACTGCTTAAGACATATAAGAAAATGTTGATTAAGAAGGGCGCCAATAAAAAGTCAAAATTCAAATAATTATCAAACAGAAATGAAATATAAGCTTTAAAAGGGCAGGAAATTAACCGTTTTGTTAGTTTCCTGCCCCTTTTTAATGACAGGTTTTCTCAAAAAAATATACTTTTTCCATAATTCCTATTGACTTAGTAGGATAAAGGTGATATGATAGTTTCAGTCAATAAGTGAAGCGTGCTGAACAGCGCATGCATCAGCATGCTACCTATCGCAAAACGAAAAACAGAGGAAGGGCGGTAACGATTATGGAAAAGATTGCAAAGCAGTTGACAGAGTTGATTGGAAACACTCCGTTGCTGGAGCTGACAAATTATGAAAAAGAGAATGAATTAAAAGCGAAAGTGATCGCGAAATTGGAATATTTTAATCCGCTGGGAAGCGTGAAAGACCGTGTGGCAGGAGCGATGATCGAGCAGGGGATCAAAGATGGCAAGATCAACGCCGACACCGTTATTATCGAGCCGACAAGCGGAAATACAGGAATCGGACTTGCCTTTGTGGCAGCAGCCAAAGGACTGCATCTGATTCTTACGATGCCGGATACGATGAGTGTGGAAAGACGCAAGATCGTAACGGCACTGGGGGCAGAGATCGTACTCACACCGGGACGCGAAGGGATGAAAGGTGCGATCGCAAAAGCAGAAGCATTAAAGGAAGAATATGGAAATGCATTTATTCCACAGCAGTTTGAAAACGAGGCAAATCCGGAAATTCACAAAAAGACGACCGGACAGGAAATCTGGGGAGATACCGATGGAAAGGTAGACATCTTCGTATCGGCAGTCGGAACCGGCGGAACCGTAACCGGAACCGGACTGGCATTGAAAGAGAAAAATCCGGATGTCAAAGTCGTAGCTGTAGAGCCGGCAAGTTCACCGGTGCTTTCCGGAGGAAAACCGGGACCACATAAGATTCAGGGAATCGGCGCCGGTTTCGTGCCGGGTGTACTGGAAATGAAAGTGTTGGATGAGATTATAAAAGTGGAAAATGACGATGCATTCGAGACAGCAAGAAAGATTGCAAGAACCGACGGTGTGCTTGTGGGAATTTCTTCCGGCGCGGCATTGTACGCGGCGACAGAACTTGCCAAACGTCCGGAAAATGAGGGCAAAAACATCGTGGTACTGCTCCCGGATACCGGTGAGAGATATCTTTCTACTTCCTTATTTATCGTATAAAGGCAGAGGATTTTATGCAGAAAAGAAAACACAGAATATTGTCCACGGTGCTTATCGTGGCAATGACAGCCGGAATGGTGCTGGGACTCGGCGGCTGTGGAAAAAAGAACGGCGGCGAGCTGACAATCACCAACGTTTCCTACGATCCGACGAGAGAATTTTACGAAAAATACAATGTGTTATTTGAACAATATTATGAAAAGAATTTCGGAAAGAAAGTGCGGGTCATACAGTCGCACGGAGGTTCCGGAAGCCAGGCAAGATCCGTCGTGGAAGGATGTAATGCCGATGTCGTTACACTGGCACTTGAGCATGACATCACATTGATTGAAAAAACGGGGCTGATTGATGCCGGATGGCAGAAAGAATTTGACAAAGACAGTGCTCCGTACACATCGACCATCGTATTTTTGGTACGAAAAGGAAAACCAAAGCAGATTCAAGACTGGAAGGATTTGGTAAAGGACGGTGTGGAAGTCATTACACCGGATCCGAAGAGCAGCGGCGGAGCGTGCTGGAATTTCCTGGCGGCACTCAGTTATGCGAAGACGACATGGAACGATGCGGCGAAAGAAAAGCAGTTTATGAAAGCGCTGTATCAAAATGTGTCCGTCATGGATTCGGGCGCAAGAGGAGCGACTACTACATTTGTAGAAAACAAAAAGGGTGACGTGCTGATCGCCTGGGAAAATGAGGCACTGGCGACATTGGACTCTTATCCGGGCGAATACGAGATGATCAATCCTTCGGTCAGCATACTGGCGCAGCCGAGTGTGGCGGTGGTCGATGACAATGCCAGAATGAACCAGAGTGAAGAAGTGAGCGCCGGATATTTACAATATTTGTACAGTGACGAAGCTCAGCGGCTCATTGGGGAAAATGGCTACCGTCCATCCAATGAAGCAGTCTTACAGGAATTTTCAGGCAAATACGACCTGTCGATCAAAATGTGGAACATCGGAGATTACGGTGGCTGGGACAAAGCCTACGAGACGTATTTTGACGATGGCGCCATGTTTGATGAGATTTACGAATACTAGAATAACAGGAGCGAGAGAAGATGAAACAGGCAGATATACCAAAAAAAGTGAAAAAAGCCAGAGTCATACCGGGTTATCGATGCACTTTGGGAATTGTCGTGACGATGCTTTCGCTCATTGTGCTCATTCCGCTGGCATCCGTGCTCGTGCATTCGCTGCAGATTTCCCCGCGTGAATTTTTCGCACTGCTCTGGAAACCGAATGTGCGGAATGCGTTTCTTACCAGCATCGGCTGTTCGTTTGTGGCGGCGGTACTCAATGCGGTGTTTGGACTGATCGTAGCGTGGACGTTGGTTAAATACGATTTTCCGGGAAAACGGATCTTAGATGGATTCATTGAACTTCCGTTTGCACTGCCGACCGCAGTTGCCGGCATTACGCTTTCAAAATTGTATTCGGAAAGCGGCTGGCTGGGAAATGGGTTGGAAAAAATTGGAATTAAAGTGACCTACACCCATTCTGGACTTGTGATCGCGTTGATCTTTGTCGGACTGCCATTTGTCATAAGAGCGGTTCAGCCGGTTCTTGAAAAAATGGACGGCCAGTACGAAGAAGCGGCATATATGCTTGGCGCGACACCGAGAAAGACGTTCTTTTCCGTTATTTTACCGGAATTACGGCCGGCTCTGCTGACCGGATTTGGCCTTGCTTTTGCCAGAGGAATTGGTGAATACGGCAGTGTCATTTACATTTCGGGAAACAGCGCAAAGGAAAAGACGCAGGTAATTTCTTATGTTATTATGCAGAAATTAAGTTATATTGATTATGCAAGTGCGACGGCGATCGCATTTGTCATGCTGATCCTGTCATTCCTGCTTTTGCTTTTTGTCAATATCGTGCAGGCGAGACAGTCAGCGAGAACAAATTTGTTGTAGGAGAGGATAGCCATGAGCGAACAGGAAAAACTCGAACGCGGAAAGCGGCGGACAAAACGGCTGATGATCACCATAACGGTGGCATTTCTCGTATTGATGCTTGTGATCCCATTGGCATCGGTGATCGCCAGTTCCCTGAAAGAGGGAATCGGTTTTTATCTGGAGTCAATCTCAACAGAATATGTGCGAAGCGCTCTGGGCGTAACGATTCTGGCGACGGTAATCGCGGTCATCGTAAATACGTTTTTTGGAATCTGCGCCGCATGGCTTTTGACAAAATTTTCCTTTCGCGGAAAACAGATCCTGGCGACACTCATTGATATACCGTTTTCGATATCGCCGGTGATCGTAGGACTTGCCTATCTGATGACCTTTGGACGGCTCGGATGGTTTTACCCCGCGATCCGTGCAGTGAACCAATGGCTGGGAACGGACATCCGTATCACATTTGCGATTCCGGGTGTCGTGCTGGCGACGATCTTTGTTACGTTTCCATTTGTATCGAGGGAATTGATCCCGATTCTCAATGCGCAGGGAAAGGACGAAGAAGAGGCTGCGGCGCTGATGGGAGCGAGCGGATATAAAATTTTTCGAAAAATTACGCTTCCACAGATGAAATGGGGACTGATTTATGGTATTATCTTATGTACAGCGAGAGCGTTAGGCGAATTTGGTGCCGTCAATGCCCTGTCAAAGACAAGGGGCGAGACATTTACACTTCCGCTGGAAATAGATGCATTATATATGTCAGGAACGGATACTTCGATCACGGCGGCATTTGCCGTATCTTCGATCTTAGTGATCCTGGCGGTGATCTTACTGATCGCAAGAAATATTCTCGAACACCGGGACAAAGGAAAGGAAGGGCGGTAAGCAATGTACGTAGAAATGAAGAACATATACAAGCGGTACGGCGATTTCCTTGCCTCCGACAATGTGAGTTTCGGGATTGAAAAAGGAAAACTGGTTGCGCTTCTCGGACCTTCCGGAAGCGGAAAAACGACACTTTTGCGAATGATCGCAGGGCTGGAAAATCCAAATTCCGGAGATATCTTCATCGACGGAAAACGGGTCAATGACATTCCGGCATCGAAGCGTGGCATCGGATTTGTATTTCAAAATTATGCGTTGTTCCGATATATGACAGTTTTTGACAATGTGGCGTTTGGCCTGGAATTGCAGAAGATGCCGAAAAAACAGATCAAAGAGAGAGTCAAAGAACTTCTCGAATTAACCGGACTTTCGGGGATGGAAAAACGGTATCCCAATCAGCTGTCCGGCGGGCAGCGCCAGAGAGTGGCATTTGCCAGAGCGCTGGCACCGAATCCACAGGTACTCTTGCTGGATGAACCATTTGCGGCGATCGACGCTAAAGTAAGAACGGAGCTGCGGAGCTGGCTCAAAGAAATGGTGGAAAAACTTGGAATTACGAGTATTTTCGTCACTCACGATCAGGATGAGGCGGTGGAGGTGGCAGATGAGATCATCATTACGAACCACGGAACCATTGAGCAGATGGGAACGCCGGTAGAAATTTACAAATCACCGGGAACCCCGTTTGTTGCCAAATTCATCGGCAGATCATCGGTAGTGGAAGAATATGGAAAATTAAAAGGATTCGACCAGGTCGAGGGGGCAGACAGAGCCGTCATCCGGCCGGAATTTATAAAAATATCAAAGAGTGGAAAACTGGATCAGTACATCAGCGCGGCAGAGACGGGCGTCGTAAAAGACGTGGTATTCCGCGGAAACCGCATTGACATCACCGTTGATATTAACGGAATTGAGGTTGTCGGTGAGCGGTCGCTGGAAAAAGATCTGGTGGCTGTCGGCGAGACGGTACATGTGCTGATCTACCGGTTGTATGTATTTGACGAGGCACAGACGTACCTGCTCGAAAATAAAGAGATGCAGGAACAGGATGTGTTCTACATTTAGCAGCGTAAGCTGCGGAGCATCCCGTAGGGCAGCTGGCGAGCTGGGAAAACAGCAATACGCAAAGAACAGGAAATTCAAGGAGGAGCTGCGATGCAGATTGAAAATAAAAAAATACTTCACACGGACATATTGATCGTCGGTGGAGGAACGGCAGGATGTTACGCCGCATTAACGATCCGTGAAAAATCCGATTATTCGATCATTATTGCGGAAAAGGCAAATATTAAGCGGAGTGGCTGCCTGGCTGCCGGTGTCAACGCGATCAATGCCTATATCGTAAAGGGAAGAAAGCCGGAAGATTATGTGGAATATGCGAAAAAAGATGCGGATGGCATCGTGAGAGAAGATCTGCTCATGACGATGTCAGAGGGACTCAACCGGGTAACGGAAAAAATGGAACAACTCGGACTAGTCATTTTGAAAGATGAAAATGGAGAATACGTTGCACGCGGAAATCGAAATATAAAGATTAACGGTGAAAATATGAAACCGCTGCTGGCTTCGGCAGTTGAGAGCCTTCCGAATGTGACCGTACTAAACCGGATTAATATAACCGATTACATTGTGGAGGATAATACGATCCGCGGAGCGTTTGGATTTTCGATGGAAGAAAACACGGCTTACGAGATCCGCGCAAAGAAAGTGCTTTGTGCGACCGGCGGAGCGGCAGGACTTTACCGTCCGAACAATCCGGGATTTTCGAGACATAAAATGTGGTATCCGCCATTTAACACCGGCGCAGGATATGCGATGGGGATTCGGAGCGGAGCCGAGATGACAACCTTTGAGATGCGCTTTATCGCCCTCCGGTGCAAAGATACGATCGCACCGACCGGAACGATCGCACAGGGCGTCGGCGCAAAGCAGGTCAACGCAAAAGGCGAAGTTTACGAAGATAAATACGGTCTGACGACGTCGGAGCGGGTGTATGGAACCGTGATGGAAAATCTGGAAGGAAGAGGCCCTTGCTACCTGCGCACGGAAGGAATCAGCGATGAGCAGGATGAGTCATTGAAAAAAGCCTACCTCAACATGGCACCAAGCCAGACACTCAAATGGATTGAATCCGGCAAGAAGCCGAGCGAGCAGAATGTCGAGATTGAGGGAACCGAACCTTATATCGTAGGCGGACACACCGCCAGCGGATATTGGGTGGACACGGACCGCCAGACGACGATCCACGGACTGTATGCGGCAGGAGATGTCGCCGGGGGATGTCCGCAGAAATACGTGACCGGGGCAATGGTCGAAGGCGAGATCGCGGCACTTCATATGGTAAAAGAACTGGATGCCGGGCAGGAACTGCCGGTAAATGAGGCAGAAGAAGAAACGGCATTGGAAGAGAAGATAAAAGAATATAACCATTATTTGACAGGAACCAACGATATGTTTACCGTCGAAGCCTTGGAAGAGGCGATGCAGAAAGTCATGGACAATTACGCCGGAGGAATTTCGACGCATTACCAGTTCAATGAAAAGCAGCTGGCACTTGCGAAAGACAAGATCAAACAGCTGATCGAACTCAGCGAGGATGTTGCAGCGGAGGACATGCATGAATTGATGTTTGTCTATGAGTTGAGAGAACGGCTTACCGTGTGCCTTGCCGTTATTGCACATTTGGAAGCAAGAAAAGAGACAAGATGGCACAGTTTTGCCGAAAATTTAGATTATCCTAAAAAAGACCGGAAATGGTTAAAATATGTAAATTCCAGAATGGAAGATGGCGAGATTGTCATCCGCTTCCGAGACCTGGTTGGAAGGGAGGAGCATTATGAGCATAGCAATTAACAAGGCATTGTGCAAAGGCTGTACCGCCTGCGCGAAAGTTTGTCCGGGAAGTTTGATCAAGATGGACGACGACAAAAAAGCCTATATCAAGTACCCGAAAGACTGCTGGGGATGCTCATCCTGTATCAAAGAGTGCCGGTTTGGCGCGATCGCTCTTTACCTGGGAGCAGATATTGGAGGTATGGGAAGCAAGATGACTGTACTTTCGGAAGAAAATCAGTTATACTGGAACATATTACGAAGAGATGGCAGCAAAGAACAGGTTATTATCAACAAAAAAGAATCAAATAAGTACTAGCGAAAGGAAGGACACAGATATGAGTGAGTTTTCACATCTTGACAAATTGGAGGCAGAAGCAATCTACATCATCCGTGAAGTGGCTGCAGAATGTGAAAAACCGGTAATGCTTTATTCCATCGGAAAAGACAGCTCGGTAATGCTGCATTTGGCAATGAAAGCTTTTTATCCGGAGAAACCGCCATTCCCGTTTTTACATGTCAATACAACATGGAAATTTAAAGAAATGATCGAGTTCCGTGACAAAACGGCCAAAAAACTCGGCATCGATATGATCGAGTACATTAACGAACAAGGGGTAAAAGACGGAATCAATCCATTTGACCATGGTTCTGCTTATACCGATATCATGAAAACACAGGCATTGAAACAGGCCCTCGACAAATACGGATTTACCGCTGCGTTTGGTGGTGGACGCCGAGACGAGGAAAAATCAAGAGCCAAAGAGAGAATATTCTCTTTCCGAAACGAACATCATGCGTGGGATCCGAAAAACCAGCGTCCCGAGATGTGGAAACTGTACAATTCCAAGATCCAGAAACATCAGGAAGTACGAGTATTCCCATTATCAAACTGGACCGAGACGGATATTTGGCAGTACATTCGCCGCGAAAATATCGAAATCCCGTCGCTGTACTTTGCAAAAGTACGTCCGGTCGTTTACCGCGACGGCAACATTATCATGGTAGACGATGACCGTATGAAACTTCGTCCGGGGGAAAAGATCGAGTACAAGAGTGTACGATTCCGCACCCTGGGATGTTATCCACTTACCGGTGGATGCGAGTCCACTGCGACGACACTGGACGAAATTATCGACGAGACACTGAGCGCCGTATCTTCCGAGAGAACGACACGAGTGATCGACAATGAAGCAGCTGGCAGTATGGAACGAAGAAAGAGAGAAGGGTATTTCTAATATGAGCGGATTATTGAAATTTATTACATGCGGAAGCGTGGATGACGGAAAATCAACCTTAATTGGACATATTTTATACGATTCAAAGTTATTGTATACCGACCAGGAAAAAGCACTGGAATTAGACAGTAAAGTCGGAAGCCGCGGCGGCGAGATCGACTACTCACTGCTTCTCGACGGATTGATGGCAGAGCGCGAGCAGGGAATCACGATCGACGTTGCATACCGTTACTTTACGACAGAGAAAAGAAGCTTCATCGTTGCGGACACACCGGGACATGAAGAATACACAAGAAACATGGCAGTAGGAGCGTCCTTTGCCGACCTTGCAGTCATTTTGATCGACGCAAAACAGGGCGTGCTCGTACAGACAAGACGCCACGCAAGAATCTGTGAGCTGATGGGAATCAAGTATTTTGTATTTGCCGTCAACAAAATGGATCTTGTGGATTACAGCGAAGAGAGATTCCGCGAGATCGAAGCACAGATCAAGGAACTTTCCGAAGAACTCAGCCTTGCTAATGTCAAGATTATTCCGGTTTCGGCGACAGAAGGCGACAATGTTACGACAAAATCCGACAACATCAAATGGTATGACGGTGAGGCACTCCTGACATACTTGGAAAATATTGACATTTCCGAAGACGACCACGAAGTAGGTTTCTATATGCCGGTACAGCGTGTATGCCGTCCGGATCACACATTCCGAGGCTTTCAGGGTCAGGTGGAAGATGGCGAGATTCATGTCGGCGACGAACTGACAACACTGCCTAGCAATGAGACAGCGAAAGTAAAGAGTATTTATGTTGGTGACAAGCAGAGCGACAAAGCGGTGAAAGGCCAGCCGGTAACGATCCAGCTTGACCGCGAAGTGGACGTATCAAGAGGATGCGTGCTTTCCGTGGATTCCCAGGTGAAAGTGGCATCGACATTGACAGCGACACTTCTTTGGATGGACGACGATGAACTCATCAGTGGAAAGAACTTCTTCTTTAAACTGGGAACGAAGACCATTCCGGGAGCGGTTACCAAGATTGAATATGCGATTGATGTCAATACCGGCGAGCAGAAACCGGTCGAAACACTCAGCAAAAACGAGATTGCGGTATGTAAGATCTCACTGGCGGACAAGATTGTCATAGATGAATTTAAAAAACATAAGACAATGGGAGAATTTATTCTCATTGACCGTGTAACAAATATGACATCTGCCTGCGGAGTGGTAGAAAATGTAAATACCGAAGAGCATGGCCTGTATGAAGGACGTGTGGACCGCAAAGTCCGCGCAGCAGTCAAAGGACAGACGGCGGTTACGGTAGAATTTGTCAAATCCGACAAAGTGAACCGTGCTTTTGTGGAAGATGTGGAAAAAGTTCTTCACATCGATGGCAGACATACGTATCTGTATGCACCGTCACAGGGAGAGGATATTTCCCTGGTACTCAAACACCTGCACCGCGCAGGAATCGTTGTCCTGCTTCTTGTTGACAAAAAACAGGCAGACAGCATTTCAAATAAAAATGAAAATTATATCACGAATTGGAGTGAAAACGGTACGGAGGTAGAAGAAGTGGCAGCCTTTATCCGCAAACAGTCGGTTTACGGCGAAGCCTCCGTACGCAATGGCAACTACATTTGAAGAGACGAAAATGGAGGGAACGTATGAGATTCAACACAGCACTTTTGCACAGTGGAAAACTGGGAGATGAGGCGACCGGGGCGACGCTCACGCCGATCTACCAATCCAGCGCCTTCTATCAGACGTCTGCAGAACAGCATGAAAAATTGTTTCATAATAAGGCAAATGGATTTTCCTATACTCGGATTAATAATCCGACGATCCTTGCCTTTGAGAACCGGATGACGGCATTGGAGAAAGGACTTTCTTCGATTGCCTGCGCCTCCGGGATGGCAGCGATCTTCAATGCCTTACTTAATATCGTGAATGCCGGCGAGGAAATACTGGCAAGCACGAGCTTATACGGAGGATCTATCGATGTTTTTCATGATTTTGAGGCATTTGGGATCAAAACCGTATTTGTCGATATTCATGACGAAGAGGCAGTCAAAGCAGCGATCAACGACAAGACAAGAGTGATCTTTGCCGAGACGATCGGAAATCCGAAACTGGATGTCGTAGACATCCGCAAGCTGGCAGAGCTGGCACATGCACACGGACTTCCGCTTGTGATGGATAACACCGTCGCAACCGCGTATCTTGTCCGTCCGATCGAACTCGGTGCGGATATTGTCGTCAATTCGACATCGAAGTACATTAACGGAAACAGCGATGCCATCAGCGGTGTGATCACCGACAGCGGTAAATTCAAATGGGATAAGGAAAAGTATCCCGGCATGAAAGAATATACAAAATTTGGAAAATTTGCATTTACCGCGAAACTCAGAAATGGCTTGTTTCGAAATACCGGTGCCTGTCTGGCACCACAGACAGCATTTTACAATATGCTGGGGCTTGAAACGCTCGGACTCCGTATGGAGCGTGCCTGTTTCAATGCCGAAAAGCTAGCCGAGTTTTTGACGCAGTATCCGGACATCAAAGTAAATTATCCGGCACTGCCAGACAGCCCATGGCACGAGACTGCAGAAAAAACTCTTGAACATGGCTATGGCGCGATCCTGACGATCCGCGTCGGAAGCAAAGAACGTGCTTTCCAGATTATGGATGATTTGAAATTACCAAAAATTGTCTCCAATATCGGAGATACGAAGTCCCTGATCATTCATCCGGAATCGACGCTGAATGCGCACAGCACGGAAAAAGAGAAAGAGGATGCCGGAGTATTTGACGACCTGATCCGAATCAGTGTCGGCATTGAAGATATTCAGGATATCATCGAAGATTTTAAATACGCGATTGAGAAGAAATAAGGAGGAAGTGAATTATGGCAGTAGATTATGCTACACTGAAAAAAGGCGGATTCATGCGCCAGAAACAAAAAAATAACTTTTCCCTGCGACTGGCAGTGGTAGGAGGAAATCTGACAGCAAAGCAGCTGGCTAAGATTGCGGAAGTGGCAGAAAAATATGGAGACGGACATGTGCATCTGACATCCAGACAGGGTGTAGAGATCCCATTTATCAAACTGGAGCAGATCGACGAAGTGAAAGCAGAACTGGAAAAAGGCGATTGTAAGCCGGGTGTCTGCGGACCGCGTGTGCGTACTATCACAGCCTGTCAGGGAAATCAGATCTGTCCAAGCGGAAACATTGATTCCTACGACATCGCACAGAAACTGGACGAGAGATATTTTGCAAGAGAACTTCCTCATAAATTCAAATTTGGTGTGACAGGATGCCAGAATAACTGTTTGAAGTCCGAGGAAAACGATGTCGGAGTGAAAGGTGCCTCTATTGTAAAATGGAAAGAGGATGCCTGTATCCAGTGTGGTGTGTGCGTCAAAGCGTGCCGCACCGATGCGATCAAACTGGAAGACGGAAAGATTGAAGTGGAAGAAAGTAAGTGTAACTACTGCGGAAGATGCGCCAAAGCGTGTCCAACCGATGCCTGGGATGTGACGACAGGATATCTCGTATCCTTCGGTGGACTTTTTGGAAACCGCATTCACAAAGGACAAGAAATCGTACCGGTGATCAAAGACGAAGAGACATTGTTCCGCGTAACCGATGCAGCGATCCAGTTCTTTGATGACAATGCAAATCCAAGTGAGCGTTTCCAGTTTACGATCGAGCGCGTAGGCGAAGATAAATTTGAAAAAGTGATTAAGGAGGCATACAATGGCTGATTTTGAAATTGATGAAAGAGTAGACATTACCGATGTTGTCTGCCCGATGACATTTGTAAAAGCAAAAGTTGCGATGGAAGAGATTGAAATAGGACAGGTTCTTGCCGTGACAATGAACGACGGTGAGCCGGTTCAGAACGTACCTCGTAGTTTTAAAGAAGAAGGACAGCAGATCCTGAAACTGATCGACAATGAGAATGGCACATATGACCTGATCGTAAAGAAAGTCGAAGAATAGGAGAAAACCATGGCAAAACGAGTAAGCAGCGAAGAGTTTGAAGCCGAGGTTCTTGGATCCGATCTGCCGGTTGTGGTAGAATTTTATTCGGACAGCTGCATCCCATGCAAACAATTATCTCCGATCCTTGGTGGCTTGGAAGATGATTATGAGGACCAGGTAAAAGTAGTAAAAGTCAATGTAAATTTCGATGCCGAACTGGCACAGAAATATGAAGTGGCAGCCTCCCCGACGTTGTTATTTTTCAAAGATGGCAGCGAGGTTGAGAGAATCCGAGGGCTGGTAAAACGACCGGAATTGGAAGAAATTGTCAAAAAGTATTATAAAACAGGAGGACAAAGAAATGTTAGTAACCGTAGCAGGAGAGAAAAAGGAAATCGAACAGGGAACTACCATCGCGAAACTGATCGTCGATGAAAAGGTAGAAAACCCGGATTATGTAACCGTTACCGTAAACGATGACTTTGTAGAAAGTGAAGATTTCGACAAAACAGAGATCAAAGAAAATGATGTCATCGAATTTCTTTACTTCATGGGAGGAGGAGCATTTTAATGGCATTTACGAATGAACAGATGGAGCGCTACTCACGCCACATCATCTTGCAGGAAGTCGGCGTGAAAGGGCAGAAAAAACTGCTGAATGGCAAAGTACTGATCATCGGGGCCGGCGGACTTGGTGCTCCGGCGGCAATGTATCTTGCCGCAGCCGGTGTCGGAACGATCGGTATTGTCGATGCGGACGAAGTCGATCTTTCGAACTTGCAGCGTCAGATCATCCACGGCACAGCAGATGTCGGAAAAGCGAAAGTAAAATCCGCAAAAGAGACAATGAATGCGATGAACCCGGATGTTACGGTAAATACTTACCGTGAATTTGTGACATCGGAGAATGTTATGGATCTGATCAAGGATTATGATTTCATTATCGATGGAACCGATAATTTCCCTGCGAAATTCCTGATCAACGATGCGTGTGTTATGGCGAAAAAACCATTTTCCCACGCCGGAATCATCCGCTTTAAGGGCCAGCTCATGACCTATGTACCGGGAGAAGGACCATGTTACCGTTGTGTATTCAAAAATCCACCTCCAAAGGACGCAGTTCCTACCTGTAAGCAGGCAGGTGTCATCGGAGCAATGGGCGGTGTGATCGGAAGCCTTCAGGCAATGGAAGCGATCAAATATCTGATCGGAGTCGGCGACCTTCTTACCGGAAAACTGTTGACTTACGATGCACTTAAGATGGAATTCCACACGATCAAACTGCCAAAAGCAAACGGAACTTGTGCCGTATGCGGCGATCATCCGACGATTACCGAGTTGATTGATTATGAGCAGGTAGAATGTGACGGCAAATAGAATGTAAATGTTTTTTTCGAAGGAGGAAAACTATGTTAACGATGACGAAAGACGACTATGAGAAAATTCTTGCTCACTGCAGGGAGGGACTTCCGAACGAGGCCTGTGGTCTGATCGGAGGGACAAAAGACGGCGACGAAAAGCACATTAAAAAAGTGTATCTTCTCACCAATATCGACGAGAGCAATGAGCATTTTTCCATGGATCCGAAAGAACAACTTGCCGCAGTGAAAGATATGCGTGCGAATGGATATCAGCTGCTTGGCAATTTTCATTCACATCCGGAATCTCCTTCCCGGCCATCCGAAGAGGACAAGCGTCTGGCATACGATTCCAAAGTAAATTATCTGATCTTGTCTTTGATGGATCTCGAAAATCCGGTACTCAATGCGTTTGTTATTGACGAGGAGAAAAACGTATCCAAAGAAGAATTGATCATTTCATAAAAAGGGAAGGAAGAGGGCTGTTGCAGGCAGTTTTCTTCCTTTCCGTTACTTAAAGAAGAGAACGGAGTTTATACGTATGATCTGTATCAGTATCAATCACAAAAATTCCATAACCGGGACGAGAGAGCGTTTTGCCCTCAGCGAAGAGGAAAAAGAACAGTTTTTCCGGATGGCAGGAGAATGTGAAGACATCGGTGGATGCGTTCTTTTGATGACCTGTAACCGCTGTGAGATCTATCTTTCCGGCACAAGAAAAAGTTACCAAATATTGGAAGCGTTTTTCCGAAAACAGAAGGGTATTGCGAGAGAAGAATTTTGGAAATACGCGATGCGTTACGAAAAGAAGGCAGCAGTAAAACACCTGTATCAAGTGGTTTGCGGCCTCGAATCCGCGGTGCTTGGCGAAGTGGAGATCATCCGGCAGGTAAAACTGGCGTACGAATCCGCCAAGGCGCACCGGATGACGGACGGTGACCTCAATGTCATTTTCCAGAGTGCATTGCAGCTCGCAAAGGAGATTGCAGATCAGTCCATGATGACAAGACTGCCGGTGTCGGTCGGTACATTGACGACATTGGATGCCCTGCAGTTCTGCGAGGAAAAAGAAGAACCACATATCCTGCTCGTCGGAGCCGGCGGTGATATTGGATCGATCGTACTTCGTGACCTGATGGACGCGGATGACCGCGTCCGGATCGTGGCGACAAGCCGGAAGCACAAACAATATGACCTTGCTTTTCAGGATACCGGGCAGGTTCGCTGGGTACATTATGACAAACGTTATGAGTACCTTGCCTGGGCAGATGTTGTGATCAGCGCGACAAGCAGCCCGCACTACACATTTCTGGAAGAAAATGTAAAAAAATTACGGCGGGAAAAACCACTTTGCTTTATCGATCTGGCGATTCCGCGCGATGTCGATGAGGCAATTGAACAACTAGAGGGATGTATCGTCAAAAATATGGACGATATTCAGGCATTGGCAAAGAAAAACAATGAAAAGAAATTGACGGAAGCGAAAAAGACCGCATTCATCATCGAGGACCGCGTGGAAGAGATGGAAAAAACACTTGCATTTCGGCGGTTTCGCGATGCATTTCCGGAAAAAACGAAACAACTGGAGGAGAAAAAGGCTTCGTGGCTTTTGTATCAGCTGAGGGAGCATTTGGATCCGGAGGCATTTGAACAAGTGATAAAGAGTTTGGAGGGCGAATCCTGATGGCGTATTTCCCATTTATGATTCAATTGGAAGATAAGACCTGCCTTCTCGTCGGGGGAGGAAATGTCGCGGCGCGCAAAGCGGAAATGATGCTTGAATTTGGTGCGCGGGTACACCTTGTGGCAAAACAGGTGTGTGACAAAATTTGGAAAATTGAAAATAAGAACCTCACGATTGAGGAGCGAGGCTATCAGCCGGAAGATCTCGAAGGGGCAGACATTGTCATTATGGCGACGGATGACAGCGAACTGAATTCAGAAGTTGCAGACCTCTGTAAAGAACGGCGGATCTTAGTCAATGTCGTCGATGTGAAAAAGGACTGCGGATTTTATTTTCCGGCGATCGTGCGCCAGAAAGATGTGGTCGTAGCCGTTTCGACCGGTGGAAACAGCCCGGGACTGGCATCGAAGATCAAAAAAGAGATCCGGAAGAATCTGCGGAAAGATTACGGGCAGATTGCCGATGAATTGGGAAGAGCGCGCGAAGAAGTGATGCTTACCGAACCGGTAGAGGCAAAGCGCAAGGAGATTTTATTGGATATGTTAGAGGAAAAACTGGAAAATAATGTAATAAAACTGGGGACGAGAGGAAGCGAACTTGCGCGGATTCAGACGGATATGGTGCTGCGTGCCTTGCAGGAAAAATATCCGATGTACCGCTATGAGACGGTGATCCTGACGACAAAGGGTGACCGTCAGACGGACCGACCGATCACGGCATTTGGCGGAAAAGCGGTCTTTGTCGAGGAAATTGAGCAGGCGCTGACTGACGGCACGATCGATATCGCGGTGCACAGTGCGAAGGATATGCCCAATCCGTGTGGAGACGGTCTTACGATCGCGGGTACACTGCCACGCGCCTGCGTGCAGGACGTACTGATCTATCCGAAAGGGAAAGAGATTACGAGAGAGACGGCATTTACTGTGGGGACGGGAAGCCTGCGCAGACGCTGTCAGATCCGGGCGATGTATCCGAAGGCAGAGTGCAGGGATCTGCGCGGCAATGTTGGAACGAGAATCGCCAGACTGAAAGAAGGAAAATACGATGCGATCGTGCTTGCGGCAGCCGGCATTGAACGGCAGGGCTTAGATCACGATCCGGATTTGGAATATGAGTATCTGCCGGTAAAGGAAATGCTTCCGGCGGCAGGCCAGGCAATCATTGCGGTCGAGACGCGAAAGGCCGGTTTTGTAAGAAAACTTGTGAAGGGGATCAGCGATGAGACGAGTGCTTTTGAACTGGAGGCAGAGCGGGCGGTGCTTACCGAACTGGATGCCGGCTGTCATGAACCGATCGGCGTTTTGAGCCGGGTTTCCGGGGAAGAGATGAGCCTTGACCTGATGATTGAAAAAGACGAATTGGTGCACCGCGTACAGGCGCAGGGGCAAAAAAAAGACTGGGAAAAATTGGTAGAAACAGTGTGCCGGAAATTTCGCCGGGTATAAGGAGGACAAAATGGTTTATTTGGTTGGAGCAGGGCCGGGAGATCCGGGACTGATGACATGCCGTGGCGCAGAGGTGCTGCGGGAGTGCGAAGCGGTCGTGTATGACCGGCTCGGAACGAGCGGATTGCTGGAACTTGTGCCGGAAGACTGCGAAAAGATCTATGTCGGAAAGAAACCGGGAAGCCATTCAAAAAAGCAGGAAGAAATCAACCGGATTTTAATTGATACCGCCAAACGGTTTGACCGTGTCGTGCGCCTGAAGGGCGGCGATCCGTTTGTCTTTGGACGCGGCGGCGAGGAAGTGCTGGCGCTTCAGAAAGAAAATATCCCGTTTCAGCTGGTGCCGGGCGTGACATCGGCGGTTGCCGTACCGGAACTGCTCGGAATCCCGGTCACTCACCGGGAGACAAGCCGTAGTTTTCACGTATTTACCGGTCACACAAAAGCCGGGGATGAGACGAGTCTTGCGCACATTCATCCGCAGGAGGGGACAAGCCTGTTTCTGATGGGAATATCACATCTTGCGGAGATTGCGGACAAATTGATCCGTGAGGGAAAGGCTCCACAGACACCGGCGGCGGTAATTGCCAATGGCTGTATGCCGGGCGAACAGATCGTGCGGGGAACTCTTGTGACGATTGCCGGAGACGTTGCGGAAGCCGGGATCAAGCCACCGGCGATCATTGTCGTCGGAGAGACGGCGGCATACGATTTTATCTCTTCCGACCGCGGTGCCTTGGCAGATAAAAAAGTTGGAATCATCGGAACATTTGCCCTGCAGGAGCGGATGCGCAGACGGCTTTTGGAAAAGGGCGCGCGTGTGTATACGGTATGCGAGATGAAGGTGGAAGAGACGGCGGAAATCCGGGAATTGGACAAAGAACTGGAAAAACTTTCTAATTACTCCTGGATTGCGTTTACAAGCCAGAACAGCATTCGGCTTTTCTTTACCCACGTTTTCCGTGAAAAGATCGATCTGCGGCAGTTTGCCGGAATCCGGTTTGCGGTCGTGGGAAGCGGGACGAGAGATGCCCTCCGCGAGTATGGATTTGAAGCGGATCTGATCCCGGCACGTTACACGACAGAAGCATTGGCGGAGAGTCTCGTGAAAGCAATGAAGCCGAGAGAAAAACTGCTTTTGCCGCGAGCCTTGCAGGGAAGCGTCCGCATGGTTCAGATACTGGAAGAAAATGGAATTGACAAAACGATTCTTCCAATCTACGATGTGCAGGGAAAAAAGACGGAGAACTGGAAGTATCTTTTGGACTTTGACCTGCTGACATTTGCGAGTGCATCGGGGGTCGAAGCCTTTATCAAAGAACTGGGTGCTGAAAATGCAGCGAAGTGGGAGCGTGACCGCAGAAAGAAGCCGACGAAGATTGGAGCGATCGGCGCGGTTACCGCGGAACGATTGGAAAAATACGGAATACACGCAGATATTATACCGGAGCAGTGTGATATCGAGCATTTGATAGAAGAAATGGCAAAGGAGCGAGAAGAATGATTCGTTTAAGACGACTGAGAAATAATGAAACCGTGAGAAATATGATACGTGAGACGAGTGTATCGGTGAATGATTTGGTTTATCCGGTTTTTATCAAAGAGGGAACGGATGAGAAAATTCCGGTGGATTCGATGCCGGGCATTTATCAATATACGATCGATCGTTTTCCGGAAGAACTGGATCGTATACAGAAGGCAGGCGTGCCGGCGATCCTGATCTTTGGAATCCCGAAACACAAAGATGAATGTGGAAGCCAGGCTTATGCGGAAGACGGCATCACGCAGCGCGCCATCCGCCAGATCAAAGAGTGGGCGCCGGATCTTCTGGTGATCGCGGATGTCTGTCTTTGTGAATATACGTCGCATGGACACTGTGGTCTGGTTCACGAAGGTAAGATTTTGAACGATGAGACGCTTCCGCTTCTTGCGAAAATGGCGGTGTCACTTGCCAGGGCAGGCGCAGACATGATCGCACCGTCGGATATGATGGACGGCCATATCAAAGTGCTTCGGGAAAGCCTTGACGAGAACGGCTTTACCGATACGATCGTTATGGGATACAGTGCCAAATTTGCTTCCGGATATTATTCGCCGTTTCGCGATGCAGCGCATTCGGCACCGGCATTTGGCGACCGCCGTACGTATCAGATGGACCCGGCAAACGGAAGAGAGGCACTTCGCGAATGTCAGGCGGATATTGACGAGGAAGCCGACATTATCATGGTAAAACCGGCACTTGCGTACCTTGACATCGTGCGGCAGGCGAGAGATCTTACGAGACTGCCCCTTGCAGTCTACAATGTGAGCGGAGAATATTCGATGGTTAAGGCAGCAGCACAGAATGACTGGATTGACGAAAAACGGATCGTCATGGAAAATATGATCGCCATGAAACGGGCAGGGGCAGACATTATCATTACGTATCATGCCCTGGATGTGGCAAAATGGCTGGAGGAAGAACGATGACAAGATCAGAAGAATTATTTGAAAAGTCCAAAAAGAGAATCCCCGGCGGTGTCAATTCGCCGGTGCGCGCCTTTCAGAGTGTTGGCGGTACACCCGCATTTATTAAAAAAGCAAAGGGTTCACATATTTTTGATGTGGATGGAAATGAATATATTGACTACGTTTGTTCGTGGGGACCGGGAATCCTCGGCCATGCGTATCCGTCTGTGATCGACGCGGTAAAGAAAGCGTGCGACGATGGGTTGACATTTGGTGCGCCGACGGAGAAAGAATACGAGATTGCCGAGCTGATCGCGGAAATGATGCCTTCGATGGAATTGTCGCGGATGGTAAATTCCGGAACAGAGGCGGTCATGAGCGCAATCCGGGTTGCAAGGGGCTTTACGCGCCGCGACTATATCGTCAAATTCCGCGGCTGCTACCACGGCCACTCGGACGGTCTTCTTGTGAAAGCCGGTTCCGGGGTGCTTCAGCAGGCGGTGCCGGACAGCGCCGGAGTTCCGGAAGGATATACAAAGTATACGCTGATCGCCGAGTACAACGATCCGGATTCGGTACAGGCGTTATTTGAACAGTATGGCGGTCAGATCGCCGCCGTGATCGTAGAGCCGGTTGCCGCCAATATGGGCGTGGTTCCGCCAAAAGCCGGATTTCTCGAATTTCTGAGGGAGATTACGAAGGACAATGGCGCACTCCTGATCTTTGACGAAGTCATCACCGGATTTCGTCTGGCGCAGGGTGGCGCAAGTGAGTATTATGGTGTAACGCCGGATCTTACAACGCTTGGCAAGATCATCGGCGGCGGCATGCCGGTCGGAGCCTACGGCGGACGCCGCGAGATCATGGAATGTGTCTCCCCGGTCGGAACGGTTTATCAGGCAGGTACGTTATCCGGCAACCCGATCGCAGTGACGGCGGGACTGGAAACCCTGAAATTGTTACGGAAAAACCCGGACGTTTACCAGAAATTGGAAGAAAAGACAAAGCGACTTGCAGACAGCGCAAGAAAAATATTTGGTGACAAAGTATGGGTAAATCAGGTGGGATCCCTGATGAGCATTTTCTTTACTTCCAAAGAAGTGGTAGATTTTGACAGTGCGAAAACATCCGATACCGAGGCGTATGCGGCTTATTTCAATGCGATGCTGCACGCAGGAATTTACCTTGCACCATCGCAGTTTGAGGCAATGTTTGTCTCCGCCGCACATACGGATGAAGAGATTGAGAGGACTTGCAAAGAAATGAGGGAATATAATGGCAGATAGAAAAGATTTGGTAATTATTGGAAGTGGTCCGGCGGGCTTGTCGGCGGCGGTCTATGCACAGCGGGCAATGCTTGACCAGGTTGTGATTGAGAAGGAGCCATTTAGCGGCGGGCAGATCATTACGACGGAGCGCATTGACAATTACCTCGGACTCTATGGAATGGGCGGTTATGAGCTGGCAATGAAATTCCGTGAGCACGCTGACGCGCTTTCGGTTCCGTTTTTGGAAGGAGAAGTGACCGCGATTAACGACGATGGAAAGGTGAAGCGGATTACACTTGCAAGTGGAGAAACAATAGAGACCAAAGCGGTGTTGTTTGCAACGGGTGCGCGTCACAAGACACTTTCCGTTAAGGGCGAAAAGGAGCTTGCCGGCGCCGGGGTTTCGTACTGTGCGACGTGCGATGGAGCCTTTTTCCGGGGAAAGACGACGGCTGTCGTGGGCGGCGGCGATGTGGCGCTGGAGGATGCCTTGTATCTTTCCAACCTCTGCGAGAAAGTCTATCTCATCCACCGGCGAGAGGGACTTCGTGGGGCGAAGGTACTCCAGCAGAAGATCAAGGAGACGGAAAACATTGAATTTCTCCCATTTTATGAGGTGCAGGAGATCTGCGGCGACGGCAAAGTGGAGAACGTCATTTTAAAACAGAATCAGACGGGCGAAGAGAAAGAGCTGGAATTGTCCGGCATCTTTATCGCGATCGGAATGGATCCGCAGAATGAAGCCGCCAAGGGGCTTGTCGATCTCGACGCGACAGGTTACATCACAGCGGGCGAGGACTGCCGGACAAGCCGGCCCGGCATCTACGCTGCCGGCGACATCCGCACCAAGCAGCTCCGCCAGGTGGTGACGGCGGTCGCGGACGGAGCGACGGCGGTCGCGTCCATTGAACAAGATTTTAATTGTTAAAATTTGGCAAAGGAGGAAGCAAAGAATGTATATTACAAGAAAAGGACAATACGCCTTGTTTTTTATGATAAATCTGGCGATTCATGCGGGCGAGACGGTTCCGGTCAAACAGGCAGCAAAGGAATACGATCTGTCGGAAAAATACCTTGAACAGGTTGCTTCCAAACTTCGTCATGCGGGTCTTGTCAAGGTGATCCGCGGCAACCGTGGCGGCTATTATCTTGCGAAGCCGGTTGCCCAGTACACGGCAGCGGAGATCATCGATGTGATCGAAGGGCAGCAAAACGCGGTGGACATTGACATTTACAAAATCAGCGAAAATAACAAGACGATGAACAGCATCGTACACGACCTCGGACAGTCGGTGGACAAAGCCATTGACGGGGTTCTCGACCATATCACGCTCGCGGATATGGTCAAGCGGTACCGTGAAGAATCGTCATTTGCGTATACAATTTAAGAAACCGGAGTTATACCCGTTATACCCTTGATAAATGAAAGTAAAAGGGGTATAATGGGTATAACTATATTAAGGAGGTGCGGTAAATGGAACAGGATAAATTGATTGATGAGATCATGGAGTTAGAGAGACAGATAGCAATTCTGCCGGAGGGCAGCATTACGAAAAAGAAAATAAAAAATAAGGAGTATTATTACCACCGCACTGTACAAAACGGAAAAAGGGTGGAGAATTATATCCGTTATGACGAGGTTCCCGAACTTGAAGCTCAAATTGCCAGACGAAGAGAACTGCAAAAGAAATTAAAAGAACGGAAGAAATTACTTGTTCCGGTAACGGACGAAAAAAAGAAAACAGCGGAAGAATTCCATTTTCGAACAATGGTACGATATGGAAAGCAGCTCCGGGCACAAATTGCTTTGACGCGGAATTATAAAAAAAGAGAATGTATCCGCAGTTTACGTGATTATATTTTGGGCGAAGCACAGGAGAAAGTGTTTATTCTATATGGACTCAGACGGACGGGGAAAACGACGATGATCCGTCAGATACTGGAAGAACTGCCGCCCGAATTATTTAAAAAAGCTGCATTTATTCAAGTGACGTCGAGAGATACATTAGCAGATGTGGATGAAGATCTCCGAGAACTGGAAAAAAATGGATTCTGCTATGTGTTTCTTGATGAAGTGACATTAATGGAAGATTTTGTAGAAGGTGCAGCCATTTTTTCAGATATTTATGCAAGCAGCGGTATGAAAATTGTTTTGTCAGGGACAGATTCGTTAGGATTTGCTTTTTCAAAAGAAGAACAATTGTATGACAGATGTATTATGCTTCATACTACATTTATTCCATATCGGGAGTTCGAGACGGTTTTAGGCATTGCGGGAATTGATGAATATATCCGTTATGGTGGAACGATGAGTCTGGGAGGTGTGAATTACAACGAGAATGCACCCTTTGCAAATTCAAAGAACGCCGGCGAATATATTGATACTGCCATTGCTAAAAACATTCAGCATTCTCTTAAAATGTATGAATATGGAGGACATTTCCGCCAGCTTTTGGATCTGTATGAAAAAGGCGAATTGACGAATGTAATTAATCGTGTGGTGGAAGATATAAATCATAGATTTACCCGTAGTGTCGTGGAACGCACATTTCGTTCTCATGATATTTCTGTGACAGCGGCAAATTTGCTTAGAGACAGGGAAAATCCAATCAATGTGAAGGAACATTTAGACATTGATAAGGTGACGATGGGAATTATGAAAATGCTTGATTTACTCAATAAGGAGGAACAGAGTGTTGATATTGAAGAATGTCATATGGTTCAAATTAAAGAGTATTTAACCTTGCTGGATCTGATAATGGAGATTGAACTTGAATCTCTTCCTGAAGTGGAGAAAAAAGCCGGTATCACTGTGCTTACACAGCCGGGAATGCGATATGCCCAGGCAGATGCGATTGTTGAAAACATGCTTCTGGACGCGAAATTTCAGGAACTTTCGATAAAGGAAAGACAGCACATTTTAGAAAGATTATTGAGTGAAATACGCGGAAGAATGATGGAGGACATTGTTCTTCTGGAGACAAAGATTGCAAAGCCGGATCAAAAAGTATTTAAATTGCAGTTTGCAGTCGGCGAGTTTGATATGGTGGTATTTGATCCTAAAACCTTAACCTGTAAGATCTATGAAGTAAAATACAGCAAGGAAAGGGTGAAAAATCAATACCGTCATTTGGTAGATGAACAAAAATGTCAAATGACAAGCCATAGATATGGAGATATTGAAGGGCGTTATGTTATTTACCGTGGAGAACATGCAGAGATGGATGGAATTGAATATCTAAATGTAGAAGAGTATTTGAAGTCATTATGATCTTCTTACAACACAAACCCCCGCCGTGCCTGCATCGCAAACCCGGCGGGGGTGTCTCATTTAGTATTAAGTCCTTAAAAGTTACATTAATCGTACAATGACTTTCCATGTGCTACACGGCCGTAGATCTTTTGCCCGATCACAACAAAAGCAGAAACGGTCATATAGATACAAGATGCAGCTCCCAGCCCACCGCAGATAATAAAGTATATGTACATTAAAATGTTACTCATGATGAAAGGCTCCTTTCGAAAAACGTTAACGTTGTTTTTTGTTTTTGTTGTAACTATTCAGGATCTCCCCTCCCCATATTCGCATTTCGAACACTTCGTGTTCTTTCCCGCCTTTGACAAGGCTAAAAATGCTCATATGTGGAGGGGAGCCCTATTAGGATATAATGTACAGAAATCAAAATCTCTTACGTGCAAGCACGACGATTCATTGATTTCCGCACATTATATCCTGAATAGTTACCTTTTGATTTAATTTAATCTATGATTTTATTTGGTTTTTGGATTATCGGTGATCGCATCTTCTTTCCCCGAATTGTCGATGCGAAAACTGAAAATACAAGCGCCGATTAAGAGGATTGCTGCCAATCCAATAATAATATATTCTAACATATGTTCCCTCATTTCTGTGCACTCTGCCGCGTCTGCGGCGCACCTTAATAAACCATTAAAAATGGCAAAATTTTACAATTATAGAATAAAAGGGAATCAGCGTTTTTTTCCGTCCTTTAGATAGACGCAATGAATCAGAGAAATGTGTCCACTTGTATTATGCGTCACATCGGAAATCTGTAAAAACAGAGTGGAATGAAATGTGCGTGGAAGATATTCCACCGTCGAAAGGCAAGCAGACAATCGACGAATAAAAGACTGCAGGGTACGCTGCTCACTCTTGCAAAAAGATTCCGCGCCGGCATCCGGAGTTTTAGAGATACGCTCCTCATAAACAACCTTTGAGCCACCAATGATCTGTGCGTGAGTGACATGTTTGGTGGATTGTGTAGTCTGGACGCAAAAAGAAGATGTGTCTGCTGATTGTAAAAAGAAACACATCTCACACAACAATATGGCTAAGATTAAAAATCCCATAAGGTGTTTTCCGGTCCGTGAGCTGCACATTGTAATCCCTCCCATGCAATCACTGGGTCTAAAAAGAATCGTTACTTGCTTGCACCGTCATTATAACGCGGCAGCGGTGCAATGGCAAGTTAAGATTTGGTAAAGAGAATTTTATCCGACGAATAAACTCACGATAGGAATGGAGATTAAAGACACGATTGTTGTCAGAACCACGCCGGCGGAGGCAAGCTGGACATCGCCTTTGTATTCTTCCGTGATAAGAACCACCATACTGCCGGAAGGAAGGGCAAGCATAATGATAAATAAGGTAAGGATCAGCGGGTCAAAAGGCAGCAGCCGGACAACAAAGCTTGCCAGGATCGGGATCGCAAACATTTTGACCAGAGCAAATCCATAAAGACGGACTTCGCGGAAAATCTGCGAAAGCGGGCTGGCAGCAAGCGAACAGCCGATGAGGATCATCGACAGCGGTACGCAGGGATTTCCCATGTAAGTGATAAATTTCTGCACATTTTGCGGCAGGGAAATGCCCGATACAAACAATACGATCGTGATAAGGGAGGCCAGCACGCCGGTATTGCCAAAGATCTGGCGGAGTCTTGCCGATATGCTGAATGCAGGCGCACTGCCGTCCGAGAGCGAGCGGCGGACGAGCGAAATGCCGTAAGTATATATGATGAGATTAAAAACGAGCATATACACCGCGACGTAGATAATATACTGCGCGCCAAGCAGCGAACTCACGATAGGAATGCCCATAAAACCGCAGTTCGGAAGCAGTGTCAGCAGTTTGTAGATCGGTGCTTTGCGGCTTTCCGGCCGAAGGATAAATACGATAAAAAATCCGGCGAGAAAAAGAAGCAGATAAAAAATACCTACAAGCACCAGATTCTCCCAGAATAAAGGGCCGCTTTGTTTCAAACTCTGGCCGAAAACACTGGAGATCATCAAAAAAGGATTGAAAATATTAACCACAAGACGGGAAAGCGCCGAAGACAGCGAGTCATTGATCCAGTCTCTGCGGGCAAGGAAATAACCGGTAAACATCATGGCAAAGAGAACCAGCATTTGTCCGGCGACAACAAAAATATCCATACTCAGACTTCCTCCTTATAAAACTCGTGAAGCGGAGAGAGGTGGCGTTCAATCGCGTGACAGAGCCGTTCCCGGTCTTTCGTCTTCACCGCCTCGATAATCTCCGCATGATCCGCCTGCGAAAAGGCAACCGCCGACACAGGATCTTCCGAATTCATAATAATATTTTTTTGCGTCATACGGTATAGTGTGGACAAAAATAAAGTTAAAATACTATTTTTGGAACAGCCGATCAATTGCAGATGAAATTTAGTGTCATAGTCCCAAAACAGCGCGTAATTGCCGCGGGCAGATTCCATTTTTACGTATAACTCTTCCAATTCAGCGACTTCTTCCTCTGTAATAGAAAGAAGATATTTTTCCATGACGCTGATCTCCAAAAACTGCCGCGCATCTACAATCTCCGAGGCCGGCACATCGGATAAATGAATGGCATTTTCCAATTTATCTGCAATGCTTGACTGGGTTGGACGTGAGACATAATTTCCCTTTCCCGGAATATTGATCACCAGATTTTTCTCAACCAGCATTTTGATCGATTCGCGGACGACATTGCGGCTGACATCGTATTGGGAAGCCAGAATACGCTCCGACGGCAGCTTGTCATTTTCTTTGAGTTCGCCGGAACGGATGCGGGCGCAAAGCTCCGACGCAATTTTGGTAGATAAAGCATCTCTCATAAGAAATTCCCCCTTTCAACTCATAGACTGACGATTCAGTTACAGTATAGCATATCTGTTAAGCTGGTTCAACTGGTAGTACCAGTCAGACCGCAAAAATGAGTCGATTTTGTGCAGATTGCATAAAAGAACAAGGAAAAATAAAAAAGGAACAGACATAATTACTAAACTAAAATAAGAATAATTCTCATTTTCTCATTATTTTTTTGCATATCTGCTAAAATAACAGGTCGATATTTGTGGAGAACTCCGTATTGACAGATGGGATTTTGTTCGGTATGATAGGGATAACAAAAAGCAAAGGCGCTGAACCCTTCGGGGTGCGGCGCTTTTTTCTATTTACAGAAAGGTGGTCTTATTATGAAAATGAGAAAGAAGAAATCAATTTTTATGAGTTTGGTATTGTCGATGGTGATGTTATTATCACTCACAGGCTGCGGTTCTTCCGAGCAGGAAGGTTCCTCTTCCGATTCCACTTCGAGTGAGAAAAAGGTTTTGAAAGTTGGAATGGAATGTATGAATGCCCCATACAACTGGTCACAGACAGACGACAGCAACGGTGCCGTTCCAATCGAAGGAACAACCGAATATGTAAATGGATATGACGTCATGATGGCAAAGAAGATTGCCGAGGAAAATGGTTATGAACTGCAGGTTTACAAGATTGAATGGGATGGATTGATCATGGCCGTTCAGTCCGGAACCATCAACGCGATCATCGCCGGAATGTCAGCAACGGACGAAAGAAAACAGAGTGTTGACTTCTCCGATCCTTATTATAAAGCAACTCACGTATTGATCGTGAAAAAGGACAGCAAATATGCAAGTGCCAAGACATTGGATGATCTGAAGGGCTGCAACGTAACTTCCCAGCAGGGAACAACGATGTATGACAGTTCCGCAAAACAGATTCCGGAAGGCAAAGTGCAGGAAGCACTGCCGGATATCCCAAGTTTGATCGTAGCCGTAAGTTCCGGTCGTACCGATGTGGCAATTGTTGAAAAACCGATGGCTCTTGCAGCGATCGCGACAAACAAAGATCTGGCAATGGTAGAATTTCCGGAAGGTTCCGGATTTGATGTAGATTCCGGTATTACAAATATCGCTGTCGCAGCGAAAAAAGGCGACTCGGCTGTCATTGATGCCTGCAATAAGACATTGAAAGGCATCTCCGACGAAGACAAAGATAAGATGATGGAAGAAGCCATCGCAAATCAGCCGGCAAGTGATTCTGAATAATCCCTGAGTTTGTGCCAAAGCGCCGCTTGGCAGCAAACAATGGACACCATAGCGGCGCAGAAATGGGGGACATACTATGACAATGTTTGTTGCACAGGCGGCATCCTTCCCCGTAGATGGTTCCTTTTGGGACTGGGTTGGATACCTTATTATGGAATATAAAGGCGTCTTTTTGAAAGGCGCAGGCTGGACACTTGCTCTGGCAGTGACCGGTACGATTATCGGATGTATCATCGGATTTATCGTTGGTATCGTTCAAACCATTGAACTGGAAGCAAATTGTAACTATGCAAAGCGTGGTCTGGTAAAAGTAGTAAAAGCGATCGTAAGAATATACGTAGAAGTATTTCGAGGGACACCAATGATCGTACAGGCGATGGTTATCTACTATGGCTTGTCTTATCTGGGAATCCAGTGGGGCGCATTGACCTGTGGTTTTATCGTCGTTTCAATTAACACCGGTGCTTACATGGCTGAGTCGGTACGAGGCGGAATCAATTCCGTCAGTACCGGTCAGTTTGAAGCCGGAAAGGTCATCGGACTGAGTCATTTTCAGATCATGTTCCACGTTGTGCTGCCACAGGCACTGAAAAATATCATGCCGCAGATTGGTAACCAGTTGGTAACTAACCTGAAAGATACTTCCGTATTAAATGTAATTTCCGTCAATGAATTGTTTTTCAGCGGAAAGACGGCGGCATCGGTATATTATAAATATTTTGAAGTATTTATCATTATCGCGGCAATTTATTTTGTGTTAAACCTGATCGTAACGATCTTACTCCGGTTTGTGGAGAAACTGATGGCCGGAAAATCCGATTACAGCTTGTCAAAGTAAAGGGGGAATTACCATGAGTGAGAACAAAGAACCAATTTTGGAAGTATACGATGTAACAAAAAATTTTGGTGACCACGAAGTGCTTCGCGGTGTAAATTTCAAGGTATTTCCGAAAGATGTAATATGTATCATCGGGGCTTCCGGTTCCGGAAAGACGACAATGCTTCGATGCCTGAACATGCTGGAGACGCCGACTTCCGGAAGCATCTACTTTGACGGCGAAGAGATTTCGAGATACCGCGCAGATGTACGGTCATCCAGGAAAAAAATGGGAATGGTTTTTCAGCAGTTCAATCTGTTTCAGAATAAAACCGTTCTTGATAATTGTACTTTGGGACTTCGCAAAGTGCTGAAGATGCCAAAGCAGGAAGCCGAGGAAAAGGCAAAATATTATCTGGAAAAAGTGGGAATGACACCACAGCTGCTTGCCAAACCGGCGCAGCTTTCCGGTGGACAGCAGCAGCGTGTCGCCATTGCGAGAGCGCTTGCGATGGAGCCGGAAGTGCTTTTGTTTGACGAACCGACGAGTGCTCTCGACCCACAGATGGTCGGTGAGGTGCTTAATGTCATGAAACAGCTGGCAAGCGAAGGCATGACAATGGTTATCGTAACACATGAGATGGCATTTGCGAGAGATGTCTCGACGCGGACCATTTTCATGCACGAAGGTGTCGTGGCAGAAAACCGCAAGTCGAAAGAACTTTTTGCGGATCCACAGCATCCGAAGACACAGGAATTTTTAGCAAGATTTATGGCTGGCTGACGTTAGGAGGGTTATTATGAGTAAAGAATTTAAGACAAAGACAGAAGGACTTACCATCCGTTATGTCGAGGATGGTGAAGAGGGGCTGGTACTTCAGCTGATCAAAGAGATCGCAGAATATGAAAAAATGTCAGATTGTGTGAAAGCGACCGAGGAAGGATTACATAAGGCATTGTTTGAGCAGCACGACTGCAACTGTCTGATCGTAGAATATGAGGAAAAACCGGTAGGCTTCTGCCTGTATTTCCATACATTTTCTACTTTCTGCGGACGAACAAACCTGTATCTGGAAGACATTTTCGTACGCGAAGAGATGCGCGGCAAAGGAATCGGAAAAGAGATTTTCCATGTATTGATGCAGATTGCCGTTGACGAAGGATGCGACCGTCTTGAATGGGTGTGCCTCAACTGGAATACACCGTCCATTGGTTTTTACAAAGGCATGGGAGCATTTCCAATGTCAGAATGGACGACATTCCGCATGACAACCAAAGAAATGACCGAAGCACTCCAGCGGCTCTAAGGCAGCCGCAGAGAGGAGGGAAGGATGAAATTACTGATTTATGGGATGACGGACGACGAGAAAGAAACTCTCGCCGAGATCCGGCAGCAGGTAGATGTCGAAGAGATTGCATTTGCGGATGGTATTTTTACCAAAGACAGGATTGCAGAAGTCGATGGATTCCGTGCAATCTGGATTATGACAAACAGCATGATCGGTGAGGAAGAAGCCAGACTTCTTTCGGAGCATGGCGTGCGGTACATCGTCTCCAGGGCGGCCGGCATCGATCATCTTGACCTCGAAGCATTGCGGAAGTACGGCATTAAGGCAGCCAATGTGCCGTCGTATTCACCGAATGCGATCAGCGAGCATACGTTGATGCTTTTGCTCAATGCACTGCGCCACATGCGGCGGAGCGAGGCGATGGTTGCCAGACGTGATTTTGGAATTGCGGGATTGTGTGGAAGAGAGATCCGTACAATGACGATCGGTGTCATCGGAGCCGGGCGGATCGGCACATTGACGATCAAGGCGCTGGCGGCACTCGGAGCCAAAGTGCTTGTGCATGCCAGACATGTACATCTCGACCTTGTCGGGATTGCGACACAGGTTTCCCTTGCCGAAATCTGGGAACGCAGTGATGCCATCGTGCTTCACTGCCCTTTGACAAAAGAAAATACACATCTGATCGGGGAAGAGACATTGGAACAGTGCAAGCCGGGTGTTGTGGTTGTAAATACCGCACGAGGTGGTCTGGTAGATGGCAAGGCGATGCTGGCTGCATTGAAAAAAGGAAAGGTTTCTGCGTTTGCAATGGACGTTTACGAGACGGAAGATGATTTTGTACGGGTCGATTTTGAAGGAAAACCGACCGGCGATCCGGTATTTGAAGAACTGCTTGCGAGAGAAGATGTGATCTACACGTCACATATCAGTTTCCTGACAGACCGGGCATTGTACGAGATTATGAGAATTTCGCTGGAAAATGCGTCGGAATATGAGAAAAATGGTGTATGCCATAACGAAGTGACGACGGGGAAAGGTCAGTGATAGTATGTATGCGGAAAAATTGTATAAAAATGGAAAATTTTACACGATGGAACAGGAAGGACAGGCGGTAGAAGCCGTCGGTGTCCGCGATGGAAAAATCGTATTTACGGGAACGAACAAAGAAGCGGAGGAAATAGAGAGCGACGAGATCATTGATATGAAAGGAAGGGCAGTATTTCCGGGATTTATTGACTGCCACCAGCATACACTGGCTTACGCGAGGACGACAAAAGAAGTAAATCTTGTCGGTACAAAAAGCGTGCAGGAGATATTGGAACGCCTGAAAGAGCGCGCGAAAGTGACGCCGCCCGGTCAGTGGATCAAGGGAAGCGGCTTCAACCACGAGGAATTTGACGAGGTGCGGATTCCGACAAAAGAGGAACTCGACAGTGTCAGCAAAGAGTGTCCGATCCTGATCAGCCGGTATTGTATGCACGTTCACGCGGCAAATTCAAAAGCACTTGAGATTGCCGGAATTGATGAGAATTTCAAACCGCTCGTACCGGATTCCGTGGAGTACGGAGCGGATGGAAAGCCAAACGGGATCCTGCGTGAGAGCGCGGTAACGCCGGTATTAAAGAGCATTCCCGATCTTCTTCCGACGCCGGAGGATAAAAAAGATGCGCTCGAAGCGGTGTGCCGCGACATGAACCGTTATGGGATCACCGGCATTCATCCGATTCAGGGAAAATTTGTCGATGCGGACGAGTATATGAATCTATACCAGGAACTGGACGAGGAAGGGCGGCTTCCGGTTCGCGTGTACCTGTCATTTGACGAATATCCGTCCTTTCATATGAAGACAGGATTTGGAAATGAAAAGCTGCGTTACGGCTTTTATAAAATATACAGCGACGGATCGCTTGGCTCGCGAAATGCCGCATTGACAGAAGATTATTCGGATGATCCGGGAAATAAAGGACTGTTGAACCACTCGCCGGAAGAAGTCATGGAAATGTGTCAGAAGGCCTATGACATGGATCTGCAGATCGGCATTCATGCGATCGGTGACCGCGGTGTCGAGATTGCGCTTGACGCCCTGGAAAACTGCTACCGCAAGAACCCGAAGCCAAATGTGCGGTTTCGCCTGATCCACGGCATCGTGCTTCGCAAAGATCTGATCGAGAGGATCAAAAAGATGCCGATCATCGTGGATATCCAGCCGAGATTTACCTCGAATTATAATATCTGGTGGTCGGAAGACCGGCTCGGCCCGGAACGGATCCGATATGCCTATGCCTGGAACACATTGATCAAGGAAGGCATCATCCTTACCGGAAGTTCGGATTCGCCGGTGGAACCGTACAGCCCGATGCTCGGTGTATATTCCATCGTGTGCAGGCAGGATCTTACCGGAAAACCGGAGGGCGGATGGTATCCGGAGGAACGCGTCAGCGTATACGACGCCATCAGCATGTATACCAGAAATGCCGCGTATTCTTCTTATGAAGAAGATATCAAAGGCACGATAACAGTGGGAAAACTGGCGGACTTTGCCGTGATGGAAGAAGATCCGTTTACCGTTGACCCATTACATATAAAAGACATCCGCGTCATGCAGACATGGCTTGGCGGAGAAAAAGTTTACGAGGCAGAGTAACTGCCGGATTGGAGGACATTATGTTATTAGATGGAAGCGTTACAAAACAAGAAGCGATTAATGATTGTCTTACTTACTGGAACCCAAACCGTACGCAGACCTGGTTTGATATGGGAATCGATATCATCATCGGCAAACGCGAAGGGTATTATTTCTGGGACATGGATGGTAAAAAATATATGAACCTTCATCTGAACGGCGGAACATTTAACCTCGGACACCGCAATCCGGAAGTGATCGCAGCCCTCGAAGAAGGAGTTAAAGAGTTCGATATCGGAAACCATCATTTTGGTTCCGTGGCCCGTGGTAAACTGGCAAAAAGTCTTGTCACTACGGCAACTCCGGGTATGCAGTACGCCATCTTTTCCAGCTGCGGCGGCGAGGCCGTCGATGTAGCGATCAAGAGTGTGCGTTATGCGACAAAGCGCCGTAAGATCGTATCTTTGCAGAAATGCTATCACGGTCATACCGGACTGGCACTCTCTGCCGGCGATCCATTTTTCAAGGATGCGTTTTTGTGCGACGGCGCCGACCAGTATTATGAGCAGGTGCCGATGAACGACGTGGATGCGATGGAAGCCGTATTGAAAAAAGAAGATGTCGCAGGTGTTATCATTGAGACTATCCCGGCGACATACGGATTCCCGATTCCGGAGCCAGGTTACCTGAAAGCGGTAAAAGCGCTCTGTGAAAAATACGGAACGCTCTACATCGCCGATGAAGTGCAGACCGGTCTTATGAGAACCGGAAAGATGTGGGGAATTATGCACGAGGGCGTAAATCCGGACGTCATCGTCAGCGGTAAAGGCCTGAGCGGCGGTATTTATCCGGTCGCAGCCACAATCATGACGAAGCAGGCAGGAAAATGGGTCGAAGAGATCGGCCGCAGCCACACATCGACATTTGGCGGTTCCGAACTGGGATGTGTCGTAGCCAATAAAGTTGTCGAAATGGTAACCCGCAAGGAAACCGTCGATAATGTACATTTTCTTGAAGATTACCTGAAAAAGGGATTGGATGAAGTCCACAAATTGTATCCGGACTTCTTCACAAGTTATACACAGCGAGGCATCATCTTTGGACTCGAATTTGACTTTGAAAATGGTGGACAACATGCGATGCGTGCTCTCTTCAACAACGGAATCTGGGCAATTTACGCAAGATTCAATCCAAAAATCGTACAGTTTAAGCCGGGGCTTCTCTGCACCAAAGAGTATTGCGATGAGCTTTTGGAAAAATTTGAGAAGAGTGTCAAAGAAGCAAAAGAGACTTGTGCAAAGTTGAAATAAAGTCAGGACTCATGTGTGAGAAACAACACCTCATGTGCTTGCACAAATGGGGTGGGGCACAATATGAAACCAAGGGGGAATTGACATGGGAACATTGTTAGAGCCGGATGATATCCGAGTGCAGCTGCAGTCGCAATTGCTTTTGCATTATGATCTGCCGGAAGATACGAAAGTGTATCATTTGAAATATTCGGAGAATTTCACGTATCGTCTCGAAAGTGAAATGACCGGCGAGAAATACGTTCTCCGTGTCAACCGTCCCGGTTATCATGATCTGACGGAACTCGAAAGCGAACTTTCGTGGATCCGGGCAGTGAAGCGGGATACGGACATCGAGACAGCAGATGTTCTTCCGGGAAAAGATGGAAAATTTATCCAGCACCTTTCCTTTACCGGAAGCACCGACAAATATGTGTGCAGCCTGTTTTCTTTTGTGGAAGGCATCGGCATCCGCGGGATGTCCACGGAAGAACTGATCCCTTATCAAAAGCAGATCGGTGCGATCACGGCAAAACTTCATCTTCACGCGATGACACGGAATGCCGGCAATTCTCTGCCGCGCTTTCACTGGGACATCGAGGATATGTTTGGCGACACATCGCGCTGGGGCGACTGGAGTAAAAATCCGGCATTGACCGAGGCGCAGAAAGAAGTTTTTGCAAAGACGGTTGAGATTGGATGTAAAAAATTGGAAAAATACGGGAAATCCCCAGATCGCTATGGTTTGATTCATTCCGACTTAAATATCAACAATATTTTGGTTGACGGCGATCAGGTAAAGATTTTGGATTTTGACGATTGTGGATATGGCTGGTTTTTGTTTGACTTATCCACAGCAGTTTTGGAATATGATACCAACCTTTCTGAGATGACGAGGGCATGGCTGGACGGCTACCAGACCGTCCGCCCTCTCTCGGCTGAGGATTTGGAAGAAGTGGACACCTTTATCGTGCTTCGCAAGATTGTCCGCATGGGCTGGATCGCGTCGCACTGGGACAATGACACGGTAAAACGCGTGACAGACCGCTATTATACGGAGACAGAAAAACTGGCGCGTGCTTATTGTGAAAGGAATGGAGGATGCTTATGATTTCGAAAGAATATACAAATATTGGAAGTAAAAGTTCGGCAATCCGGGAAATGTTTGACCTTGCACTTGAACGGAGCAAGGTTGTCGGAGAGGAAAATGTTTACAATTTTTGTATCGGAAATCCTAATGTCCCGACGCCGGAATGTGTAAAAGAAGAGTTGATGCATCTTTTGGAAACGGAAAATCCATTTCATCTTCACGGTTACACAACGTCGGCCGGTGACGAGGAAGCGAGAGATGCGATCGCCGAAGGACTGAATGACCGCTACGGCACACATTTTACCAGAGAAAATCTGTATTTTACTGTCGGCGCTGCGTGCGCGCTTAACATTTGTTTTCGTGCGCTGTGCAATCCGGGAGATGAATTTATCTCGTTTGCGCCATATTTTCCGGAATACCGTTTTTATCTGGAAACGATTGGCGTCAAATTTGTCGCCGTGCCTTCGCGGACGGAAGATTTCCAGATCGACCCTGACACATTTGAAAAGGCAATTACGGAGAAGACAAAAGGCGTTATTGTGAACTCGCCCAACAATCCGTCCGGTGCCGTTTATTCAAAAGAAACGATTGAAAATATATGTGAAATACTGGCAAAAAAAGAAAAGGAATACGGCCACGCAATTTATATTATCGCGGATGAGCCGTACCGTGAAATCGCCTACGATGTGGAAGTTCCGTATATCCCGAACTTTTACCGCAATACTCTCGTCTGCTATTCTTACAGCAAATGCCTTTCCATCCCCGGCGAGCGTATGGGCTATCTTGTTATGCCGTCGGAGATTGATGAGTTTGATTCGATCAAAAAGGCAGTTTCCGGGGCAGCGCGTGTCCTCAGTTACGTCAACACTCCGACAATGTTCCAGCTTCTTATGAAGAAATGTCACGAGGATGTCGCAGATATGAGCATTTACCGCAGAAACCGCGACCTGCTCTACAATGCTCTTACCGACCTTGGTTTTTCATGCGTGAAACCCGATGGAGCTTTTTATCTGTTTCCAAAGTCACTTGAACCGGACGACTACGCATTTTGCAAAAAGGCAGTCGAGCACAATCTGATCCTTGTACCGGGAACCGAATTTGGCTGTCCGGAGCACGTCCGCATCTCGTATTGTGTCTCGACGGAGCAGATTGAACGTGCCTTGCCGGCATTTAAGACACTTGCCGAGGAATATAAAAATTAAGGCAGCGATTCAGGATATAATGAGCAGGAGGGAATCGTTACAAAATTAAATGGTAAATTTTACCATTTCAAAATGATTTTTCCGGTATCGGATTAACCCTTCCTCCTGCATTTTGCCAAGTTCTTTGGACAGCGCACTGCGGTCAAGATTAAGATAATCCGCCATCTGCTGGCGATTGAATGGGATATCAAAAGATGTACTTCCGGTGCGTGTGACCTGCTCTGAAAAATAGATTGCAAGCCGTTCGCGGATTGTCTTTGGCGAAGTGCAGAAAATACGGCTGGACAGAACCAGATTTTTCTGCATGGAAATAAAGAGGAGATTGCGTGTGATCTTCTGTGCAAGAGAAGAATTTTTTGTATTTTCCAACAAATTCCGCACATTAAAAAATACAATTTTACATGCCTGCGCAGCGACAACATCGACCATCATAGGGGTGCCTGTGATGGCATAAGTTTCGGCAAAAACATCTCCTGTTTCAAGCTTATTTAATATGGTTGAATTGCCTAAAATATCGTTGTTTTCAATGACTACGCTTCCCTCTATTATAATGCCTATTTCACTGGTATTTTCTCCCATGGAAAATAGAATTTCTCCCTTGTCAAAAGATTTCTTTCTTAATAGGGAAAGAGTCTCTAATCTATGCCAGTCATTTTCATTAAAATCCTGAAAAATTGCATTGTTCGATAATTGTCTGATAATTTTTTTCAATTTTTTCTCCTTTCGTTGTTATAACCACCGATTTTTTATTTTTATTTTACTATAATGAAATCACAAAATCAACTAAAAGGAAGGATGAATGTACAAATGGTACGAAGAATTATTCAAATAAATGAAGATAAATGTAATGGATGCGGCGCCTGCGCCTCTGCCTGTCACGAAGGTGCGATCGGAATGGTGGACGGAAAAGCAAAACTTCTCCGCGATGATTATTGTGACGGACTTGGCGACTGCCTGCCAACGTGTCCGACGGGCGCGATTAAGTTTGTTGAGCGTGAGGCAGCAGCCTACGACGAAGAAGCGGTAAAAGAAAATATGAAAAAACGCGCCGCACAGCAAATGGATGGAAAACCGGCAATGTCAGGAACTACAGCAACTCAGGCAGGCGCGGAGGCTTCCGAACACGCGGCATCTCAGGCAGGTGCAACATCCCAGCCGGCAGATAGGACATCTCAATCAACTGAGGCGACACCTCAGCCGACCGGCGGCTGTCCGGGAAGCCGTATGCGGATGCTTCGCCAGCAGGCAGAGAAAGAAGAAGTTTTGGCGGGGGAAATTAATTTTGTTAAAGCACCCGCTTCCCAGCTTGCCCAATGGCCGTGCCAGATCAAACTTGTGCCAACCAATGCTCCGTATTTCAATGGCGCAAAGCTCTTGATCGCGGCGGATTGCACCGCTTACGCTTATGCTAATATGCACCAGGAATTTATGCGTGGCAAGGTAACGATCATCGGCTGTCCGAAACTGGATGATATTGATTACAGTGAGAAATTGACGACGATCATCCGCGACAATGATATCAAAGAAGTAACAATTGTCCGCATGGAAGTTCCTTGCTGTGGCGGTCTTGAAATGGCGGCGAAAAAAGCAATTCAGGAGAGTGGCAAGTTTATTCCATGGCAAGTCGTAACGATCTCAATTGACGGAAAGAAATTGGATTGATGATAAGAGGGCTTGACGTCGTTTCTGCGAATCGAGTTGTTTTTGAAGAAAGGGAAATTTATGCAGAAAAAAGAGTTGCAGGATCTGCTGACAGGCGCGCTGATCGGTTTGGTAAAGGCCTGTGGAACGAATCCTAAAACGGAAAATACAGATGCTATTGTTGTGGAAGGGCTGGCAATGACATCGCCGGATTTCCCAGCCGGAGATCTTACCGAGGCCGATCTGGCGTCGTTCATCGCCAAAGTCCGCGACGAAAAATTCACCGTTTCTCCAGGGTGCCGCCTTTGTGCGGCACCTTGCGGCAATACCTCGGATTTTGATATGAAAGAAATCGCCGGCGAGGGACAAGAGCAAAAGATGAAGCGCGAACTTCTGGCGTTGATCCGGACAATGGCTGTAAAAATATGGAAAGAAAGCGAGAGCAGGAATACCGCAGGAGAAACAAGTGATTCCCTTTGTGCTTGTGATTCCACTTGTGGCAGTGTGGGGGATGGCGCTTGCGCAGCAAAGCCGGAACAGGTGTTTTTCTTTTATAAGGCGTTGTCTATAATCAGTTATGATTTTACGTGCGAAGAACTTGCGCCGGTGCTGGAAGAAGCCAGAAGTTTCGGATAAAGACAACCTGCGACGGGAAATTTGGGAAATGGGTTGCCTTTCCGGTGTTGCATGGCGGCGAAAGGCAACGTAAAGAGGGAAACAAGGCGACGCAGGTTGCTTTTAGAGCTGGCAAGAAGCTAGAAAAGCAACGAAAAAGGTAGGAGTAGCTGGGATAGGTTGCCTTTCCGGTGCTGTGTGGCGGCGAAAGGCAACGTAAAGAGGGAAACAAGGCGACGCAGGTTGCCTTGTTTCCCTGGCACCCCGGAAAGAAGGAAAAGCAAGTCGCTACAGTGGTGCAAGGAAGCGCCCCCTCACATACGTTCGGCGGCAGGACGCTACCGGCAATAAAGTTGTTGACTAGCGTCAACAAAGCCAGAAGCTGTCGCCATTGCGAGAACAGGAGAGGCACCCCGGAAAGAAGGAAAAGCAAGTCATTACAGTGGTGCAAGGAAGCGCCCCATACGTTCGGCGGCAGGTTACACAAGGAAGTACCCCCTCGGCTATGCCTCGGCGGCAGGTCGTCGCCAGCATTAGAATTGTAAGCTCCGCTTACACAAGGTAATGCCCCCTCACATACGTTCGGCGGCAAATCTCACAAGGAAGCGCCCCCTCACATACGTTCGGCGGCAGGTCGTCGCCAGCATTAGAATTGTAAGTTTCACTTACAATGGCTGGCTCCTCTCACTCCAACCCGATTTCTCTTGTAAATTTTTGGAAATCGCAGATGCTTTCTGCGGTTTTTTTTATGTCGCTGTCGAGTTGCTTGTTTGCCTCGTCCGTAGTTATTGTGTAAGTGTGTGCCTGCGCGGAGGCATCACTGTACTCCCAGGTGATGGAGTCTACATTGTCGATCAAAGCAAGGATGGCATAAGCATAAGTTGTCATCTTTTTGTGCAGGATCTCTTCGGCGGCGGTCTGCGGTTCGCTAAGGCAGATAGTCCAGTCGTACGGCTGTTTGCTGGTCTGGAGTTTTGAAGTAAAACCGCCGAAAGAATCTTCGACACCCAGAGCAAGAGCCAGTGAGGCATTGTCGGAAGCCGAACCGATGTAAGGATGTTTGCCCTTGTAAACCCGGTTCACGTAAGCCGTGATCGATGTTCCATCCTGCCAGAGAATATCTCCATTTACACGAACTTCGCGAATTGCAGTTGCGGAAGTGTACGAAACATTATAATTTTTGTGAAAAGATAAAAACGTCTTCTTTTTGGCAGGCAAAGTAAGTGAAATGACACCATCTTTTTCTTCTATTTTCTGCGTTCCCGTTGTAAAGTCATCTGGCAGAATGCCCTCTATTTTTAGGGAGTTTGAAGAAACTTGAAGGTTGTATTTTACGCTATTTAAAATGTATTCTCCGCTAAATATCAGAAAATAAACAGCGGTGCCGCTTGCTGCCAGAAGGACTGCGATCAGGATGGCAGTGACGGTGAAATGTCTGGTTTTCGAGCGTACTTTTTTGAGGTAATCAATTTCCTTTTCCTGCTGGTCGGCATTGACCTGATGTGGATCATCGGTTATCATGCTGCTGTATATATCCTGGCAGGATTTGCAGGATTGTAAATGATTGGCAACAGCGGAAGTGCCGGTGTCGCTTAAAATGCCATCCACATAGGAGGGTAAAAGATCCTGCACAATATCGCAGGGAAGAGAGGTGTTATTTGTCATTTTGAAGCTCCTTTCGCAATTGTTCTTTGGCGCGGTAAAATGTCACGCGCGCCCAGTTTTCAGATTTTCCCATGATCTCGCCAATCTCTGCATAAGACAGATTGCCGTACAGGCGGAGATGAATCACTTCGCGTCCGGGTTCTTTCAGACGATGAATTTGTTTTAACAAATCCACTTTATCCAAAGAGGAAATTACTTCTGCCTCCGCGCTTTTACAAAGCGTGCTGTTTTCATCTAATATTTCTGTCTGAGGATGCTTCCTCAAATAGGAGTAAAATAGATTTTTGGCAATGCCGCAAAGCCACGTAGATACTTTGCTTTCTGCATTGAAATAATCAATTCGCCGGATGGCCTGATAGAAGGTTTCCTGCGTCAGTTCCTCGGCCAGATCGGCATCATGAGAAAGCGAAAGAAGATATTGGTATACCATATGTGAGTGTTCCCGGTAGACGTCTTCCATAGAAAGCATAATATGATCTCCTTTCGTTGTTCTATCTATTAGTGTCAAAAAAGCAAAATTCGTTACAAAAAATTAATGTTATTGTGCATATTTTTTTGAAAAATGTCAAGTAAAACGCCAAAATGCTTAAAAGAATTTGTAACTTTATGTGTAAGCTGACTATTCACAAATTCCAAAAGAAATGGTATAATATTACAAAATACAGAAAGGATAAGAAAGTACGAAAGAGGGGCTGATTTATGGTAAAGATAGCAATATGTGATGACGAAAAGCTATTTGTTGGGCGTATATCAGAGATTGTGAGAGCATTTTTTGCAGAGCAAAAAGTGGATTACCATGTGGATGAATTCTATTCGGGTGAGGACTTTGTGCAGTTGAAAGAAAAAGTAGGGGACTACGATATCGTGTTTTTGGATATGCAGATGAAGGAACTTAATGGCATTGAAACTGCCAGATATCTTCGCAAATATGGAGAAGACACCTTTTTGGTGTTTGTTACCGCGCATGCAGAATATGCTATGACAGGTTATCAGGTACAGGCAAGCTGGTATGTGATAAAAGATTATAATAAAATGGTAGTAGACTTGCGCGAAGCCTTGAAAAATATCCTGCGACGGATCAAGAAAGATCATAAAGTCATCACTTACAAATTTTCCAAAGTCGGAGACGTGAAAATTCGTGTAAGCAATATCGTATACATAGAATATCGGAATCACCGGGCAGTGTTTCATGTGCTTTCCAAGGGAAAGATAGATGAATACAGTCTTTATAAAAAACTTGATGATATTGAAAACGAAATCGCTTCCGATGATCTGCTGAGGATTCAGAAAAGTTATCTGGTAAATGTGAATCATGTAGAAAAACTGCTGGATCAGGACGTGGTACTTATTGATGGAACGATGCTGCATTTCCCAAAATACCTTAAAAATGAAGTGCGGAAAAACTATCTACGCAAAAGAGGTGATTTTTAAATGGAATACATGCAGAGTTTTGTAATTGTTCTTATTGAAGTGATATGTTTTTTCCTGTTTCAGGATATTTTTGTACCAACCATTAAAAAGCATAAGAATATGTTTTATATGGTGTGGATTTTAACTGTGGCAGTGATTACATATGCTATGTCTTATATATTTGAAGACAGTTTTATTTTGAAAGAAATTGCGATGATGGTAATTTTATTTTGTTCCATTGTTGTATTAAATAAAAATGAAAAAAAGAAAGCTATTCTAGTAGCTGCCATGTTTGTTTTTCTGGTTATGCTTGCAGATGTGGTAACAATATTGATTGATACTAAAATTTTTACGGTGGAAAATAAAGATGGCTCATTAGTTGCTATGCTTGTAATTTTGACGAGTAAATCAATTTTATTGATTATTATTCTATGTTTGCGAAAGTTTATTGCTAGAAAGTGCAATGATTTTCAGAAACAAACGAATTTAATGAGATATGCTATTATACCATTCATATCAATTTGTTTAATTATTATTATACTATCTAATGATATGGGAACATTGAATGCAAAAATGCGGTATCTGATGTGGGGATGCTTGTCCATTTCATTTATTGCAAATCTACTTCTTGTGTTTTTTATGAAAAGTGATGCTGAGAAAAATCAACTTCTCTTTGAAAGAAAATCACTTGAATTAGTTGAGGCAGGGAAAAAGAGAGAATACAAAGCGATGGAAGAAAAACTAGATTTGCAAAAAAGTTTAAATCATGATTTTCGAAATCATCTCAATTGTCTGCAGGCGCTAGTGGAACATCAGAATTATGAAGAGGTAAAAGCATATCTTGCACAGCTAAATCATAAGTATAGTATTGAGACGGAACAGATTGATACTCATAATATAATCATTAACACCGTATTAAATGATAAGTATAATGAGGCAAAAGAAACGGGGGCAGCTATTGCGTTGCAGATCGGAGATCTGTCTGATGTCGCTATGAAAGAAATTGATATCATACTACTTTTGTCGAATATGCTAAACAATGCGATAGAAGCTTTGAAAGAATGTAAAAAGAACAAAGTACTTCGTATAAAACTTCAGTTAGAGCATGGAGAATTTTTGGTTGCGATTCAGAATTCTTTTGAGGGTGAAAGAAGAAAGAATGGAGATTTTTATGATACCACAAAGAAAAAGGATGCGGATTTGCATGGTTATGGATTGAAAAATATTCAGAGTACAGTTGAAAAATACGGAGGTTTCAGCCAATTTGACAGTGTGGGCACCGAATTTCATGCGGTAGTCATAATTCCAATGCAAGAGAAAAATTCTGTAGAAAAAAGCAAAATAATGTAAATAGTATTGTCATATTGAAAATCATTTGCTACACTCAAAATGCTTGAGTAAAAAATACTCAAAGACAGAAAGGAGTGTGGCTTTTTATGTTAAAAGAAAAAGCAGTCAAAGTAAGTGGAAAGATGCTGGAGAAGTTTGTTCAGAAAGAACAGACAAAGTGGCCGCCACATTGCATAGGCGTATTTCATCAGCCGAAGCGACCAGTAACACAGACAAAAGATAACTAAGGGAAACTATACGTGTTAGAAAAAGTAGTTCAAAAGTATGTTTTAGCATTGATAAAAGCCCATGTGATAGCGGATAAAGACAGGGAAATATACCAATATCACATCATTTGCGCACTTGAAAGTATTTTGGTAGTGTTGTCAATGACAGGTGTTGCATTCTATCTTCATGAAGTGATTCATGTGTGGGCTTTTATCGCCTGCTTCTTTTTGGTCAGAAACAGAACCGGGGGTTTTCATTTTGATTCATTTTGGAAATGTTATCTGGGAACGGTTGGAATGGAAATTTTTGTAATATACTTAGTGCAGTTCTCGGCAAACGTTACCGCTGTAATTGATATTTTATGCTTATGCATGTTTTGCGTTATCATTCGAATTGGCGCAATGAATCATATCAATATGAATTATAGTGAAGAGGAATTTATAGCAATAAAGAAAAAGGCAAGGGTTGTTTCTAGTGGACTTGTTGCGGTCATTGCCATTCTAAAGATTTCTCGGATCAGTGGGACAATGGTTCTATACATGGAATATGCAGTAATCCTTTCGGGGTTAATGTTAATTTTAGGGATACTAGCTGGGCAGGAGGCGGAGGAGAGGAGAAAGTTTTTGTGATAAAGAATAACGGTATTCAAAAGATAAAGAGTATGGAACTTCCTATAAGTATTGCACCGGAAGTTCGTACGTATTCCTACTATGCTCTGCCGCAGTGTATCATCATGGCAGAGGATAGAATTGGAAAACGGATTGCACAATTTGAAATTGTTGACACGGATGGGGATAACTGGACTTCAATGGGAATAAAAAAAGACGGCTCACAATGGATTTATGAAAGCGAAGACAAATATAACCGTTTTTGTAATGGCTGTATTTATCGGCCACTATCCTGCAATGAGGGATATGTACATATAAAAATAAATTTTCAGCAGGAATCCGAACCATGGGCAGCCATTAATGTGTTTTTGACAGATGATGAAGAAAACATATTGTTGGGTGACAATGAGTACATCTGCCGTTTTGGAAACTTTATTCATGATGGAGTGTCATTGTATTATTCGGGAAAAAAAGAAGAAATTAAAGAAAGACAGGATGGAAGAAGCGGTGAATTTGTATTAAGTCTTTCAAACGGGAAGTTAGAGAGTTTTTTTGGACAGGGAAAACAGATAAAGAAAATTGGAGAGAAAAAAATCAGTACGACGAAAAAGTTATACATCGGAGTGCAGGTGAAACATAACGATAATGCATTTTATCCATGGCTGTTTAGCAACTTTATCCAGATAAACTGTAACATAGATTGTATGTATCGGGGGCTGGATTATTATTGCTTTTTTAGGGATGAGCGTCATGATATAGTAAATTATTTTTTGGATTACAGTTATATGACAGCAGAGGATCTGAAGCACTATGGGATTGTGAAGACTTTAAAATGGGAATTGTTTCAGAAACGATATGTTGAGATGAAACTGGATCAGTATTACATCGAAGGACGTGCGGAATATCATAATATACATCTTGAACATCAGACATTGATATATGGATTTGATGACCAAAGAAAGAGTTTTCTTTTAGCCGGATATACCAACGATGGAAAAATACAAAAATTTACAATTAAGTATAATGAGGTAGAGCAGAGTATCATAAGGTATCCGGAAGCAGATGTAAAGCGGATAAAATACTGTCAGGGGATGCGCTGGTATGAATTTATGCCGGAGTACATTCAAAAAGTCTGTAAAGATTATCTGGAAGGGAAAAATACAGAACTTGATGCACAGGCGTATTTTCCAATTGAAAAAGAACGTGTATATGGAATGAAAATTTATGAACAGTTACAGACACACAAAGGAATAAGTGTATTAGTTGCTGATTCCCGTCTTTCTTATCTGCTATATGAACATAAGAAATTAATGGCAGAAAGGCTAGAATATATGAGGGCAAAAGAGATGGTGGATATGGAATTGTATCTGAAATTGAAGAATATAGCCAATAAGCTTGTGAAAACGTCATTTAACTTAATGCATACTACGCAGAAATATCGGTTTCGACCGGAAAAGCAAAATGATGAACTGCTGAGAAAACAATTGCAGGAGTTGGAAGAAAATGATAAAGAAATGATGTACGGTATGGCTTATGAGTGGAAGATTCGCTGAAAAAGGAGAGATATATGGAAGAGATACGTACGAAATGTCTGGAAATATTGGCTCATTGCAGTGATATGCCGGTAGAAGAGTTAAAGAAGAAGTTTCAAAATGAAAAAATAGAAATGGACTCTTTTGAGCTGTTTGAGTTTGTTGTAGCAATTGAAGAAGAATTTGGAATCGAATATGATGAATTTGATGAATTAACATTTCATATGACAAACCTACAAAATCTTCTGGATTATCTCACAGCCTATATAAAAAATCATTAGGGGAGAAAGGAGAACCGATGAACCAAAGATTGTATGAAATTGCATATCATGCTTATACAACGGTGCCATATTATAAAAATTTAATAAAAGACAGGCCGGAAATACTAGAAAATATTAGAAGTAGCAGGAGATGGGAGCAGCTTCCGGTAATTGAGAAAAACAATATTGTATTGTGTCAGGATAAGTTGGTTTCGGATGACTACTTGGGAGAACTGGTTATGGGAAGGTTGATTCGTAGTCATACATCCGGGAGTACAGGGACCTATTTGGATATATATTGGAGTGAGGCAGATAGGTCTGCTTCGTTGCTGCCATTGTGGATGGAACGTTATCGGTATGCAGGAGTACGTACAAGAGATCACGTATGTCTTTTTAATACTGCGCTGGAAGAAGATTATCAAATCAAGAGCAACAAAATGATATTGTCCAAACAAAGGCTTACACGGAAAAAATTGCAATATTTATATGAAAAAATGCGTGAATTTCAGCCTGTGTGGATGCTTTTGCATCCGGGAATCGCAGAAATGCTTCTGCAAATGGTAAAAGAAGGGGAAAGCAAACCAATTCCCAGTCTGCGGTACATAGAATTGACAGGGGAAATGGTTCTGGAAGGTTTAATCCCGGAATTGGAAAAAACATTTGGGTGTAAGGTAAGATGTCATTATGGTACGATGGAAGTAAGTACTATCGGATATCAAAAAGGTAAAAATTATAAATTGTTTCCTAATTCTACCTATGTTGAAATACTGGATAAAGAAGGGAATTTAGTAAACGATGGAGAATATGGAAATATCTATGTGACATCATTGCATAACCGGGCTATGCCATTTATAAGATACGGAATTGGTGACATTGGAAGAGTTGTTTCAAGAAAAAATGAAACAATTGAATTAGAATTAAAACAAGCGAGGAAAAATGATCTGCTGGAACTTCCGGATGGAAGTAAAATACCACCAGATGCTTTGCTGGAACCGGTAGAGAGGATAAACGGGGCGATGGAGCGGGTAGTTTATCAGTTTCAGGTATTTCAGCAGAGTCGAAACTCGCTGTTGATAAAAGTAGTTTTAGACCCTGAAGTGGAAGGAGGAAAATTTGAACAATGGTATTGGGAACTTTTTCGGGAGAACTGGAAAGAGGAGTTTTCTTGGGAGTTTCAATATGAAAATGAGGTTCAGGTGAACCAAGCAACTGGAAAAAGCGGCTGGTTTTTCAGCCAGTATAAAGAAAAATAATGGAGGAATATAGGATGAAGAAAAAAATAATTAGTATGATGCTTATTGTAGTTGTTATGTTTACTTACGTAATAAGTGATAATATAACTGTATTGAATGCAAATGAACTGCAAACAGAAACTAAGGAATATGTTATTATGGTACAGGATAATAAAGTTCAAGAAATTGTTGACGATTATTCAGAGAATATTATCGATGTATCAAATGAGTTTTCCACAGAAGAAGATGCAAATTTAGTGAAAGCTGAATTGACGAAGGAACAGGCTGCTAATATAAATAAAGAAGCGGGTGTAGTGGCTGTTGAAGAGAACCAGCAGGTTACAGCTTTAACAGCGAATAAACCAGAAGTAGAAACTGTAGATATCGAAAAATGGAACTTGTCTATGGTTAATACTCCCAAAAAAATAAAAAATAAAACAAATGTAAAAGTTGCCGTATTGGACTCAGGGATTGATTTTAATGAAAGAGTCAATGTGAAGGGGCGTATAAATTTAGTTGAAGATGATTACAGAGGTACAGCCTTTTTTGAAGATGTAACAAGTCATGGTACAAGTGTAGCAGGAGTTATTGCTAAGATGAATCCGAATGTCGATATATATTCTGTTAAGGTGTTGTCTTCATTAAATAAGGCTGATATAGACACAGTTGTAAAGGGGATTTATTGGTGTATAGAAAATGACATTGATATTATTAACATGAGTTTCGGAACATTAAATAATTCTCAAATTTTAGAACACGCAATAAAGGATGCTTATAGTAAGGGTATTATAATGGTAGGAGCAGTGGGAAATGATGGAGAGGAAGGAAGTGTTCAATATCCAGCTGCATATAAGGAAGTGATTTCAGTAGGTGCTGTTGGTTACGATGGAAAAATGTGGGAGAAAACATCAACGAATGGAGAAATTGATGTATTAGCTCCAGGTGAAAAAATTCTAACAGATGGAGCATTTGCAAGTGAATATATAGCAGGTGGAACTAGTATGGCTGTACCACATGTGGTAGGGGCAATAAGTATCATTATGCAGTATTGTAAGTCAAAAGATGCTAAATTAATGAAAAATATATTAAAGTATTCAGCAAAAAAGTTAGATGGTTATAATTCAGGAGTTTTGGATATTGAATATGCGATTAAGGTAGCTAAAAAAGGAATAGAAAAAGTAAACGATCAAAAAGAAGTTTTTTACGAGAAAAATCAAGATAAGCTACAAACATTTTCTAAAAAGGATTTTGTGGAGGCACGATGGGACGCTTGCGGTCATCATATTATAACAGAAAATGCCAGTTCATCGTCGTATGAGTTTCCTGACATAACAATTATTAAACAAGCAAGTATGATAATGGATGGACAAAGTTATGAAGGAAATTCATATACATGGGAGGGATTTACTGATAAACAAAGGGAGGAATATCTTCAGTGTGAAATGTATTTTAAAAGGAAAACTCAGTTGGTTCTTCATGGAAACTTTAATTATGTTGCGACCTTAAATTATTTATACAAAGTGGCAAGAGAGGTTGATAATACTTCTGATAATGAGACGATAGGAAGTGTTTGTAGAAGAATAAGTTATAATCCGGGAACAGGAAATGATGTCTATAATAAATGTATCAAGAATAATTTGGTTGAAGCTATCCAGTTTTTGTGTTCCAAAGATCGAATATTTGGCTTTGGCGCAACGCCTTCAAGACATGAAAAATCTTTACGTATTTTAGGAATGGTGGTTCATTTGGCTGCGGATGTTTTTGCACATAAAACGAGGGTTCCTACAACAGTATCAATACAGAATTACAGAGACACCCAACATAATGTGATGCTTGCCAGTGATTTAAAGTCGGTTAGTGATTTTAGAAGTATGTTAGATGAAAAAATGCCATTTAATAGAATTGTAAATTATATACGAAAAAATAGCGACGGTAGTTCAAGACATAATTATGAAGATGATGGAATTTTTTATGCAAAAAGATTTACCGCAGCAACAGGTGCAGTGCAAAAGGTCTTACAGGCATACAAAAGTGGAAATAGCACAATAAAGGCAGATGAGGTGTTTAAAAGAGATACATCTACGGAATGTAAGGTGGCATATTTGGATAAATATGTTAAACAGGTATATAGTGAAGCAAGAGGGAATGCTTGTAAGGATTATAAGTTTACCCCTGGGGATATGTTCAAAGATTCTTATGATGCAAGTTGGTCATCACTTAAGTAAAATAATTTTAATTGGAGGTTGAGTGAATGAAAGATTTATTTACAAAATTAGTATTAGCTTTGTTTCTCTGCGCGTCTGTATGGCAGATAAGTTCCGTAGTGCCTGTACAGGCGGAGGAATTATCAATCAATTATGCACAGGCAGACCAGGTAGATAAAACGAAAGTAACAGAACTGATATTTCCTAAAGAAGGAGATATTGGTTTCAGTATTGCTACTATACGAAGGACTCAGGAAGAAGCAAATATACCAGTGGATTATCAACACTATCATACACGTAATCCACTATACCAGTATCCGAATTTGAAAAGGATACTGGTGGAAGAAGGGAGCAGTCAATATGAATGCAGAGACGGTGTGTTGTATGCGGTGGAGAAGAAAAACAATAAAAGACATCTTCTATGTGTACCGATGAATTATGAAGGTGTGGTGCATATTGCTAAGGATGTAGTCGGTATTATAAGTCCTGCTTTAGATCAATGTGAGAAAGTAACAGCATTTGAAGTGGAAGAAGGAAATCCGTATTACTATTCAAAAAATGGTGTACTTTACGAAAAAAGAGGAGATTATGGAATTGGTCTAAGAGCTTATCCGGCAGGGAAACAGGATACGAAATTTACTATTCCATCAGAAGTTGAGTATATGAACGATGGTGCATTTGCAAACAATAGGTATTTGAAAGAAGTGGAATTTGTTGATGAAGTTAACGCTATACCAGCAGCTGCATTTGAAAATTGTACTTCTTTGGAACAGATCATCAACGTTCCTGATGAACTTAGAGGAATTGGAAATTGTGCATTTGAAGGCTGTGAAAAATTGCAGTTATTTGATTTACCTAAAGAATTAACAAGTATTAGTGGGCATGCATTTGAAGGGATTCCGCCAGTGAAAAAAATTGTATTTCCTTCGAAATGCATGGGAGCCGTTTTGTCGGGATTAAAAATGGCTGACGGAGGAGTGATGGAAGTAAAGGGGCCATGGATGGGGATGGAGGACATTCCTCAAGAAGGCAACTTTATTTTCAAAGGATATAAAGAAACTGCTTTATATAAAACAATGAAAAAAATGTCCAATGTAACCTGTAAACCATACAAAACTTCTCTTTATAAACATAAAACAAAAAAGATAAAAAAGGGAGTGAAAGGAAAAGGAAAGCCTTCCACATCCTGGTATAAAAAGAAGAAAAAAGTGCTTTATATCAAGACTCCGGATCAGTTGGCGGGAATGCAGAAACTTTGTAAAAAGGGAATCGATTTCAAGGGTAAAAGAATTGTATTAAAAAGAAATCTTGATATGTCCTGCTATAAAAGTTTTGAACCAATCGGATATAATGCAATAGAAGAATTTAAAGGTACATTTGACGGGAATGGAAAAACCATTTATAATTTATCAATCCATCGATATGATTACAATTATGTTGGATTGTTTAGTGCTTTGAGAGGAACTGTAAAAGATTTACAGTTAAAAGGCACAAATGTATATGGCCGGCGTTACGTAGGAGGAATTGCCGGAAATGTACTTAACGGTCAGATTAAAGATTGTAAAGTGTCGGGAACTGTCAAAGGATATAGTCATGTAAATATAGTCGGAATGTATTTTTATGATCCTAGTGAATGATGGGACTTTGTTAGAAAAATTTTTTTCACTACTTAAAGTTCATTTCAAGACTAAAAAGAAAAATTCTGAAGATATATTACGGATTGCATAAGTTTATCAGGCAAGTTATCTATGCTGCACCCGTGGTTATTTAGCTTAAAACGGTGAAAACACAAAAAGTCGATGAGCAAAGGAAAAAGGACGGCAAACAATGTGAGCCGTCCTAATATTACCAATTGTAAAAATCTGGTGTTGCATGAAAATGTCTCATATGATAAGATTTACGTAAGAAAAAAAACGATTTTATTGAAAGAGGGGATAAAAAGGATGGAAAAACGATTTAGTAAATATTTGAAAGTATTATCTATACTGCTATTATTACTGCTTTGTTTTTGCAGTACAAAAAATGTATCTGCTTTCTCTTCGTGGGACACAACAAGCAAAAAGGTAATTAGAATTGACAAAGATGTTAAAGCAAATGTGTATTTCTCAGAAGATAGACAAGAATGCTGGATCACAAAACTGACTGTTGATGGAAAGTGCAGTAAAGTAGTCATTCCCTCGATGATTGAGGGCGCGTCTGTTGTAAAAATGGCTTCTGAAAATGATCTTGAGCTGGATCGGATCTGGAATATTTTTGGCGTAATGTACTCGACAGACGATGGTACAATTAGTAAAAATAACACCAATATAAAAAGCATTGTCCTGCCGGATAGTGTGACACAGATTGCGATGTTTTCTTTTGCCGGATTGACAAAACTGGAGACGATTCATTTGCCAAAGAAACTGCAACAGATAGAAAGTCATCTTTTTTATCAATGTAGAAAGATGAAAAAAATAACAATTCCGGAAGCAACAATAAGTATAGACTTTAGTGCATTTTATCAATGCGGGTCATTGGAAGAGATAAAAATCAGCAAAAAAAATCCTAAATTTAAAGTGTCAAAGCAGTTGATTTTGTCAAAGGATGGTTCAATGTTATATCATTGGAGCAAATATACGGGAAAGATGATTATTCCGGCGAAAGTTGAAAAAATAGGTAATGAAGCGTTTAACACGCTTAGTACGAAAAGACCCGGTGTGCAAATTAGTATAGAGAAAGCAAATACTAAATTTGGAGTAAGTAATAACTGTTTGTACGAAAAACAAACAGGAAAGCTGATTGCGGCACTTGTGAACAGTAAAAATGAAGTACATATTCCAAAACAGGTTAAAATATTGCCGGAAAAGATAATATGGGCGGGAAGTACATCGGACATTTATATACCTAAAACTGCGCGGCGATGGTACGATGGCTGGCTTGTGGGTACTAGTCTTGATACAAACGGGACGATTCATATTGAAGGAAATGATATGCCAATACTATGTGGACCCAATAAAAATTCAATTATCGCGATAGAATACTATTATCAGTTAAGCAAAGTTTTGGAGAAAAAGATGATAAAGTATATGAAAAAATATCAAGATATGAATGTAATAAGACGCGGAAAACGAATTCGTTTCGTATAGTTTAGCGTATACTTGTAAGTTATTTTTTGGCTTGTTCTTGGACGTTGCTGTTGAGGATGAATGTGACGATCTTACAATAAAAGGAAAAAGGACGGCAAACAATGTGAGCCGTCCTAATATTACCAATTGTAAAAATCTGGTGTTGCATGAAAATGTCTCATATGATAAGATTTACGTAACAATAAAATAAGTTATGAAAGAAGGTAGATTTTAATGAAAACAAAAAAATTATCAGGTATCATAGCGCTGGCATTGATGATCGGGCTTTGTCAGACGGCAGTACCGGCAGATGCAGCTGCACCGGCTTTAAGTACGAAGAAACTTAACTTAAAAGTTTCTCAGACGGTTACACTAAAGGTAAAGAAAACGAATAAGAAAGCCAAGTGGTCTGTTCTTTCCGGCAAGAAAAATGTTCGTCTTTCAGCAAAGAAAAAGGCGAGTGTTAAAGTAAAAGCCTTAAAAGCCGGCAAGGCAAAGATTTCCTGTAAACTTGGAAAGAAAAAACTTATTTGTAATGTTGTAGTAAAAGGAAGTTCGAAGTCTGAAAAGAATGCAGAACAAAAAGCAACACCGACGACGCTGCCTACGCAAAGTCCGGCAGTAACTCCGGTGGTGACACCGAGTGCAACGCCAAGCCAGACGCCGAAGGCAACCGAGGAACCGTTGAAAACTCATGAGCCGACAGAAAATAGAATTATGGTGGAACCTGCTGTGACTACTTTCGTGCCATATGAACATCTAGATGACCAGGTGCTTACTACTGTTTCAAGACATTATTTTTTTGGAACAGATGTATTGCGGAAGGACATTGAGAGATTGACTTTTTCTGACAGCGCACAAGTACCGGATGGTGTGATTAATAGTTTTGATTTATCAGAAAAACAAAATAAAAGTGTTATGGCATGGTATACAGATCAAGATGCAAATGGCCTGTATGAAATGACGGTTGGACAGGAAAAAGGAGTAGTTGCAAACCCGGATTCAACGTATTTATGTTGTGAGGTGGGAAAGATAAGCGGCATAGAGAATCTCTATACGACAGAAGTAAAAGATATGAGTAAGATGTTTTATGAATATAATGCAGCTACATTGGGAGATACAACATTGGATTTAGGCAATAATTTTGATACATCTAATGTGGAAAAAATGGATAGTATGTTTTACAATTCGGATCACATGTTTTCAGCGCTTACGCTTCGAATCGGAAGAGCCTTTAGTTTCAAAAATGTAAAGAGTTCTGTATGCGCATTTTGGTTGGGAGACTCAGGAAGCAGTAAAATTATTGTTTCGAATGAAGAGCAGAAAAATTTTATTGCGGATGACAAAAACTCTTGCCTGCCAACGGGTGAATTTGTAAAGACAATTACAATCGAAAATAAATAAGCACGTTCGTTGTGAACGGAATAAAGCCTCGGTTATACCTTTGTATGACGGGGCTTTGTTAGAATTTTGTTCACTGATCAAAGTCCTTGCTAAGGTAAAAAGGTAAAATTCTGTAGAAAAAAGCAAAATAATGTAATTTGTATTGTCAGATCGGAATGAACTTGTTACACTTAAATTGGTTGAGTAGAAAGTGGATGCGAAGACAATAACGATTAAAAAGTTTATAAATGCTGGTCAGATGTTTAAAAGAGTTTTGACCAGCATAGTTTTGTTATTACAGTTTTAGTGGTATTTACGGCTTTGGCGGGTGAATGACAAAAAATTCTAAAGATATTTTATATGAAATAGGGGGAAAAAACCAATGTGGGATCTTGAATGTTACAAAGAAAATATAGCAATTTATCTGGACTCTGGCGAAACGATTTCGTGCCAGCAGTTAGTGCGAAGACGAAAGGAAATAGAAAGCGTTCTTGAGGGGAGGACCGTTGCGGTGATGGTGTGTGAAAATACACTTGGCTGTATCATGTGCTATCTTTCTTTTGTGAAAAATGGTATCGTTCCGATTCTCTTGCCTTCAAATTTGAGAGAGCAGGAAGCATTACAGATTACACAAATTTATCGGGCAAGGTATCTATGCTGTGTCCGAGGCTATTTAACTCAAAACTGGAAGCCGGTTTTTGTGGTAGAAAATTACGAAGTTTATGAGATCTCAAACTGGGATAAACTGGAAAGGCAGAAAAACTTTTACTGAGAATTAGATAAGCAAAAAGCAAATGAATGGCATACATTGTATTCAAGGAAAAGGAGATTAGTTATGAGAAGGACAAAACATGTTATTGCAACAATTCTATTTTGTACGGGGTTATTGGTAAGTGGTTTTCAAAAAAATGATGCTGCCGTTTATGCTGCGAAAATTAACACAAATACGGCCAGCGATTTTAATGAAAACAAGTTAAAGACGGGTGCATTGGAAATGCAGGAAGTTATTTTAGATGCATCGGGAAAAATTGTGTCTTACTATATCGATGAAGATGGCATTAACCAGAAGGCTGTTTATGATGAGAAAAAGGACAAATGGACTTCCAATATGGTAAAGGACACGGCAATGAATATTAAGGGGAAGAAGAAATACTACACGATTTATCCAACAGCGAAAGGATATGTAGAAGCAGATCCGGATTCTTCAGAGATTATTTTCCGAAATGCAAAAGGAAAGAAAACAAAGACGTGTCGTCTCGCAAAAATAAAGGAGTGGAAAAAGTCGTATTCTGTAAAGAACGTATTGGAGGCTGGGAAAAATCGTTATGTATTGATCTGTCAAATAGGAAAACAGAATGGATATCAGGCGGTTTGCGTAGATTTTAAATCCAATAAGGTACAGTGGACTACAAAAGTTTCTTCTACAGATGCAGAGATCATTGGAGATAAATTGTATTCCTATACATATTGTCTGGATAAAATTGGAAATCCAAGTAAAAAATCAGATGTTGTAAAAACCTATCGTTTAAAGGATGGAAAACAGTCCGATGTGATAGATGCAACACCGATTCGGAATCTTGTGAAGCAGTTGAATGGACAAAAGACAGAGGATGCTTATCCGATCACAGATCAGGAAATCGTTTTTGCAGGACATAATGGGAAGTTATATGCTGCCTATATGTCAGGTATTTATGTCTATCAATCAAACAAAAAGTCATGGAAATGTCTGGTAAATGGTGTAGATAATGACAAATATTCACTGAGCCGGGATATGACAGTAATTGACTTGCTGGTTTCCTCGGAAAAAGAGTTTTATGTACTTGCTTCCAAAGGAAATTATGATGGAGAAGCGACAGACTTTTTGAAATATAAAATAGGATAAAATAGCAAAAAAGGTTTGGAATGTGCTGGGGAGCGGATGTCAAAAATTTGTCTTATGTATTGGAAAGTAGAAAACCACCGGTTTTGGAAAACATTAACATGGATGGAATTACATTGTATGTGCCAAAAGGGTGTAAGCAAATATATAAGAAAGCGGCAAATGCGGACGGAGAAGTGAAAATTTATGAAAGGTAAAGAGAGAACAAAGAGTCGGACATTATACCGGCTCTTTGTTTCAGCAAAATAAAACCTCTGGTAAAATGTGGTTATAACAACGGAATAAAGAAAAGCAAAATGGTACACTCTAAGCACAAAGACTAGAAGGAGATGATCACATGAATCAGAGAAAAGCAGCGGTGATCGGTTGTGGATTTGTTGGTGCCGCGACGGCGTTTACCTTGATGCAGAGCAAGTTGTTTTCGGAGATGGTGTTGCTGGATGCGAATTTTGATAAGGCAGATGGAGAGGCGAAGGATATTGCGCACGGCATGCCGTTTGCGGGGCCGATGAAGATTTATGCCGGAGAGTATAAAGATATCGCAGATGCTGCGATCGTGATCGTGACGGCGGGGGCGAACCAGAAACCGGACGAGACAAGACTGGATCTTGTGCATAAAAATGTTGCGATTTATGAAAAGATTATGCCTCAGATCGCGGCGCTCGATTTTCAAGGCATTTTACTGATCGTATCGAATCCGGTCGATATCTTGACGTATGAGGCGGCAAAACTCAGTGGTCTGCCGAAAGAGCGCGTGATCGGCTCAGGGACTGTGCTGGATACTGCGAGATTGAAGTATGAGCTTGGCAGACATTTGAGTGTGGATAACCGGAGTGTACATTCGTTTATTATTGGGGAACATGGTGACAGTGAGATTGTGGCATGGAGCAGCACCAATGTGTCGGGGATTCCGGTGCATGATTTCTGCGAGATGCGTGGATTTTATAATCATGATGCGGCGATGGAAGAAATTGCCAGCCGCGTGAAAAACAGTGCCTATGATATTATTCAAAAAAAACAGGCGACGTATTATGGAATTGCGATGGCGGTTAAACGGATCTGCGAATGTATTATTCGCGATGAAAAGTCAATTCTGCCGGTATCGACGGTGTTAGATGGAGCATATGGGATAGAGGATGTGGCGCTTAGTATGCCGACGATTGTGGGATTTGATGGTGTCGAGACGCATGTTCCAATTTCACTTGATCAAAAAGAACGGGAGAAATTAGAACAGTCTGCGGCGACACTAAAGAATGTTATAAAAGAACTTTAATCTGTAAACTTTTTCCATCGGCGCTTTCTGCGTGGATGCTTCCTTTGTGATTTTCTACGATAGAATGGGCGATCGAAAGACCGATGCCTGAACCTCCGGTGGAGGAGTTGCGGGAAGAATCACTTCGATAAAAGCGTTCAAATAAAATGTCCTGCGAACCTTTTGCGATGCCTTCACATTCATTGAAAATGGTAAAGCAGAGATGCTTGCCATGCTTACACAGTGTAAGTTCAATTCGGGAATCCGGCGTCGAATATTTGATCGCATTATCGAGAAGCAGACAAAAGAGCTGGCGGAACTGCTCTTCGTCGCCGACATAATACAGATCTTCCGCACACGATACCTGAAGTGTGCGGTGGGTGGATGTGGCAACAGGGATAAATAAGTCGACGGTTTCATTTAATACTTGGGAAAGTGAAAACCGGGCTTTTTGTAAAAGTCCCTGGGCTTCATCCATTTTTGCTAATGCAGTGAATTGCTTCACCATATTTGTTAGTCGTATTACTTGATTTCTCGTGCTGTCCAGCCATTTTGAAGATCCTATTTCCATCTCCAGAACTTCGGTATTTGCATCGATTATCGTAAGAGGTGTCTTTAATTCATGCCCGGCATCGGTAAGGAATTGTTTTTGCTTCCGATAGCTTTCTTCCACCGGGCGAAGAATGAGTTTTGAAAAGAAACATAGCAGTAAAAATACGGAAAATAGACCGGCCGCAGAAATTGCTATGCTTGTCATAAGAGATCCGCGATATGTGGATAACTCTTTTTCTGCATCAATAAAAATGCATAAAACGCGGTCGCCTGATTTTACGGTGCGATAACGGTATATGTCGATAAAACCTGTGCTGGGAGCTACATCGTAGACTTTGGCGGCATAAGCGCGTGCCTGTGTGGCATCTACTGCCGAGATGTGCCCGACGGAGGTTGCATATATCGTGCCGGAAGCATCATAGCGTACGGTAAAGTAACGTGTTTGATAAGGGGTTTCTTCCGATATGCTTTTGGGTGGTTCCGGCACTTTATTATGCGTTTGCGGGAAATTATCATCAGGGGAGTGTCCGGAAGGGTCGTGGTCCTCGTCGGACGGATCCGGAGATTCATAAAAACTTCCATTTCCCATTTCAAGAATGTGGGTAACGTCGTCCAGATTCCCCCCCATTTTTTGGTAATTTATGTAATTGAGTGCCGTAATGATGATGGTTAGCACTAAAAACATAGAAAGCATGGCGATAACAATAAAATTTCTTCGTATTTTTTTCATGGCTTCACCTCAATCTGGTAGCCCTGATTGCGGTGCGAACGTATCTGGATGTCCGCACCCAGGGCAGTAAATTTCTTGCGTAGATTTGAGATATTAACCCATACGACATTGATCTCTGCGTCACTTTCATATCCCCATATTTTCTGCATCAGATGTTCCGCAGAAAAGGTTTGATTTGGATAACTCATAAATAACTGCAGCAGTTGGAATTCCTTACGGTTGAGGCGAAGTGTCTGGCCGCTGCAGGTAAGTTCAAAGGAAGCACAGTCCAATGTGACGTTCCCAAGGGTGAGCAGCGAGCTGGACGCATCGGTAACGCGTCTTGTGATGGCACGGACTCTGGCAAGCAGCTCTTTCGTGGCAAACGGCTTTGTCAGATAATCGTCCGCTCCCAGATCAAGACCGGTTACACGATCGTCCACATCACTTCTGGCAGTAAGCATCAGAACAGGCACCGTATTTCCGGCGGCACGCAGGGATTTTAAAACTTCAAAGCCATCCATGCCCGGCATCATGACATCCAGAATCACGCCGTCGTAATGTTCTACTTGAAGATAATCCAGAGCGTCCGTGCCGGTGTATACGGCATCAACCAGATAATTGCTGTGCGTCAGTATGACGGTCAGCGCATCGGATAATTCGCGTTCGTCTTCTGCCAATAATAGTTTCATAAGGAACCTCCCGTACAAAATGTCTTCTGCTATTTACTTCGGTTTAAGTCCAACTTTTCTGAAGATGCATTTGGTTTAACGTCCGCCCGGACGGCCGCCGGAACCACCTCCTCCGAAGTCAAAACCGCCGCCTCCGAAGCCCCAGCCACCGCCGGGATTGGAGTTTCCGGTACTCATGCTGGTGCTTGTAAAGGTTACGGATCCGCTTTGTGTCAGGTTCGAAAGATCAGAACCATAATAGATCTGATAGGTGCTTCCGAGTTTCAGATCCGCGCAGGACATGATAACGGACTGGAAAGATTTGGAAGGCTGCGCCTGTAAAACAGTATTTCCATCGCTGTCTTTTAATACTACATACGTTCCTGCCTGCTGTGTGGATGACAAGACAACATTGACGGCCGGCTGGGAAGAACCGCTTGTCGGTGCGGCTGCCATACCGGCTGCTCCCGCAGCGATCAAAGTACCGCCGGAAATTTCACATACGCAGTCTGCGCTATCGCCATAGTCCAATGCGCCATTGCCATTATTTGTAGGGCCATTTACAATGACCGTGCCACCTTTGAAAAAGATATTTCCGTTGGAGTCGATTCCGTCTCCGCTGGCGTCAATATTGATATTACCGCCTTCGATGATGATCTGGTACTGGGTGGAAGATGACGAGTCGCCTTTGCGGAAATCGTCTCCGCCAAATCCCGGCCCCGTACTGCTTGCAGAATTGTTGCTTCCGCCGGCAGCGTTGATGCCATCGTCGCGGGAAACGATATTGATGTCGCCTCCCCGGATCGTAATGTCCGCGCCTTCTAATCCCTCATAAGAAGCGGTAACGTTGATCCTACCATTTTTAATGATAAGTCCTGCATCTGCGTGGATACCGTCGTCTCCGGAAGCAAGTGTGAAACTGCCGCCCTCGATCAGGACATAACCGTTGCAGTGGAGGGTGTCGTCAGCGAGGGAATCGTTGCTGTCGCCGGAGGCGCGGGAAGCCGAATACGTCGCTGTCGTGTCAGCGGTGATGGTTCCGGCAGTTTCCGGGACGTAAATGGTCGTGCCGGCTTTGATGCCTTTGTAGCTGCCAGTGGTCGTAGTTTCCGCAGCATTTTTTGTCGTCGCATTCAGGGAAACCGGATTTAAGTACAATGTGCGGACAGCACTTACGGCATCGCCGTTTTCGGAAACAAATGTGTAAGTTCCGCCATCTAATTCCATATTTCCAAGATCTGCCAGCGACGCGTCTTCTGCAATATCGCTTTCATCCAGTGTGGTTTTCAGGCAGTCGCCGTCAGAATGTACATTGAGGCTGGCATCTTTTACGAATACGCCAAGTTTTCCTGAGATTCCATTGTGTCCGCAGGCTTTGTCATCCGGCCCGCTGACGGTGATCGTGGCATCCAGTATTTTAAGTAAATTGGTGCATTTGATTCCATTTCCGTAAGTGGAAAGGATGTTTAAAGTACCACTTCCATTGATCGTAAGCGGTGTCTTTTTGCAGACGATGCCGGCGGTATAAGTCGTAGAAGTATTGTCGTCTTTATCAATGCCGGTTTCGCCGGTGTCCGTAAGTGTATTTGTGGTGTTGTCTGCAACGGTAATAACCGCTTTGGTAACACTCTTTTTAATTGTAATAAGTCCGGTGTCAGAATCCGGATTTGTATTATTGGATGAAGTCAGATGGATTCCATTGAGGATCAAATGTGCCGTGCCGGAAGCACTTTCATCGGCATAATCAACTTCGATCAGACCATCCGTCGCCGTTTCCGCGTTTTCTGTCTGAATTACATAGGTGCCCGGTGCGGTGATCGTCAGTTTATTCTTTTTGCTGATTTCGTAATTGTCGGCTTTGATCTTCTTGGAAGGAGCCTCTGCCGGAATCGTAATCTCGATTGTCTCGGATTCTACCCCTGCGGTTTTCGTGTCGTCTTCTTCCCAGACGGCGCGGGTTGGTGCCACATAATCGGAATCGGCATCGTCGCCGGTATAACCGCTGTTGCCAGGTGTTGTGACCGGCTGCGCGGTAGGAGACTGCGTTGTCGAAGGCTGAGTTGTCGAAGGCTGAGTTGTCGAAGGCTGTGTTGTCGAAGGCTGCGTTGCTGCCGGAGTGGAAGAGGCGGCAGGTGTATTACTATTACCCGGAGTGCTTGTGGCAGCAGCCGGAGAAGGCGTTGCCTGTGGCGTCTGTGCCGGCGCTGTAGAACTGCCGGGTGTCTGTGAAGATTTAATAGTATAGGTATATTTCTTCATATTTTTTGTTTTTATCTTGCGTAATTTTTTCGCAGTTATCTTTTTGGAAGATTTTACTGTATACAGACGTAATGTTTTGGTAGAAGTGAATGTAAATGATTTACTCTTTTTTGCTTTGATCACTTTTTTCGTTGAAAGTTTTTTCCCTGTTGTGTAGTAAACCTTGTAACCCTTTTTCACTTTTACTTTGGTCGTCACAGAAGAGTTGTAAGTGCCGCTCTTTTTACTGACTGTATAGCCTGTGGTTTTCTTTGCTGCGTCGACAGATGGTGCCGGGCAGAACAGAGCAAGTGTGAGCACTGCGACAATGAGTTTCTTTACATGCTTCATGTGTGTATCCTCCTTAAACTTTTTTATGTAACGATTCGGATTGTTGTGTGGGTATCCGGAATTGTTACGTTTAGTATAATAAACGAAAATAAAATCAACCTAAAACGAACTTTGAAAATTCTGTGAAGAGGAGGCGGCACGCAGAAACAGCGATTTTTACGTATGAACGACAATTTTTACGTATATACAACACTTGATTTCATAGTATAAGTATGCTACGCTTTTTGTAAAAATAAAAAAAGTACACTAGGAGGGAATAAGATGCACACAATTCTAAAAAACACACTACAGATTGCGGATTTAGCTACACAGTATGATGAGGCAGCAAAAAAACTATTAGCGCAAAAAATTGTTTTAGCAAATATTTTGAAAAGGATTTTGGATGATTTTAAAGAGATGGATCCAAAGGAAATTGTTCCTTATATTGAAGGAGAACCAATGGTGGGGGTGATTCCAGTGGATCCTGGATTGACTAATGTCAGATATTCAGATGAAAATGGCGAAGTTGTTGGATTTAATACAGAAAATCAGGCGATCAATGAAGGAACGGTTAATTTTGATATTGTCTTTTACGTTCACCGTAAATGTGGTCTTACCAAAGTCATTTTAAATATTGAACCGCAAAAGGATGAGCCAAATAAGTATCCAATTTTAAACCGTGGAATATTCTACGTGAGCCGGTTGATTTCGTCACAGAAATATCGCGATTTTAAAGGACAGGATTACGGTGATATCTGTGAAGTCTACAGCGTGTGGATCTGCATGAATATGCCAGAAAACAGCATGTGCCACATTCATCTCATCCAGGATAATTTGGTTGGAAAACATAAATGGGATGGGGATTTGGATTTGATTAATCTTGTCATGATTGGGATTTCAAATAATCTTGCAGAGCCGGATGAAACACATGAATTACTTCGGTTTTTGGGGACTTTGTTCTCAAAAGACTTGACAAGTAAAGAGCGTATTAGTATCATGGAAGAAGAATATGATATTCCAAGTCAGGTATTGGGAAAGGAAGTGGAAACCATGTGTAATTTAGGCGAAGGAATTTGGAAAAATGCACTTGAGGAGGGAGTTGAGCAAGGAGAAGAGAAAACACTTCTTACATTGATTTCGAAAAAACTTGCTAAAGGAAAGACCGTCGCACAGATTGCAGATGAGTGTGAAGAGACGGAAGAACGGATACAGGAATTGATGAAAAAGTTATAGTATGTGAAATGCTGAATTAGGAAGGCTGCCAGATTGATCTCCGGCAGTCTTTTCGCAACAAATTAGAAAGGCAGTATTACAAATGAATGATAACAAAGATTTTTTAGTAAAAGAACCGATTGGTAAATTATTATTTCGGCTTGCGATCCCTACGGTGATCGCGCAGATGATCAACATGCTTTATAATATCGTGGATCGGATTTATATCGGACACATCCCGGAAGTAGGGGCGCTTGCCCTGACAGGAGTTGGAGTGTGTATGCCGCTTATCATGATCCTGTCGGCGTTTGCTGCGCTGGTTGGAAATGGAGGAGCACCGAGGGCGTCCATTCTTTTAGGAAAAGGAGATACAGATTCGGCAGAGAAAATTATCGGCAACTGTTTTACACTGCAGATTCTGATCTCCGTCGTGCTCACGATTATTATGCTGATCGGTGGAAGAACATTTTTACTTGCGTTTGGAGCCAGCGAAAATACGATTGAATATGCAGTTAATTATTTTAATATTTATGCGGTTGGAACGATATTTGTCCAATTAACATTAGGAATGAATATGTTTATTACGGCACAGGGATTTACAAAAATTGGAATGTATTCCGTTTTGATCGGAGCCGTCATCAACATCGTACTGGATCCGATATTTATTTTTGCCTGTGGTTTCGGCGTGCGCGGAGCGGCGCTGGCGACGATACTTTCGCAGGCATGCTCGTGTGTCTGGGTGCTTCATTTTTTATTTGGCAAAAAGACGACACTTCGTATAAAGAAAGAAAATCTCAGGCTGATGCCAAAGCTATTTCTTCCCTGCCTGGCGCTGGGAGCCTCATTATTTATCATGCAGGCAAGCGAAAGCGTGATCTCGCTCTGCTTTAACTCTTCCTTATTAAAATATGGAGGCGATGTGGCGGTTGGCGCAATGACAATTCTTACCAGTGTTATGCAGTTTGCCATGCTTCCTTTGCAGGGACTGGGACAAGGGGCACAGCCAATTATGAGTTACAATTATGGAGCGAAAAATCCGGAGCGGGTGAAAGGTGCCTTTTATCTTCTATTAAAAGCGAGCCTCGTGTATTCTATCGTTTTGTGGGGATTTATCATGCTCTTTCCGCAAGTGTTTGCGGGAATCTTTACGACCGATGCGGCACTGCTGGCGTTTACGAAAAAGGCCCTGCGGATCTACCTTGCAGCGATGTTTTTATTTGGAATACAGATTGCCTGCCAGATGGCATTTAATTCTTTGGGAAAAGCCCTGTGTTCTATAGTGGTTGCGGTTGTTCGTAAATTTGTATTACTCATTCCGCTGATCTATATTCTGCCGGCTTTTTTACCGGACAAAACAAGTGCGGTCTATATGGCGGAACCGGTGGCAGATACGATGGCGGTGACATTTACGGCGATTCTATTTTTCTTCCAGTTCCGGAAGGCGATGAAGGAGATTTAAAATGACATATAATAGAAAGAAATTGCAGGTGGAATTGTTTGAATTACAGGACAAAAAATACCGTGATTTTCATAGCAGATTAATGCCTGATATAGACAAAGAACGAGTGATCGGAATCCGTATTCCAGAACTTCGCAAATACGCAAAAAAATACGCGCAGACGGAGGCGGCAAAAGCCTTTATACAGGACGTTCCACATGATTATTACGAAGAAAATAATCTACATATGATGCTGATTACAAGCATAAAGGAATATGAAAAATGTTTGGAAGGGGTTGAGAGGTTTCTTCCCTATATTGACAACTGGGCAACGTGTGATCTCCCGGCACCCAAATGTTTTGCAAAGCATAAAGAAGAACTTCTGCCCCATATAAGACGCTGGATCGCTTCGCGGGAGACATATACGATCCGCTATGGAATGGGGATGCTGATGCGTCTGTATCTGGATGAGGATTTTAGACCGGAGTATGCGGAACTTGTCGCAGGGGTAACGTCGGAAGAATATTACGTCAATATGATGATCGCGTGGTATATGGCGACGGCGCTTGCCAAGCAGTGGGATTCGATTATCCCGTATCTGGAAGAGCACCGGTTTTCGGACTGGGTTCATCGAAAGACGATCCAAAAGGCGATAGAAAGTTACCGGATCACGGAGGAACAGAAAGTATATTTGCGAAGTTTGCGCGGAAAGATTGTTTGATTATATTCCTGATTGTAAATGATGAAAACGTATGGTCTGACAATCGACAGAAACAAGAGCTATCTCACGATAAAAATATCGATTTATAACGTTCGATAGCAAGTTTCGTCGCTTGTCAGACCATATGTTTATACGATACAAAATGAGTCATTCAAATTGTTGAGTATAATATGTTTTACACCTTTGCTGTTATAGAAAAAATAAGCCTCTGGTTTTATATGAGGGATTTAGAACACCGTCGGTACATAGAGGGCGTAGTCTGCCCTCATGTACCGCTACGAGTGTTCTTCTAAGCGCAAGCGGTCCCGAATGGAAAATCAGAGGCTTATTTTTCTTAAAAGTAAAGGTAAAAACTTGCCGTTGACATTTCGCATAAATGTGATATGATACAGTTAGACATGCCTAACAGGACAGAAATGGAGGTACTTAATCATGGAATTTCAGACAGTATTAGAAAACAGAAGAAGTGTGCGTACATACGATGCATCAAAAAAAGTGACAAAAGAGCAGATAAATGAGATCGTCGAGGCGGCGATCCAGGCTCCTTCGTGGAAAAATTCACAGACAGCAAGATATTATTGCATCCTGGATGCAGACAAAAGCAGAGATTTTGCACAGAAATGCCTGCTTCACGGAAACGATAAAAAAGTAGACGGAGCGGCACTTGTTGTAACTACTTTTGTATCGGATCGTGCCGGATTTGACCGCGAGGGAAATCCCGACAACGAATGTGGAAATGGATGGGGTTATTACGACCTTGGACTTCACAATGAAAATTTCATTCTGAAAGCGAAAGAACTGGGACTGGATACCCTTATCATGGGACTTCGCGACAGCGATAAGATCCGTGAGATCCTTGACGTGCCGGAGACAGAGACCATTGTCGCTGTAATCGCGGTAGGATATGGTGCAGAGTCTCCAAACAAACCAAAGCGTAAGACACCGGACGACATTGTAAAATTCTGGTAATTCCAAGGCCGGTTTTATTGATTATGGATTGCAGACCGAGCAAGGAGTCAGTCCTTTGCTTCTGGCCTCGCTTAATGTCGTTTTGATACTGCTGCTACGTAAGTAGCGGCAGTTTTTTGTATGGTATTTTGTACCGGTTTTTGTAATGTAAACAACTTCGCTTACATTTTTTACAGAGGAAGATTTGCCGGAGGAGGATTTGGCAGTGCCGGAAGTACGATAGGAGGAACGGCTGTAGGAACTGCCCGAATGCGTCACTTTTTTAAACTTGATCTGTAAATTTTCTCCATTTGTGGTGGCGATAATACATCCTTTTTGGTCGGTTCGGTACAGCGCTTTGGCATAGGTTTCGGCACGGCGCACGACATTGGCAACCGGGTGGCCGTAGCTGTTATTTTTTCCGACGGAGATGATCGCCGTCTTGTATTTGGAAGCCAGCGCCTTTTTTACAAAAAGGACACCGTTTGCGGTATCGGAACCGTGGTGGGAAAGAAGATAAATGTCCGAGGCAACCGGCTTCCCGGAAGTGAGGATGGCATTTTCGACGCGGGCAGTCGCATCGCCCATATAGAGAAATGAGCGGCTGCCGTAGGTGACACGCATGACAATACTTGCCTCATTGGTGTCAGAACTGCTGGCATCCACAGAAAGCACCGTTCCTTTGCAGGAAGGCGCCAGGGTGATGACAGAGCCGGTCTGTGGATGAATCTGCTTTACTTTATAGGTAGAAATGGCGGATTTCATGCGTTTGTAGCACTGGGTTGTTGACTCAATCTGAGGCAGAATGATCTTTTTCACCTTATAATCGGCGATGACGTCATCTGCACTTTCCATGTGATCCGCGTCAGGATGCGTTACGATGAGAGTGGAAATGGTCTTTACGCCAAGTGATTTTAACTGTGACTGCAAGGTGTCGTATTCGCTGTGTTTGCCGGTGTCGATCAGAATTGCCCGGCTTCCTATTTTGATCAATTCGGCATTTCCCTGCGCGACATCAAGATAGGCAAAGGTTGCATTTTTTAATGTCCTGGCATATGTGCAGGACGGTATTCCGGCAAAAGAAAATACCGCGAAAAAAAGTACCAAGGCAACATAAAAACGATAGGATTTTTTATAGGTGTTCATAAAGATTCCTTCTTTCTGAGTTAGTTACGTTAATTTTATTATAGTGTCATCGCAGGGGAAAAGCAATAAAAAATAAATTGGTATTGTGAGCGGACAAAAATTGTGATAAAATGGAAAAAGGCAAAAATAATAATTTTATATTTGTACGTGAATGAAAATATTAATACGAGGGAGATTGTATTATGGAAAAAACAAAACAGAAAATAACAAAAGGAATTATGATTGCATTATTTTCAATTATGACAATAGTGTTTTCTTTTCTCTATGTAAAAATGTGTCAGGACAAATATACAGCAGGAATGTTTGTGAGAACACTTGTTACAATTTTTATAAGTGCACTAGCATATTATGGACTTGTAAAGGCAGAGACTTTTTTGGAAAAATATCAAAAGATTATTTTGGGAATCTTCCTTGCGGTTATGCTTATATTGCAGATTGTGGCAGGATATTATATGCAGATCACACCACAGTGGGATTTTGGAAGTGTGTATCATGCGGCAGTCCAATGGGCAGAGCGGGGCGATTTTCCTGATTATAAAGAGTATTTTTACTGGTTTAATAATAATCTTGGAGAACTCGGATTTCTCACGGTGATTTTCAAAGCTGCAAAAGCGGTCGGAATCAAGGATTACAATATGACAGCTACCGTAGTAAATGCTGTTTGTTTCTCATGATGTGGGAGACGAATGCACGTTATATTGTAAATTATATCCCCATGATTTATGTGGCAGCTGTGCTTGGGATGGCTCAGGTTTTTGCATTTGCCAGGAAAAAGCTGGCGAAGAAAGAAATAAAGTAACTATTCATATACGTTCTGTAGGTGGATTTTTCAGCCCGGATTGTGTATAATAAAAACAAAAATAAATCCGGGAGGTAATCCTATGTCAGGAATTAAAAATTTTAATAAGGCAGAAGTGGTGGCGCTAAAAGAACAGGTGGCTTACCAGGAAGGACAAGTTGTTTCGAAAACCATGGCACAAAATGATCATGTCAGTGTGACACTGTTTTCGTTTGATAAAGGTGAAGAGATCAGCACTCATGAGTCCGGCGGAGATGCGTTTGTGACTTGTCTGGATGGTGTCGGACGAATCACCATCGATGGCGAGGAATACATTCTTCATGAAGGCGAATCGATCGTAATGCCGGCGAAACATCCACATGCAGTTTACGGACAGGAGCAGTTTAAAATGCTGCTGGTTGTTATTTTTTAAAATACAAGGGGGCGGCAGCGTATGAAATATGCGATGATAACAGGGGCAAGTTCAGGAATCGGGCGTGAATTTGCCAGACAATTAGCAAGAAAAGGATATTCTTTGATCCTTGTGGCAAGGCGTGAAATCCGGCTGAAAAAACTTGCAGAAGAACTGGAAAAATATGGAAGTCATACAAAGATTATCGCGGCGGATCTTTCCCAGCCGGAAGAATGTGTGCGTGTCATAAAAGAGACAGCGGATCTTCCAATTAAAATATTTATCAATAATGCGGGATTTGGCGCTTGTGGGAATTTTACCGACACCGATGCGGAGACAGAACTCCAGATGATCGATGTCAACGTCAAAGCGATGCATTTATTGATGAAACTCATGCTTAAGAAAATGGAAAAGCAGGGAAAGAGCGGTTACATTTTAAATGTGGCATCTTCCGCAGGACTTCTTCCGGCCGGCCCATTTATGGCGACGTATTATGCGACAAAGGCATACATGGTCAGTCTGACGCGCGCTGTGGCAGCAGAACAGCGCAGCAAGCGGAGCCACATTTACGTAGGAGCATTGTGTCCGGGGCCGGTTGATACGGAGTTCAATGATGTGGCAAAAGTAAAATTTGCGCTGCCCGGCATCACGCCTCAGTATTGTGCTTCCTACGCACTTGAACAGATGAGAAAACGGAAGACCGTTATCGTGCCAAAATTTACCATTCGTGCGGCGACGACAATGGCGCGGTTTGTACCACACAAAATGTTGATCCCAATGATCGGACAGCTGCAAAAGAAGAAATTTTAAGTGCAGAATGAAAAGGAGAGGACTATGAATAAACATGTAGAAGAAGCGATGAAACTTAGAAATGCGACACCGATGTGCAATAACTGCGCCCAGACGATTCTTCGCGTGTATGCGAAGGAAATGGGGATGAGTGAAGATCTTGCTGCCGCAGTCGGAAGTAATTTCGGGGCAGGAATGCGCTGCGGAGGAACCTGCGGTGCGATCACCGCAGCTCTTATGGTGCTGGGTGCCAAAGGATTCGATTCGCCACAGGCATTTCAGACCTACCGCCGGAAAATGGCAGAAAACCACGATGGCATGACAGACTGTGCGGATCTTTTGCGTGCTAACGCGGAAAAAGGCGGCGAGAAAAAGATGCACTGCGACAATATGATCAAGGAATCCATTGAGATTATGGACGAGGTCATGAATGAGGCGTGAAGGATGAAAATAGTGAAAAAATAGTGAAAAAATAGTGAAAAAACTACTGGAAAAATTATAACGGGTGCGGTATACTAAGTATAAAAAGGGGGAGATAAGATGATTAAAATTGTATTGACAAATGATATTGTAAAAAGAATTTCTGCGATTGATGAGAATCGATTTAAGATGAATATAATTAACCTTCCCTACCGTATTGCGGATCATTTGCGTAAAATTTCGAAGAAGAAAAGTTCTTATGCTTCAAATAAGATAGAAGGAAATCCATTAAGTGAGCAGCAGGCGGACGAGGTAATGGAGCAGGATCCGCATCGCCATTTTTTAAAGCCCGAACAGGAAGTGAGAAATTACTATATGGCATTGCAGGTGTTGGAAGAAAGAGCAAAGCAGGAAGTGCCATTTTCCAAGGAATTGATTTTTGAAGTACAGGCATTAGTGGAAAAAGGAGCCTCCGAGGAAAAGATTGGTCTTCGAGGCGAGATGCCGCCGGGATTTTTATTTGCAGTATATGATTCAGAAAGTGGGGAAGCAGAGTATATTCCACCGGAATATTGTGATATCCCTGAACTTTTGGACGAATTGGTTGAATATGTAAATACCACGGACGATCATCCTTTAATTGTGGCAGCGATTGTGCATTATCAGCTGGTTACCATTCATCCGTTCGAGGACGGAAATGGAAGGACAGCAAGATTAATGTCCGGTTACGTATTGACTCAGCGGGGTTATGGTTTTCATGGTATTGGATCGCTTGAAGAATATTTTGCATACGATGCGAATGAATATTATCAGTCCTTGCAGATGGGACTTCCGGCATTATATTATTCAGGAAGGGAGAATCCACCGCATCCGGAGATATGGTTTAATTACTTCCTGCGCATGGTGGAATTATATTCTGCGAAAGTCTGTGAAATATCCGAAGAAAATGAAACACAGAGTTTGTATACGGCACTGTCTCATCTTCACCTGCGGGAGAAGGAATTTCTTGCTTTTTTGCTGCGAAACCATTTATACGAATTTACACCTATTGAGGTTTCTAAAATGCTGGGAATTACAAATAGAACCGTTATAAACCGCTGCACAAAGCTGGCAGAAAATGGATTTGCTGTTCCCGTAATCGTAAAGGAAAGAATTCGCTCGTATAAACTAAGTGATTACAGTAAAATGAATGAGAAAGAAATTTTGCAGCAATTAAACCTATAAATTCGATGCATTGTTACCGCTCAAACCAGTTTAACATTTCCGCGCGTTCCAAATTTTCATCGGAATGCTCGATCTCTCTTGAATAGCGGTAAACGACTTCAATCACATCATTCATTGTCATTTCGCCGCGCTTCAGCCACCGCCCTAAGAGCAGCAGATAAATTTCAATGGTGTGGCCGATACAGGCATCGATTTTTCCGAGTATATTTTCGTCATATACTGCACCGAGCAGGTAGACGGAGATAAAATAGACGACAAGCTGTTCCAAAACGATTTCAAGAGGAGTCAGACCACTTGTGTTCCACCAGGTTTCGAACTCCTCTTTATTGTGCGCAAAAACATCTCTGCCTTCGCCAAATAGAAACAGACGGGATTCCACCAAAACTTCTGCCCACTGCGGATACAAAATTTCAAATTCTTCAAATAAAAATAGAAACTGTTTTTCTAATAATTCATATTCATCTTTTACGTGGACACGATCTGCTTCTTCGCATTCATTCCATAAAATAAGGGAACCCGCATCATAATGGCGTTGTACCGAAACACCTATTTGTAAAATTTTACTAATTCTGTCCTTAATGCTCACGCTCCGGTTCTGCATGATCCGCATCATTTCTTCGCGGACATCTTCAAGCTCAGAAAACAGAAAATAGTCAAACTCTTCATAACACTCATCCACATCATCTTCTTTGGAAATAAAGGTAACAGGGTCTGTTCGATTCATTACAATTTTTGCAGCCTCCGGACAGGAAAGGGAAAGCGTGATTTCACGCAGATTTTCAAATTCTTCGGTGTGCCGTGGATATTCCCTGCAAGTGCTGCACAGACTGTCTGCTCCTAGATGAATGTACATATCACACAATTTGTCATCCCGCAGAAAGGCGCATTTTCCGCGTTTGTTGTGGTTAAATACACCTTCTTTCCAGTCGATATTTTTACACAAAGTATCTTTATAGTTGCCTTTGTAATTGTCATAATTTTCCAAAGACTCGTCATCGATCACAATCTGCCATTCTGCGCAGCAGGTATCGATACATCTATCTGCGGTGCAGTGAAATTTATCATAGTAGTCAGGATAGGAATAATACATTTTTGTTTTCCTCTGCTTTCTGCTCAATATTGAACTGCGAATGTTATCGTTTAAAGCACTAAAAGTTTATCATTATTTTGGGGGAAAATCAAGAGGGGCAGAAAAGAGAGTGCCTGCCTGCAGCAATGCATAAAAAATGTATAATATGCGTATTTTTGTGAATAATATGTACGAACGACATTTTATGCGTACAAACGACAATTTTTACGTACATACAACACTTGATTTCCCCTATTTCGTATGATACGATTTTTATATAAAGTAATTTGCTAACTACAGATATACTAGGAGGGAATTATGGTTAATATGAATTTAAAGAATACTTTAAAGACAAGGGAGGTGATGATACAATACGACGAAGTAGCAAAAAAATTATTGGCGCAAAAAATTGTATTAGCGCATATTTTGAAAAGGATTCTTGATGATTTTAAAGATATGGATCCTGAGGAAATTGTGCCTTATATCGAGGGAGAACCGCAAGTTGGAGCAGTGCCTGTTGATCCGGGGGTTACCAATGCTGCATATGAAGGTCAAAATGAGGAAATTGTGGGGCTTAACACGGAAAATAGTATTATCAATGAGGGGATTATTTATTTTGATATCGTGCTTTATGTACATAGAAGATGTGGTCTTACGAAGGTTATTTTAAATGTTGAACCACAGAAAGATCAGCCGAGTAAATACCCTATTATAAATCGCGGTATCTTCTATGTGAGCCGGTTGATCTCGTCGCAGAAATATCGTGATTTCAAAGGGCAGAATTATGGAGATATTTGTGAAGTGTACAGTGTCTGGATCTGTATGAATATGGCGGAAAACAGTATGTGTCACATTCATCTGACCCAGGATAATCTGGTTGGCGATTGTAAATGGGATGGTAATTTGGATTTGATTAATCTTGTTATGATTGGAATTTCTAATAATCTTGCGGAGCATGATGAATCACAGGAATTACTTCGATTTTTGGGAACTTTGTTTTCAAAAGGCTTGACAACAGATGAACGTATTAGTATCATGGAGGAAGAATATAATATTTCGAGTCAGGTGTTAGGAAAGGAAGTGGAAACTATGTGTAATCTTAGTGAGGGTATTTGGGAAGATGCAATTGAAAATGGACTTGCCCAGGGTATTCAAAAAGGACTTGCCCAAGGACTTCAAGAAGGTCTTCAAGAAGGTCTTCAAAAAGGACTTGAAGAAGGAATTGAAAAAGGACTTGCTGAGGGGCGTGAGGGGATACTTCTTGAGCAGATATCAAAAAAACTTTCAAAAGGAAAAACGATTGCACAGATTGCAGATGAGTGTGAAGAGACGGAAGAACGAGTTCAAGAGTTAATGAAGAAGCTGTAAGCAGGGAAGAAATGTGAGTAAGAAAGAAAAGGGCTGCCTGTAAAAAAATATCCATAACCCCCTTGACGAATTCAAAAAATAGTGCTATAACGTAGTTGTAAATAAAAACAACAGTTGTAACAAGAGAAACGAAACGCCAATTTAATATCGACATTCCGCAAACTTCCCTATGTTATCAATTTGTATGAATGGAGGAAAAGACAAATGACTACTTTAAGAGTACAAAGAAGAAACATGGAAACCAAGGCTAAAAAGCTGAGAAGAGAAGGCTATGTAACCGGTAACCTTTTCGGAAAAGAGATTGAGGGTTCAATTCCTGTGCAGATCGAAAAGAGTGAGGCAGAGAGAATCCAGAGAGAGTGCATGAAAGGAAGCCAGCTGTATCTGGAACTGGAAGGAAAGACCTATGATGTGCTGATCAAAGAGATGGATTATAATACTATGAACCATCAGATTTTGGAGATTGATTTCCAGGCATTGGTAAAAGGAGAAAAAGTACATTCCGTTGCGGAGATTGTCCTTCACAATAAAGAGAAAGTTGTAGAAGGTGTACTGGAACAACTTTTGGAAGAAATTTCCTATAAAGCCACTCCGGAAGAGCTGGTTGAAAAAGTGGAAATTGACTGTAGTTCTTTGAGACTGGGTGACACCATCAAAGTGTCCGATCTGGATATTGCAAAGAATGACAAGATTGAGATTCAGACGCATCTCGATACCCCGATTGTCAGCGTAGTAGCAAGTAAAAATGTACAGCCGGCTGAGGATGGCGAAGAGACTGCGGCAGAAGAAGCATAAAACATAATAAGAGATGAAATACTTAAAAAGGGTCATTATTTAACAATAGTGACTCTTTTTTACTTGCTGAATTGTAAAAAATATGATATAATTAGATAAATTTTTTGTAAATTAAAAGCGATTATAGAAAAAGGAGGAAATGTAAATGGAATCGCGGGAAAAAGTAAAAAGTAAAAAGAAAAAGGGAATGCGTCTGGCATTCAAATTGAGTTTGACGGTGTCCATACCGCTTCTGCTGATTACGGTGATAGGTGTTGCAATCGGCGCAGGAAAGCAGAACAGCATATCAAAAGACCTGGTAGAGCGTGAGATCAGTGGAATCGCAGCCAGTGTACGAGAAGCTTACACGGAGATGGGAAATGGCGCAGATTTTACGATGAGCGGCAATACATTGAAAAAGGGAAATGAGACATTAAGTGAAAATTATGAACTCATTGATAAACTGAAACAGGAAAGAGACGTGGAACTATCCTTATTTTATGGAGATACCCGTGTTCTTACGACATTGAAAGATGCTTCAGGAAAGCGGGAGATCAACACGAAGATGTCCAAAGAAGTATATGATACGATACAAAGTGGAAAAGATTACTACGCCAGTGATTTGGAATTGTTTGGGGTACCATATTCCGGTTATTATGTGCCATTGTATCAGCCGAATTCCGATAAAATTGTTGGAAGTATTTTTTGTGGACGAAGTCAGGCAGAAGTCAATGCGGCAATACGTAATACGGTTGTTTCCATGGCGTTGTCGATGATGGGTGTATTTATTGTTGCGATTGTGATTGGTATGTTTATAATCACAAGAATTGTTAAACATTTGGATGGTGTAGTAAACAACCTTGGAACATTGTCAAAGGGTGTCCTGAATCTAGAGATGAAACAGAATCTTGTGGAAAGGAAAGACGAAGTTGGAGATATCGCCCGCGCGATTCAACGTCTTGTCGAGTCCTTGCGTGATGTTATTACCAATATTACGACATCTTCTCAGGCACTTCAGGGATTTTCCGAGGAATTTTCCGCTTCCTTTGACCATATTGCAGAGTCGATCAACAATGTAAATATTGCGGTAGACGAGATTGCCAATGGATCGTCGAGTCAGGCGGCAGAGACGATGAGTGCAAGCCAGAAAGTAACGCAGATGGGAAATGCACTGGATCAGACCGCTGCGAATGTTGAGACACTTGGCAGCAGTTCCGAAAAAATGCGCGAGTACAATAAAACCGCAGCAAAGAATCTGGATGAATTGTCCGCTATTAGCGAGACGACAAAATCTTCTGTCCTTTTGGTTCAGAATCAGACCAATCAGACTAATGATTCCGCACAGGAGATTCGCGAGGCGACAGAATTGATTACAGATATTGCCAATCAGACAAACCTTCTTTCTCTTAATGCGAGCATTGAGGCAGCGAGAGCCGGGGAAAATGGACGCGGTTTTGCAGTAGTGGCAGACGAGATCCGAAATCTGTCAGAGCAGTCCAGAGAGTCAGCAGAACATATTGTAGAAATTGTTAATACATTGATCGCCAATTCAAATACCAGTGTAAATACGATGAACGAAGTGGCAGAAAATATTCGTACACAAAATAATAAAATTGAGGAAACCGAAGAAATGTTCCGATCCCTCAATGAAGAGATCGCAGAGGTGGCAGAAGCGATCGAGAAGATCCGTAAACAGACAGAAGCGCTTGATGTCCAGAAGAAAGAAGTGCTGGATATCGTGGACGGACTGGCTGCGATCGCCGAGCAGAATGCAGCAGGAACCGAAGAAACTTCTGCATCTATGGCAGAGTTCCATGAAATCATTGATTCCTGCCATGAAGCAACCAATGAGTTGACAAAACTTGCTCAGGATCTGGCAGATCATACAGACCAGTTCACCTTATAATAGTTACGATTAATCGATTTAAAAACTGTGGTTTTTCTTTTTCACAGTTACATCAAAGGCTTTTGAATCATTCTTTTTCGAAGATGGTTTTGGACTTGTACCGGCAGGTGCGGCTGTATTGCGGCTGTGGTCTGCCGGTTTTGTTCCGCGGCTGATCGTCAGAGTGATCTGGGGAAGCGAACCGGCATTAAAAACGGTTCCCTCTGCAATCGATTGTGAGATTACGCGGTCTTTGGTCTGGGTGGTGTCATATTTTTTCTTAATGCAGATCTTGATGGAAGGATCCAACGCGCGAATCTTTTTTTCGCCTTCTTTTGCGATAATCCTGTGACATTATCCATCGTCAGGAGGGCAGGGACGGTTGAAGCCGGAGAAGAGATTGGCGCAGGGGTGCTGCTTTTTACTGCCACAGATACAGAAGCCGGCAACGTCGAAGTTGTATCCGGAGCAGAAGATCCGCGGAAAGCGTACAGAAGCCCGCCCGCGGTAAGAACTGCCGCACAGAGTGAGATCAGCGCGATACGGGAGCGCCGGTGAAATGCCTTATTATCCCCGGAAACAGATTCTATGATCGTGTTGCCGTTTTCTACGGACTCCGGGTGTTCTAAGGGCATAGATGAAATCTTCCATTGTTTTGTAACGCTCTACCGGCTGTAAAGCAAGACCACGCTCGATCACGGCGGCAAGCTGCATTGGAATACTGTAAAAAATTGTAAATTCCCGTGGCGGATTTTGCTGCAGACGGTCAATTGCCGGTATCGGTGTCTGGCCGGATAACGCATAATAAATGGTGGCGCAGAGAGCGTAGATATCACTCCAGGCGCCGATGTTGCCGGAAGCCATATACTGTTCCGGCGGTGCATATCCCTTTTTTAAAATAATTGTCTGCTGTCTGCCCGGATGCGCCGGTTTGATCTTCGCAGCACCAAAATCAATCAGATGAAGTTTATTATCCATTCCCAGAATCATATTGTTTGGACTGATATCCCGGTGAATCAGTCCTTTTTCGTGTATTTTTTTCAGAGAATGTAAGAGCGGAAGGAGCAGTTCCAGCATTTCCGAAGGAGATAACACACCATTGGTCTGTATATATTGTTCTAACGTCAAGCCTTCAATGTATTCCATTACGATATAGGCAGTCTGATTTTCCTCAAAGAAATCATATACGGTTACAATTCCCGGAAGATCGCGGCATTCTTTTAAGATACGTGCTTCTTCCAGAAAGTGCCGGTGTCCGGTCTGAAATTCCGCCGCATTTTTTTCAAATGGCTGCACGCAAAAAAAGCCCTGCCGGCGTCTGCGCAGCGTAAACTTTGGAAAATCTGCCCGGATCCTACGTATGTTGCCAATCCAAACCGCGGATATTCTTCGCATAGCAGAGGCAATACGGTAGATGTTTCTATCTGTGCGGCAGATGGAAAAAAGGTAATCATGCCGACCGATTTTGATAATTTTACGAAAAAGGCAGATAGAGATTATAGCGATTGTACACCGGCGGCTCGGAAAAATGCAAAAAAATTGGAAAATATCATGAAAAAACAGGGATTTGTCCCGTATTCGGGGGAGTGGTGGCATTTTTCAGATACTTGTAAATATCCGGTGCAAAAAAAGAATACTATGAAATAGCAGGTTCCGTTTTTCTTGAATTATTTTGAAATACGTAGTATTATATTAAATAAAAAGGAATAATTTTACATGAAATTAAATTCAGGAAAAAACAAAATCCAAATTGCTGTCTGCGACGACAGTGAAAAGGATTTGCAGGAAATTTTATATTATACCGAAGAATTTTTGATGAAAAAGGAGATATCAGGCTATTCGATCACGCAGTTTTCGGAGGGGAAAAAATTACTGGAAGCCATCGGACAGGGAGAAAAGTACGACTTGTTGATCCTGGATGTCATGATGGGAGAGTTAGATGGGATTACACTGGCGAAAAGCATCCGGGAAATGCGCCTCAAATGTGATATATTGTATGTGTCAAGCAACCGGGAGATGGCAATGCAGGGATATGAAGTGGAAGCCGTGCGCTATCTTGGAAAGCCGATCGAACGAGAGAAATTTGAGGAAGCGATGGCGTTATGTATCCGGAAAATAGAAAAAAGAAATCATAAATTTATCGTGCCGGTGGAAGAAGGTTCTGCATTATTTTTACAAGAGCAGATTTATTATATTGAGGCATGTGGAGCGTATGTAAAGATCGTGGAGCGGGAGAAGGAAACGATGGCGCACATTCGGATATCCCAAGTGGAAACGATGGTAGAGGCGGATACATTTTTACAATGTCATAGAGGATTTTTGATTAATATGAAACATATCCGGTGTGTGAGAAGCCAAGAATTAGAATTGTCCAATGGGGCAGTTATCCCGGTAAGTAAGCATAGGATTAAAGAAGTAAAGAATAAATTAATGCAGTATTTAGAGGAGTAAAGCGGTTTGAAAAAGCGAGTTTGGATTGTATTTTTGCTGCTATTAATGCTGTGTGCGTGCAGTGATGGGCAAAAGCAAAATACAGAAAAAATACAAGAGAAAATAGAAAGAAAAGAAACCAAAGAAACCAAAGAAACCAAAGAACAGACATATCTGACTTCTTATTATATTGAGGGAACAAAGAAATTTACCGGAAAACAAGTCCGTCAATTCAAAAAATGGATTCAAAAAAACAGAAAATATCAGAGTACGATTTCGATGCAGGCAGGAGAGAGTCTGTATGAGGAATCCCCCTATGACGATAAAGGAAAAAGAAAAAGTAAAACAAAAAATTATTATGGAGCGGCGCTGATCCGGCATTATGTAAAAGAGTATGCGGAGGGAGTATTAGACTTTGGGGAAAGTACAAAAGCTGCCAAAAATTGTAAAAAGGAATGGAGCAGGATATTGTCGGGGGAAGTGGCAGAAAAATACGACTGTATTGTCGTAAATCATAAAAATTATAACGCTGTAAATTTGCAAAAACGAACTTCACAAACCGAAGGAACGATTACCTATGAAGAGGGAAAACCGCCGTATGAGTATTACCAATTTGTATTTTATCAGCAGATCGAAGGACTTCCCTGTATCAATCTCGGGGCAGGCATGTCGTTGAAAAAAAAAGAACGAGTTGCAAATGCACAGGAAAAGGAAGAAAAAGGGCAATTGGTGAAAAATCAGGATCAATGGGAGCTTTATACAATGAATGCCGGGGGAATTACGGTTCAGTATAATGCGGCAGGAGTGGATTTGTTTGAAACTAATGCCTGGCTGAAAGTCGGAAAATCCTGCGGAGAGGCAAAGCCGGTTCGCGAAGAGAAAGAGATTTTACAGATGGCAGAAAACGCATTACAGAAGAAAACGGACATTGACATGGAAGGGGCAGAACTTGTGTATTGTCCGTATTTTTCCATAGAAAAAGGCAAAAAGATCCGTGACATCGTATCGCCATTCTGGGTTGTCCGGTATTATGAAGACGGCGAGAGAAAACAGATTTTCTATGATGCGTATACCGGGGTGCAGGCAGCCGCGTATTAGGAGGATTCTGCCAATGGGAGGACGATCATGATTTCAAAGGTATCGTCTGTGTGACGAATGCGGAAAAAGCCCTGTGCCTCTTCTGTTAATTCTTTTATAATCTTTAAACCGTATGATTTTTCCCTGCGTTTTTCCATCTGCTGCAACCGTTTTTTTGTGGCACTGTTTTTACAGATAAAAACAAAGAAATGATCTTTGGTGTAAAGCGACAAGGTTATCTTTTTCACGGTGTCGCATTCGCCGGCAGCCCGGATCGCATTTTCTAATACATTCATATAAAGGGAGCTTGCCTGCGTGTCGGTTAAGACAAGCTTGGCGGGAGCGGAGCAGCTGTCGAACTCAACTTGAATGCCTTTCTCAGCCGCCCGGTGAATCTGTGCATTCAGCAGGATATCTAATAAGTGATTTCCGGTTTTTGCCACTGTTCGCAGAGCAGAATAATCGGACAAAAGATCTGTCACATAAGCCTGCGCCTTGGCTTTGTCGGTGTTCAGGAGTCCCTGCAGGGCAGTCAAATGATGTTTATTATCGTGGATCAGACGATTTGTCTGGTCATTGTTCATTTTCAGGTTTTGATAGTTGTCATACGCCTGTTTCTGGCGCTCCAAAAGGACAAGACGGTCGGCATGGGAGCGGATCGTAAACGCGGCGAAGGAAAGGAGCGCACTGCCGATTGTACCGGCAAAAAGAGCCTGTATCCATTTTGTCGTAAAATAGGTGAAAGAGATATATCCCGTAGAAATCGCAGATTGAATCTGTACGATAAAATTCCCATTCAGGCATTCACATAGGACGAGGAAAGCCAGCGCAATTCCGAGAAACAATAGCATATTTCGCATAAATACATTTTTCCCAAAGGCTTCTTTTACGCATAATACAAGAGTAACGAGTAAAATCGGAACTTCAAACAAAGACAGTGAAAAATGTTCCAATGAAACCATGCCTGCCTGATCCAAAATCTGAACCATTCCCAGCACAAATTCCAGAAAACTGCACACCAATATAACCATGCGCAGACGACTTTTCATCTGCATGGAAAGTGAGATCAGCAAAAGAACACACACGCCATAAGGAAGAAAGGCGGTCACGTAATCCATTTTGGAAAATGGCAGGACACAAATATCTGAGACGGCATTTGTCAAAAGATGAAGCATCGTCTGCGCCAGACAGAGCAAAGCAAATACAAACAGCGGTGCGGACGGTTTTCCACGATAAAGCATAAAAAGACCGGCGCCCGTAAGAAAGAGGGCGAGCACAAATAAAAGCACGATCGGAACAATGCTTTGAATGGTTTGGGAAACCAATTTACTATCTTTTGCAAACGCAGAATACAATTTCATTTCCGCCGGAAAGACAGCTGTCGGATGATTTTGGTTATCGCTTCCATAAATTGACGTAGACTGGGCGATGGTAATCGTCTTGCCGGCGTAATCCGGAGGCAGCGAGACAACGATGCCCTCGTGCCGGTCATACTCTCTGGCGGGCAGTGTCAGATACCCGATTCGGTTATCGAGTTCCGGGCAGTCGGTGTATATTACTTCATTGTCTAAAAAGACCACAATATTGCTATCTACGGCACCAATTGATAACGCAGCATGATTTAGCTTTTCGTGAAAAGTTCTCTCATAATAAAAGGTCTGGCCGAGGTATTCCACACCATCATACATTCCGGTTTCCGTATTGGGCCGGATTGTCGTTCTTTTTTCCTGTTCCTGTAAAAAAACGGTCCATCCTTTTGCGTCAATATTTAATTCATTGTCCGCCGAATCATTGATTGTAAGATTATAAATACTATCATCTGACGGCGACACATAATTGTATAATACATAGATAAACGCTCCCAAAATCAGGAAGCACATCAGGGTTATTCCTGTTTTATATACCTTAGTTTTCATTTGATTCTCCTCCCGTGTACTATCATAGTAAAAGGAAAATGATCTTTTGTCAATCGGCCGTTTTTCCCATTCGAGTGAAAAAACCACCCAGTTTGTTAAAAATGCAAAAAAACGCAGAAAAATGTGCTATGATGAGAAAAAATCAGAAAAAAGTGAGGTGCTTTATGATGCAAAACAAAAAATGGATTGCAGTCATGCTTATTACGTCTCTTACGTTGTCCGGTGTCTCTGTGGACAATGCGGCAGCAACCGGCAGGAAAAAGATGGCGATTAATAAGAAAAAGATGGAACTGAAAGTAGGCGGCAAACAGAAACTGAAAGTAAAAAATGCAAAGAAAAAGGTGACTTGGAGATCGTCTAATAAAAAGGTCGCGTCAGTAAGCAAAAAAGGGCTTGTGAAGGCGAAGAAAGCTGGAAAAGCCAAGATTACAGCCCGCGTTGCCAAAAAGAAATTTGTCTGTAATGTAACCGTGAAGGAAAAAAATTCAAAGAAGGCAACCGCGGCACCGATTGTGACACAATCCGGTACACCGTCAGGAACACCGGTGCCGACAGCAGTTGTTTCACAAAATCCGGTCACGACACTAACGGCTTCACCGACTGTCACACCGGTATTAAAAATGACTCCGGAACTCAGTTGTCTGACTTCGGAAGTTGATGGCTATGGCAAAAAATGGGAACTCCGTTTTCAGATAAAAAACGGAACCTTCAAAACCAATTTATCCAAAGAGGTGTGCAAGTTGTCGGGAGCGTTTGCTGATCTTCAGATCACTGATCTGAAGACAAAAGACGATATCCTTACCGTAAATCTGGAAGGGAATCTTGTCGAGGAAGAAGCAGATAAATATTGGGGAGGAGCAGATATAGATTTAACAGAAATTGTAAATCATGAATTTGGAGAAAAAGACATTACAAAAATGCAGCACAATGTTCAGGTTTTGTATCCTGCGCTATTTGCGGATACGGAAAAGGTATCTCTGAAAGACAAAAAACTGTATCTGCCATTATCGGTTTCCGACATGGATTATGCCGAGGAACTTTCGGCGGAGGATTTTTCTGTCAAAGGGGCAGAAGGAGCTGCGCTGAAGGGAGTTGAGACAACCGCAGAGGCTCAGACGATTTATCTGATCTTTGCAGCATCCGACAGTATTACGGAAACCATGAAGAAACTGAATGGAGCCGTGATTTCCTATAAAAAAGGAGAAACTTCCTATCAGACAGGAATCCTATACCATGAACCGGTACTTTATGCTTCTCTTGGACTGACGAAAAGCAATGAAGAAGAGACAGTATTGCTTGGTGCACTCCAATGTGCCGGAGGCAGCCTTGATAATCTGACGGAAAAAGATCTCACATTGCAGGGAGAGAGTTTTTTGCCGGAACAATCTACCATTAAAAATGTCACATATGATAAAGATGCGGGCGTATATTCTTTTGAAATTCATATGCCGGCAGGCTTGGACGAGGATGCGATTGCCTCTTTGTATGGAACGCTGGAAGTGGCAGGAGAGAAAGTTAAAAATACATATGGCGAAAAAGAGAGTGGAACATTTTATGCGGATCTGTATCTGACCACAGAGACGGCAAATGATGCAGAACTGCCGGAAGCGGGAGGTTTCTGGGATGTCCATGGCAAAGAGATCAAAGAGGGGTTTGGTACAGTCGGACAGGTTGCTACGGCAATTAAATTTGTGTACACCATTCTGGAACTGACAGGGGTTGTTGAGTCTACGGAGAGCAGACAGGAAGCGATGTATAAGACATTGCAGGAGACAAAACGGCAGATTGAAGAGCTGTCAACACAACTTTATGCGCTGTCGGTGCAGACACAGACTTCAAGCATTCAGGCACAGTACAGCACGGCTTATTCCAGATGGTATGACAATTTCTACCGCAAAGCGATGCAGCTTCAGAGCCGTACAAATTCATATCTGGCAGGAAAAAATGACCAGATGCTGAAATTACTTTTGAATACGAAAGGTGTAACGGTTTATACGGATACAAAGGGGAATGTCACCGCGCCGAAGTATGAAAATGACGGCAAAAAGTCAGAGACCGAATCGTTTGAGCAAAACCAATTATCGGCGGATAAGCCGGTGTATGCGGTATCCGGTCTGATACTGAAAGATGGCAAGACGGTGGAAGAAGTGCTGCGAAGCAATCGTACGACTTATAAAGACGCATTTGCGAATAATACACTTAACGATATAAAAGCATTGCTGCAAAAAGAATACGGTACGGAAAAAGGTACGCAGATTTATGATTCGATCTTAGTACAGGGAGCTTATGAAAATGCATATCAGTTTGAGGTGAAAAATGCACAGGGCTATCTGGAAATGTATTTATCGACCTTTCAGGCATTGCTTGACAGAGATGTAACGGGAAAAAGACCGTTGGATTATTTTGATGAAATGCTGAGTCTGCAGTATAATTTTGACAGTGAAACACATTCTGCCAAAGATGAAATGCGCAATTACATCAATATGCTCTTCCATGTATCCAGCACAATGGCATTTGAGGTTGAAAATGCATGCATGACAGCAGATACGAGTGAGTACGAGAAACTTCTGAATGATTTCATCGGTTATATGAGTGGAAATACCGGGTATCTTGACACAAATACCGCAGATGAGATCCCTTACAGCTTTGTATTAAACAGTAAGGTTCAGTTGAAGCAGATGGTCTGCAATCCGCATTGGGAAGACGGATATTATATGGGTAAAGGATGGGTTGCCAGTCACTATTTTGATATTACAAATTATGGACAAGTTTGTTTTACAAATGGGCCGATTGAGATGCTGCTTGGAATAACGCAGACAGAGCACTTTGGTGTTGGCGAAGCAGCGCTTATGAAGATCAGCGACCTGCAGTTGGCGGAGATGCAGCGCCGCAGCCGGCAGAATGGATATAATGATATTTATGCGAATCTGCAGCAGCAGATGCCATCCGCAGCCAATGTGTTATCCGCAAAACGTGGATTTATGACGCAGCCGATCCGAAGTGAACGTTTTACGTATTCCGGGGCAAGTAATAATGCCAATCTGCAGTGCATTCATGCAGGCGGTGGAAAATGGTACTATCTTCAGTGGTGCAATCATAAAAGCTGGGACAAATTGACAAATTTATGGGTGCAGACCGTGAGTGGAGGAAATTATACGACCGGTTCGTCAATTGCGATTATCGCAGCATATAAAGAATGGAATGGAAAAGACTATATTTTCCGCAACGATACCTTTGTAAAACCACTGTTCTATCTTGCAAGAGGGTAAAGTAGAAAGCAATTTGATCGAAGAAAATAGAATCAAAGTAATGCCAGGCTGGTGATCCGGTCTGGCGTTATTTTTGCTTTTGTTTTTTGCCCAAAAATGTGGTATGATATTAATAAAAGAAACAAGGGGGCAAACAATGAAAAAGATATTGGCATATATACTGCTCATAAGTGTATTAGCAGCTTGTTTTGTAGGCGCAATTTTTGCGATATCGGTTGTAAAACAAGACAGAGAATTTAATGAAAATGAAGTGGCAACAGAAGTCACAAAAACAATAGATGACAAAACAAATCCGAAGACAGAAGAGAAAGAAGTGACGGGAGATACTGTTACTGCTTCACAGGAACCCGCTGCGACACCGAAGGAAGAAATTACAGATAACGCCGTTTCTTTTCATCCGCATGCGATAAAAAGTACCAAGCCGTCCCGGTACATACAGATGACGCAGATCAACGTCAATGGCAAGACATTGACGGACAATAAAAAATATAAGGCGAAAAAGGAGATCACGTTTGAACAGGGAAAGGATTACACAACCGTGGATGGTATTATTTCATTTCGCGGGAACAATTTTCGTGATAACCCAGTTTTCGGAACGGCGGATTTTACCAAAAATAAGCTGAAATCCACTTGGACATACCAGACCGGAAAATTGACTTCCCAGGGAAAGACGTGGACCGGAAGCGGGTGGACCGGACAGCCGCTGGTTGTCAAATGGCCGAAAGCGACCAAGCAGGTGATGAATATGTATTCCTGGGCGAAAGAAGATGATTCGCTGGTTGAAGTGATCTATGCCTGTCTGGACGGCCATATTTATTTTCTGGATATGAAGACGGGAAAACAGACGCGCGATACATTAAACATTGGCTATACATTTAAGGGCGCCGGAGCATTGGATCCGCGTGGATATCCGATCATGTATGTGGGAAGCGGCTACAACAGCAGCAGAGGAAAATCCAGAGTATTTGTGATCAGCTTGATCGATGGAAGCGTGTTGTATACGTTTGGCGATAGCGATCCATTTTCGCTGCGTGGCTCTTTGAGCTTTTTTGATTCCTCTGCGCTGGTGGATGCGGAGACGGACACGTTAATCTATCCGGGAGAAAACGGAATTTTATATCTGATCCATCTGGGAACAAGTTACGATGAAGCGCAGGGAACGTTATCGATTCATCCGGATCGTATCGTGAAATGGCATTATAAAGGAATCCGCAGCAGTACTTCCAAATATTGGCTGGGCATGGAAGACAGCGCCGTAGTTTACAAAGGCTATTTATATATACAGGACAATGGCGGTCATTTTATGTGCCTCAATCTCAATACGCTGCAGCTCGTATGGGTGCAGGACTGCCTGGACGACTCCAATGGCTCGCCCGTGATGTCGATCGAGGATGGAAAGGTGTATCTTTATGCAAGCACTTCATTTCACCTGGGCTGGCGGAGCAGCTCCACAGCGCCGATTCCCATCTGGAAAATCGATGCGGAGACGGGAAAGATTATATGGAAAACAGAGTATGACTGCCGCTCGGTAAGCGATCTGTCCGGCGGCGTCCAGTCTACAATCGCGGTAGGAAAAAATGGTTTGTCAGATAACATTTATGTTACGGTTTCGCGTACCGGAGGCCTTACAAATGGCGTCCTTGCCTGCCTCGACAAGGCGACAGGTGCGATACGCTGGGAGCACAAAGCGGCGTATGCTTGGTCGTCCCCCATCTGCGTTTACAACCAAAATGGCGACGGCAAAGTGATCTATGCGACCAGCGCCGGTATGATGTATCTGCTCGATGGCACGACCGGGGAAGTAAATGACGAATTACGGGTAAGCGGCAGCTGTATCGAGGCTTCCCCGGTCGTATACGACGACAGACTTGTCATTGGCACCAGAGGATGCCAGATCTGCGGGATTAAACTGCGTTAAAAATAAGCGTTAAGCAGAGTAAAAGCGCGATAACTCCCAACGCAATAAGCGCATAAATGCGGGCAGGCCACGCCTTGCGGGAAGAATTGCCTGTGTCAGAAAATGTCATTTGTTCGATACATTTTACTGCATTTTCCGCATCCGCTTCAGGGACATAAATCTCAAAGGCAGTTTCCATTTTTCCCGTGATCACATCCATATCATTGATCTCGCGTTTACTTGCAGCGATGTGCTGTGTTTCCAGTTCAGCGATGATCTGATCGGCTTCCAAAAAAGTTTTTACATTGTAAATTTTTGTCATAAAGTATTCCCCCGTTCATTACATAATTATTTATTTTATTATAGGGGATGGCAGGGGGGAAGCGCAAGCATTTTTTTGTTGTATATAATAAAAGATGTTGATATAATTAGAATTAGGAAATCTGTTTGAATCGGAAGGAGGTAGTTGTTATGCCAATAGTAACGGTTGATATTCAGCCCGCTATTATAAAATGGGCTCTTTGTCAAACGAAAGAAGAACAACTTGGTGAAAAGTTAATGAATCACATAAAACGATGGCTTGATGGTACTAAAAAACCAACTTTCCGTCAAATAGAAGAATTTAGTCGCAAAACCAATATACCTCTTGGATATTTTTTCCTGCAAACACCACCTGTTGAGGAAATACAGCTTATAGAATATAGAACGGTTGACAGCAATGAATTGGCTGATCCGAGCAGAAACTTAATTGATACAATTCACGAAATGGAAAATGTGCAGGAGTGGATGAGAGAATACAGACAGGAGACAGGGTTTGATGTACTGCCTGTTGTTGGCTGTGTCAAGGGTGATAATGATTTTGAGAATATTGCAAAAATCATAAGAAAAGACCTTGATTTAAGCGAAAATTGGTACGAAACCTGTAACGATATGAGAGAAGCGTTCAACTATGTGAGGACTTTATTGGAGGAATGCGGAGTTCTTGTCATGCTTAATGGTATTGTCGGAAAGAATACACATAGGGTGTTAAGCATAGATGAGTTTAGGGCATTTGCTATGGTTGATGAGTGGGCTCCTTTAATTTTTATCAATAGTGCAGATTCTAAAGGGGCAAAATTGTTTTCTTTATTCCATGAGATAGTTCACATTTGGCTCGGAGAAAATGATTTATATAATGACAGGAGAAACAGCCGGAAAGTTAAGCCGATAGAGGTGTTATGTAATGCAGTTGCAGGTGAGTTAATGGTTCCATTTGGTAAATTTATTGTTGAATGGAAAGAGTCGATGGCTGCTGATACCAGAGAAAAAATAACAAACCTTGCAAAAATTTTTAACTGTGGGGAAAGTGTTATTGCCAGAAAAGCATTTGATGCAAAATTGATTGGTTATGATTTATATGAGACGGTTGTTAGAGATGCAATTGAAGCTTATAAAGAAATGAAAAAAAATCAAGAACCGGGTGGCAATTATTATAATAACTTAGGAAGCCGTTTGGACAGTCGTTTTGTAAGAGCACTGTGTGAAAGCATTAGTAGTGGAAGAACGACATATTCGGAAGCGTATAGACTTACCAATACAAGCAGAAAAACATTTTCTGAAATTGCTGTTAGATTAGGAGGGGTTGTATAATGGGTGATAATGAAATATTTCTTGTTGATTCGAATTCATTTATGACACCTTTTCGATTTTATTATGCGTTTGATCTTGTTCCGGCATATTGGAAGGAATTGAATAAACATATTAATTCTGGAAGAATTGTTGTTTTAGACATTGTTAAAGATGAAATTGATAAGGGGAATGATGATCTGGCAAAATGGATTGCAGATTTGGATCAGTTGACGGTTGTGCCAAAAGTAACAGAAAAAACGGTGGGATGTGTTTGATATGATGAGAAAACTGAATATAAAAATCAGGTAGAAAATCGGATGAAATGGCAAATGAAGAGACCAATTTAAACTCTGAATTTCTGCTTAAATTGGTCTCTTTTGATTAGAGTTCAAGATCGTGATGATCTTGGCTTTGAATCCTTTGTTTCTCTATGTTTTTTCGCTTTTTGACATCTTCTTCACATATTGCTTGATGATTTGCTATCGCTTGCTTGATTAGCGCATCAAGATGTTGCAAAGTTGGGGAGTCAGGTTCAACCTCTTCTATGATTTTAGGCTTATTTTTTGAGTCCGCCTCCTCTGCTGGCACGACTTTATGGGAGAGATTCAAAGATAAAGCCGGCAGGTCATCATTGGAAGAGTTATTAGAGGAACTGTTTTTTGCTGAATCCTCTTTTTTTGAACTCTTTTTTGATGTTGCTGCGGCAAACTGTAAAAGTTTGTCAATGATTGATCCGTTATTTTTTTTCATAAATAACGTCTCCTTTCTTTTTAAATTTGATTTTTTGAAACTTTTAAGACCATTTTTTCCGATATCAAATCATCATGTTCAGTATGTACTGATGTGTCTGTATCAAAAAATCTTCTTACCTATATTATGACTATTATTTATTTTTTTTTTTTCTTGTTTTTTTCTAACTCATCACTTTAATCTATATAAATAATATCCCTATTTTGAAAATCTACAGAGTCTTTTCAATATACAAAAAAGGAAAAAGTGTGTAAGAGATGGAACAAATACAAGAGAAATCTACCGATAAACCTACCGAGAAATCTACCACGAAACAGTGTAGAATAGTAGAAAAATAATAAAGGAGCGAAATGACATGAAAAAATTACACATTAAAAAAGTATTAGCAATGTTTCTTGCTGTCGCGCTTGTCGTGCCGAGTTCCGCCTCGAACTTAACCGCAAGTGCAGCAACAACGCAGGAAAGTAACGATGAAAGTGCGATCCCGGAAGGGTACACACCGATTTATGATGCCGCCGACCTGTATGCAATTCGCAATGATTTAGACGGTAAGTATATCATGATGGCAGATATTGACCTGAGCGAAGCAACGGCTCCGGGTGGAGAACTGGATACCGGAAACGGCTGGGATCCGATTCAGGATTTTGCTGGAATACTGGATGGAAATGGACATTATATTAAAGGGTTGACGATTTATGGGGATCCGAAAACATATGATGTAGGTCTGTTTGGCGATGTTAATAGTAGAACGGATACAAAAATTTGTAATCTAGGTATGGTTGACGTTAACATTAACATAGTAAGAGATTCTTCTGGTAGTTATTATAGTGATTATTACTGCTGCACAGCAGCATTACTGGCTGATGGGGAAGAACCTTGGTATACGAAAATTGAAAATTGTTTTGTTACAGGGCAAATATCATCAAATGTAGGGAAGATTTCTGGAATCTGTGCTACCGATTGTACGGTCGAAAACGCGTATAATTTAGCTGAAATCTCTTATACATCTGATACCGACGGTGTGATGGCTGCAGGTATTGTACGATCTAATAATAGTAAAGCCAAATGCACATATAATCGTGGCACGATTAATAGTGGGGATGGAAATAGCAAGAACGGCTATCCGATTGGTGCTGGTGCTGGTAGTGATTATGAACATAACTATTACCTCCAAGGAAATTCAGTTGATGTGAATAACGCCACCCCTCTCACCGAAACCCAGATGAAAAATTCCAAATTTTACACCGGTTTCGATTTTGAAAATACATGGTTCATTGATCCGTATTCCAACTATCCATATCCGCAGCTGCGCTCCTGCCCTCAGAAACGAATCAATTCCATCGAGGTGACAAAGCAACCAAACAAAACCGTGTATCAGCAGGGAGAAAAATTTGATCATAAGGGAGCTACACTGCGTTTGATCTATGAAGATGGATTGGAGCATGACGTGCTTCTGACGAAAGATATGATCGGCAGTTATGACATGAATAAAATCGGTAAGCAGTCCATTCCGATTTCCTATTGTGGACTTGCAGAGACTTCACTGGACATTACAATAAAAGAGACTGCCGTTGACAAAGTTCAGTTAAATAAGTCGCAGATCAATCTTTACAAAGGAAAAACGGAGACATTATCCGCTACGATTACACCTTCTAATGCTTCCAACAAACAGATTACATGGAGCGTCGTAAAAGGTGATTGCGTAACTGTTGATAACAATGGTACGATTACCGCCAACAAAAAAGGAACGGCTACGGTACGTGCAACATCTGCCAATGGAAAATACGCAGATTGTGTCGTAACGGTTCAGGTTCCTTGTATTCTCCTGCAGCTCACTAACACAAACATCAAATTCAAAAAGGGAGAGACCAAATCCATTTCAGATACGATTGGTTATGTGATGTCTCCGCTTGACTGCACCGATTCCGTGACATGGAAATCATCCAACGACAAAGTATTGCAGATAAATGACAACAAATCCATGCTTGGACTGGCTGCCGGAAAAGTGACAGTCACAGGAACGACGACAAGCGGTACAACCGCAGTGGCAAATGTAACCGTACAGCGCGACATGAGCGAGTTTACGGTAACCGGTGTTTCCAACAAATATTATACCGGAAAAGCCATTAAACCAAAATTCACGGTTTCCGACGGCTCGACCACATTGAAAGAGAATGAAGATTACAACGTAACATATGAGTCAAACACCAACGTAGGAACAGCGAATATCAAGATTACAGGAATTGATCCATACGTTGGAACAATTGAGCAAAGTTTCCAGATTCTTCCTGTGGCAGAAGAGATCACTCCCGATGACTCTTCTTCAGGCAATGGCGGAAGCACAATAACCGCCCCTGCAAAAGTTAAAATCAGAAAATTAACGGCGGGCAAGAAAAAATTAACCGTAACCTGGAAAAAGGTTGCCGGCGCCAAAGGCTATCGCGTTCAGATCGCCCGAAACCGCGGCTTTACAAACTCACTCAAAACGTATACGGTATCCGCGAATACTTCTAAGAAGGTATTTACCAGACTAAAGAAAAAGACAACATACTATGTCCGGATCAATGCCTTCTGCAATGATGAAGACGGCAATAAGCTGATCGGAAAATATAGCACAGTGAAAAAGAAAAAAACAAAATAAATAATAGTATTTCATTTTTTTAGAGATGTCTTTCCGGGCATCTCTTTTTTTGACGCAACTGCGTAAATCCAACGTAATATTCGGACATTTAATAGAACCGTTTATCGTATATAAAAGAAAGAGGAGAAGAACGGAAGCGAATTGAAAGAAGGTAGGTGACATGTTTTGGATTTTTTGTTATAATGAGAAAAAAGTAGAGGATTAGATTTAATGACAATGGACGAGATTAATTGTTTTGTGAATGTTTGAATCGGAAGGAGAAAAAATGATATTTTACCATGTGGTTTCTGACAAACCTAAGTATATTGGACAACATTTTGTGATAGATGAGGAGCACCCAAATGGAGTGCATGACCGTGTTTACGAACAGATCGACGTCGTCAAAGACATCAATAGCAATCCTGAAAAATATGAAGGCGCAGAACTTGGACACAATGTCTCGGTTGCCCTTCGGGAGCTGGCACTTGAAAAGGTACGCAAAGAAAAATATCCGGAGTATCCTTCGAGAATGGCATCGTTATATGTATCGAAGTCTTATAAAGAGGCGGAGCAATGGGCAGATTATTTTGCAAGCCTCGGAAGACCTACGTATTCTGTCGCTAAAATTAAGGTTAATGGAAGAGTTTTTTGTGGAGATGCGTATAAATGTTTTGATGGAAGTATAGTTGAAAAAGAAAATCTGAGACGCGCTGAAATTTACTGGGAAAATGAACCTAATGAAGACGGAAATGAGCCTATTGTCGAGGTGCTTGTTGATGGCGAGATTGAAGTTATAGAGATAATGAAAGAAGTAAATGCAAATGTATAAACGGACATAATTAGAAACAGAAAAAATGGTAATGGAAAGGAAAAATTATGACAGGATACATATCGGAAATGCGTAAATTAGTCGGACACAGGACAATCATTCAATGTGCTGCCAGCGTAATCTGCGTAAATGATAATGGGAAAATTTTACTTGGAAAAAGAACAGATAATCACAAGTGGGCGTATGCCGGCGGCTCGGTTGAAATAGACGAATATGCGGAGGATTGTGCAAAAAGGGAATTGTACGAAGAAATGGGCATTTCCGCACAATCTCTGGAGTTCTTTTATGTAAATTCAGGCCCGGAAACGCACTATATTTATCCAAATGGAGATGAAGTTTCTAACTTTGAAATCGTCTATTTATGCAGCGAGTGGGAAGGCGAGCCTAAGATGCAGGATGGGGAAATGGAAGAACTAAGATTTTTCTCAGTGGATGAAATTGACCTTGACGAGATTTCGCCGCCGACAAGAAAGGTAATAGAGGAATATGTTCGGAGATTTGGGTGAGGACTAAGTTAGAATAAATTGCGCGAAAATAGTGACATGTTAAAAATTTTTTGATATTATTCAGTGTAGTGCGTTGTTATTGATTTTAGTAAAGCGAAAAAGGGTGCTTTGACTACATTCCATTAATATCTATTAAGAATATTATGAGGAGGAAATTCCACTTGAAAAAGGAAAAAGACGAAATAACTATTCGTTCCAGCGTAGCGGAATATTTGACCTATGTTGCCTCTGTCGGCGACCAGCAGGACAGCATCGAAATGCGTTATGAGGATGAGAATATATGGCTGACACAAAAGATGATGGCCACGTTATATGATGTGGGTACTAACACTATAAATTATCATATTAAGAAAATATTTGAGGATAGTGAACTACAGGAGAATTCAGTTATTCGAAAATTTCGAATAACTGCTACTGATGGAAAAAGTTATAGCACAAATCATTATTCGTTAGAGATGATTATTGCAGTTGGTTTTAAGGTCAATTCTGAGCGTGCAGTTCAGTTTCGAAAATGGGTAAATCAGATTGCAAAGGACTACACTATCAAAGGCTGGGTTATGGATGATGAACGCCTGAAAAAATGGTGGATCTGTGCTTACAACAGAATACTTCGACCGTTTGCTGGAGCAAATTCGTGAAATTCGTCTGTCAGAGCGCAGGTTTTATCAGAAAATAACAGATATATACGCAACAGCACTTGACTATGACCGTACAGCAAAGGCAACGAAACAGTTCTTTGCAAAGGTGCAAAATAAGATGTATTATGCAGTGCATGGTCATACAGCTGCGGAGCTGATTTATGAACGTGCCGATGCAGAAAAACCGCATATGGGATTATCTACCTGGGCAGCAGCCCCGGATGGTAAAATTGTAAAAAGTGATGTGGGCATTGCCAAGAACTATCTGAGCGAGAAGGAAATGCGTTCATTAGAACGTATTGTCTCAGCATATTTGGATTTAGCAGAAGATCGTGCAGAGCGTCACATACCGATGACGATGGAGGACTGGTCTAAGCGTCTGGATTTATTTTTGATGGCAGATGACAGAGAAATCTTTCAGGATGCGGGCAAAATCACAGCAGAAATCGCCAAGGCAAAAGCAGAGACTGAATTTGAAAAGTATCGTGTTGTTCAGGATAGATTATTTATGTCTGATTTTGATAAATATATGTTGGAATTAGAGGAGACTGCAAAAAAATAATGCGCTGATTTCAGGGCGAGACAATGGTTGGACTGCAGCAGAAAGAGTTGAGCTGGATGCTTGGTAGATTATTTTTGATCTGATTTGTAAAAATGAAAATAAAGTCATACAAATTTGAAAGACAATTTGACTCAAAAAAACAAGTTTTTAATATAAGTCATAAAAAATAACATGTTAATATGATCTGGGGGAATAAAAGTAAAATCTAAGTCAAATAATAGGTGGCAATTGTTTGATCTAGATAAGCGAATTTGTTATAGGGTCAAAAGAGAGTTGTAAATCATTTGACCTTTAGGGAAAAAGTGCAGACAGGGTCAAAAACCATCTCAATTTCGCCAAAATCGATGAATTTCTAGCCGCGCCAGGGAGAGTGAACTCTTTTCTGCACGGCTTTTTTATAAAGCAATGCCAGTCTTGCGGGAAAAACCATCCCGCAAGCCCGCGTGCTTCGCACTATAAAACAAAAGAAATAGAAAAAAATTTGAGTAAACTCAACTTTTTCTATTTCTTTTGTTTTGCATTGCTTCATTTTTCGCGATATTTCGTCGTGCAGTCAGCCTGGCAGAGCCGGTCTGCCCGCGGACGTTCGTCCTATAGAAAAGAGTCCACTTATAGCCACATGCAAGTAAACTTGCGTGTCTATAGTGAACTCTTTTCTGCACTCCTCAATATCTTCGCGAGTACTCCCGGTAGGAATCGAACCTACAACTGCCCCTTAGAAGAACTATGATGCGAGTTTTCAGTAGTGTTGGCAGGTGGTGTAAAAGTGCTTTAAATGCCTGTGGCTTCGCAGGTTGATATAATTCTGAGTTTTTTTAAATATTTTTCTTTTTTGTATGATTTGGGGTGTTTTGGCATGGTTGTATTAGCAGGTTATTAGCAAGATTACCAACAGCAGATATTCATGTATGTTTGATAAAAAATATTTTTGTTGAATTTATAGGAAAATTTGTATATAATATAAATAGAAGATGGCGTTATTTTATCAATATTATGATAAGGAAGGAATGGTTGTTATGATACAAATTAGACCAGTATCTGATTTAAGGAATAAATTTACAGAAATAGAAAGTACAGTTAAAAACGGAGCACCAGTATATTTGACAAAAAATGGATATGGATCTATGGTGGTAATGAGTATAGAGGCGTATTCCAAACTGACAGAATCCATAGAAGATGCATTGGATGTTGCAGATAAAATGGCAGAAGAGACAAATGAAAGATATTCACATGAAGAAATGTTCGCAAAATTACGGGAGGCAGTTCATGAATAACGAAAAATACCAGCTCAGATATCTGCCTATTTTTTTGGAGGATGTAAAGGAAATTGTTTTATATATAAAGAATGAATTATCAAATGAGAAGGCAGCAAATGATTTGATTGATGCAGTTGAAAACGCAATATTACAACGATTACCGGTTTGTGAGAGTTTTGAACCATATCATTCAAAGAAGGAAAGAAAATATTTGTATTACAAAATATATGTAAAAAATTATGTCGCTTATTACGTTGTTATAGATGATGAAGGTAGTGATAAGATTATGGAAGTTCGGAGAATGTTATATAATCGTCAAGATAGAGAAAATATTGTCTGAAATCGAAGTGTAAGTTTGAGTTTCCCCATTTTTCAAACCGCTATCACTTGAAACCCAATCCAGCAAAGCATTCAGCCAGTGTCAGTTGTT